>JAHECP010000084.1 GCA_024641665.1 Acidobacteriota bacterium
GCCCAGGGGGGTGAAGCGGAAGATGAGCAAATTTCCCCTCCGGCCTCGTCGTCGCCTGCGCATCCGCATTGTGGACGTCAGAATTCGCGTCAGGAAAGGCTAAGTGAACAGTATTGGGGCTAAATACTCCTGATCAGGTATATCGACATTGCCAGCGCAGTCACGAAGACCAACACGATCGAGACTTGTACCCAGCGCGCCGTTGACTTGTACAGACCGATCAAGCCGACAACCGCAGCTCCTATCAAGGGGAATGGTGCGATTGCCGTCAAGAACAAGCCCGGAGCAATGAAGCTCGAGTCTCCCGTCACATCGTAAAGGGCGCTCAGCAAGTACGCCACGAAGGAAGGAGCGCAAAGAAGTACGACTCCAGCCAGGTATGCAACACTGGGCGCCTGCGGAGCTTTGGCCATACTTGCCTCAACAAAGTCCCGGAAGACGACATGCACACGCCAGACTTGCGAAAACGGAAGCAGGGACATCTACGCCTCCGTATAGAACGGGTTCGCGTAGATGACGATGAACATCACGGTTCCCACGAGCGCCAAGACTGCAGCCGCCGGTACGATGTACTTCATCGCGCCGTGCAGCGGCCGCCCCAGCCAGATCCACAGGAACGCCAGCGGGCTCGCCACTACTGAGAGGCCGCCCGCCAAAGCCCCCGCGAGCCCCGCGAACGCCTGCCAACGCCCCGGCACACCCAGGATCACCAAGACACCCATGCTCCTCAGAAGCGCCCACAAGACCACGTACCACGAGCGGGATTGACGCGGGACTACACCCTTATCAGCCGTCGACCGTCGCTCT
The DNA here is from genome assembly GCA_024641665.1 of Acidobacteriota bacterium. Classification (GTDB taxonomy): domain Bacteria; phylum Acidobacteriota; class Vicinamibacteria; order Vicinamibacterales; family JAHECP01; genus JAHECP01. The sequence continues at coordinate 808 of JAHECP010000084.1, forward strand.
TGGTTCATGTCAGTTCCGACCTGACGCTGGAGTCCATCTTCGTTAGCTGGGTGCGGGCACATCGAAAAGAAGCCGTGCGCCAGCGAAGCCGCCGCGCCTCCTCGCGCCTGGTGCACGGCCGTGCACCTCATGCACCTTGGTGCACCCTGTTCCGCCCGCCAATTTCCCGTGGGGCCGTACACTATCAGCCGCCGATACGCCGGAGTGCCTCCCTGGCTGCGGCGGCGTAGGTCGGGTCCCGTCCCTCGGCGCGGCGCCGCAGCGCCGGAATCGCGGCCCGGGCCGGCGGGCCGATCTGGCCAAGGGCCTGAATCGCCTTGAGGATGTCGTTGTGCTGCCCTTCCGACGCCAGCACGTCCATCAAGGCGGGAACCCCGGCCGGTGATCGGATCGCGCCCAGCGTCTCGATCGCGTGCTCGCGGAGCGTCCGCTCGTGCGCAGCGACCAACTCCGCGACGTCGGCACCCGCCGCCTGGGCGCCCGGGCCAATGGACGCAATCGTGGAGAGAAACGGCACGGCCGCGATCCTCCCCGCCTGATAGGCCCGCCGCAGCGCCGGAACGGCAGGCCCCGCGTCAGCGTGCCAGGCACTGAGGACCTGCGCGGCCTCTTCAGCACGGCGTGCGTCGTGGTCCAGCAGCTCGGTGACGCCGGACAACGCGAGGGACGGTCCCAGGGTCACCAGGAAGCCATACGCCGCGTCACTCGCGGGCCCCCCCATCGCCGCTATCGACGGTGCGACCGCCGCGGCGCCTAGCGCTTCGAGATCCGAAAAAGGTTCGTTGGCGCAGATTGGAACCCCGACAGCACCGGCCTCGCCACTGCGGTCGTGCACCATCTGGAGTATCGGCGGGACCACCGAGGAAGAGGCCTCGGGACCGAGACCGAACAGGGCCCTAACCGCCCATAGGCACACGTGTTGGTCCTCGTCCTTGAGCGCACGAATCAAGGCGTCCGTGGCTGGCCTCGCCGCTGGGCCGAGACGAGCCAAGTCTTGGGCGGCCATTTGTCGCTCGCGCTCGTCTTTCGATGCCAGCCGGGCGACCAACTCGGCGATCTGGCCTTGTGTGACCTCAGCGTGATCGGCACGAACCGGCGCCTGGGCCACTCCCACCGAAGGTGGCGAGCTGCGGGGGCGGTCGACGAACAGCAGGCAGAACGAACATGGGACGACCACGCGGACGCCCGAGGGCGTGTTGCGCGGGACGACGGGCGAGGCGGGATCGGGGACGGCCGAGAGGCCGAGGATGGCGAGCCGGAGCTGGCCGATCTGGCGGAGCGAGCTCCCGCTCTGGGCGCCGACCGAGGCGGTCAGCGCGAGCGCGACGAGCGGCACGAGCCACAGGCGAGCGCGACTCACGAGGAGCCCCTTTCTGCCCGCGCCGGCGCCACACGCGCATGGGGGGTGGCGCGCGCATTTCTGGAGACTCTACGCATGCTCAGCGGGGCGGATCAAGAGGGAAAATTGAAAATTCTGTCGGTGTTTCACATATGAAACAGTGTGTCCGACAGGGGGACTCGAAGGTGGAAATTCTTGCCCCTGCCGTGGCCGATACGGCAGAGCTTGTGGGCCAATTGACCGAGCGGAACGCGAGGGAAGGCAGGGATTCCCGCCTTCGCGCTTCGCGCTACGGCGCGGCAGGCTGCGGCTTCGCCGCTTCGGCGGGGCAAGCCCCCTGAGGCGCGGCGACCCCGCAAGCCCTGCCGAGGCGCCAAACGACGAGCTGAAAGCGAGGAGTTGGCGGTGAGGCAGGGATTCGAACCCTGGGTAGAGCTTTTAGGCCCTACAGCGGTTTAGCAAACCGCCGCCTTCAGCCTCTCGGCCACCTCACCTCTCTTGGATCGGCGGGGACCCCTGCCCTTCGACGTTGCTCAGGGCACCCCGAGCGAAGTCGAGGGGTGCACCCCGCTAAGCTCCTTGCTCGGGCGCCGCCGGTCGCCGCCAGAACGCTCAGTATACTACGGGCACCGCCCGTTACGGCTGCAGCTCCCGGACCGGCCGCACCTCGACGCTTCCCTCGCGGGCCGGCGGGATCTTCGCGGCCACGCGGATGGCGTCGTTCAGGTCCCTGGCTTCGATCAGATAGAAGCCGACGAGCTGCTCTTTGGTCTCCGCGAACGGGCCGTCGGTGATCGACACGTTGCCGTTGCGCACGCGCACGGTCGTGGCGGTCTCGACGGGCTGCAGGGCCTCGGCCGCGATCAGGAGGCCGCTCTTGCGGAAGCCGTCGCCGCACGCGGCGCACTCGCCGTCGGGCACCGCCCGCAGCTTGTCGGCCTCCATGTACACCAGGCACAGGTACTTCATAGGAGCCTCCCTTACGTTCGCAGCTCGGCGAGACGCCGCTCGAGAAACCGCCGCTCGGGTTCCTGCTCGGTCAGCGCGAGCGCCCGCTCGTACGAGGCGCGGGCGTCGGCCGTCCGCCCGAGACGCCGGCAGAAATCCGCGCGCGCCGCGTGCGCCAGACGGTAGTCCTTGAGCTCGCCGCGATCGAGAATGGCCTCGACGAGCGCCAGGCCGGTGGCCGGACCGTCCCGCATCGCGACCGCCACCGCCCGGTTCAGCTCGATGACGGGCGACGGCACGGTCTGCAGCAGCACGTCGTAGAGCCCGACGATCTCCGCCCAGTCCGTCGCCGCGCTGCTGGACGCCTTCGCGTGCACCGCCGCGATTGCCACCTGGATCGCGTACGGCCCGACCGGGTGCGACGACAGCGCCCGCTCGACGAGCCCGACGCCTTCCGCGATCTGCTCGCGATCCCATAGGGCCCGATCCTGATCCTCCAGCAGCACGAGGTCGCCGGACGCCGAGGCGCGCGCCGCGCGGCGCGAGTCGTGCAGCAGCATCAGCGCGAGCAGGCCGATCGCCTCGGGCTCCGGCAGCAGCTCGACGAGCAGCCGACCGAGCCGGATCGCCTCGGCCGACAGGTCGTGGCGCGTGACGGCCGGGCCAGACGAGGCGGCATATCCCTCGTTGAATACCAGGCACACGACGCGAAGGACGGCATCGAGACGCGCGGGCAGCTCCTCGCGCGCCGGTACTTCGTAGGGAATGCGCGCCTGGCGGATCTTGGCCTTGGCGCGCACGATCCGCTGCGCCAGCGTAGGCGCCGGCGTCAGAAACGCCCGGGCGATCTCCTCCGTTATCAGGCCGCAGACCTCGCGCAGCGTGAGCGCGACCTGGGCGTCGGCCGACAGCGCCGGGTGGCAGCACGTGAAGATCAGGCGGAACCGATCGTCCTCGATGCCCTCCTCGTCGGCCCACGCCGCCCTGCCGTCGACGGCCACCTCGGCCCGCGCGCCGGTCTCGTCGAGGGCATCGAAGCGCGCGAGCCGGCGCAGGTTGTCGATCGCCTTGAAGCGACCGGCCGAGACCAGCCACGCGCGCGGATTCGCGGGCACGCCGTCGCGCGGCCACTGCTCCAGCGCCGCCCGGAACGCCTCATGCAGGGCGTCTTCGGCCAGGTCGAAATCGCCCAGCAGGCGGATCAGCGTGGCGAGCACGCGGCGGGATTCCGAGCGGTAGACGGCGGCGACCGCCTCGTGCACCCGATCGGTTGTCGGCACAGAAGCCGATTACACCATCGCCGCCCCCGCCACGGCAACCCGTCAGCTCGCCTGGGCGGTGTTGACCATCCACGGGATGCCGAACCGGTCGACCGCCATGCCGAAACCCTGGGACCAGAAGGTCTTCTGGAACGGCATCGTGACCTTCCCGTTCTCCGCCAGCGCGGTGAACACGCGGTCCGCCTCGGCCGCGTCGGAAACGGTGATCGACACCTGCAGCCCCTGCGGCTTCGCATAGTGCGCTCCCGGCGCGTCGCACCCCATCAGCACCCGGCCGCCGATCGCCAGCCTGGCGTGGATCACCTTGTCGTGCCACTCGGCCGGCACCTGGTCCTTGATGGGCGACTCGCGGTGCGTCTGGATCATGACGATGCGGCCGCCCAGGCACTGTTCGTAGAACGTGAACGCGGCCCGGCAGTCGCCGTTGAAATGCAGGTGAGGACTGATCTCCATGGCTGTTTCTCCCTTCCTTCGAACCCGTTCATCCACTGGTCGAACGGGCCGCCCGCGGATCGACGGACCTGGCGGGCCTCCGGATGAAAGAATTGTCGAACCGTCCGGAGGCGGCCCTGTCGATTCGGGCCGCCCCCGTTCGACAAGGGGATGGAAGGGCGTTATGCGGCTTGAAACGAGAATCGCGTACCCGTTTGAGCCGCATAACGGGCCGGCCGCGCACGGCGCGGCCCGCGAGGGAGCGGCGCGGGGCGATGGGGCCCCCGCAAGCGACCGAGCCGGGGTCCGGGGCAGAGCCCCGGGCTAGTCAAGGAGGAGACGGACCATGCGCGTGATGGTGATCGTGAAGGCGACGAAGGACTCGGAGGCGGGCGTGCTGCCCGATACGAAGATCCTCACCGAGATGGGCAAGTTCAACGAGCAGCTGGTCAACGCAGGCGTGATGCTCGCGGCCGAGGGGCTTCTGCCGACCTCGAAGGCCAAGCGCGTCCGGTTCTCGGGCGCCCGGCCGACCGTCATCGACGGGCCGTTCGCCGAGACGAAGGAGCTGATTGCCAGCTTCTGGCTGTGGAAGGTGCGGTCGATGGACGAGGCGGTCGACTGGCTGAAGCGGAGCCCGTTCGGCGGCGGGATGGAGATCGAGATTCGCCCGATCTTCGAGCCGGACGATTTCGGCGCCAACCTGACGCCCGAGCTCCGAGAGCAACAGGAACGGCTCCGCGCGCGGGTCGAGCAGCAGGCCAAGTCATAGCGCGGCGCGGGTGTTCGGGCCGGACGGCTCAGCGCTCGACGACCGCCCTCAGCCGTTCCAGGGTGTCGTCCCAGCGCTTCGAGACGACTTCCAGGTAGCGGCGTGCCGTCTCGAGCCGGCGTGGCTCGAGTTCCCACACACTCTCGCGGCCCCGGCGGTGTCCCCGCACCAGGCCAGCGCGCGCGAGCACGTGCAGGTGCTTCGCCACGGCCTGACGCGTCACCTGCGACCCGGCGGTCAGCCGCGCGATGGAGAGGGGCCCGTCCCGGCACAACCGCACCACCATCCCGAGCCGCGTCGGGTCGCCGAGCGCAGCGAAGACGTGGGCGGAGGCGCCGGCGTCCGCGTGTCCGGACGGTCCCTCAAGCCGTGCGGGCGACATGGCTCTCGATGTTCGCCACCTGCTGGGCCCAGCCCTGGTCGTTCATGCGCCAGGCCTCGGCACGGCGGTGCGCGGGGATCCGGTCGAAGCCGGATTCGACCACGGTGAGAAGCGTTCCCTCGGGCGCGTCCTGCAGCTCGAACACCACGAGCGTCGTCGGTTCCTTCGAGTAATCCACCTGCGGGTCGACGGCGTAGGGATGCCAGCGATACGAGAACAGGCGCTCGGGCTCCATGCGGTCGATCGCGATTTCCATCGTCAGGTGCTCGTAGCCGGGGTAGGTGATCCGGCCGTGCACGGTGGCGCCGGCGGCGAAGGACGCGCCGTGGAAATCCACGCCAAACCACGAACCGAACTCCTGGGCGTTCGACAGGGCGCGCCACACGCGGGCCCGCGGGGCCCGCAGGACGATGCGCTTCTCGATGCGATCCGTACTTGGGGCGCTCGTGCTCATAAGCAACCTCCTGGTTGCATCATAGCCGGACCCGGCCGTTAAATGCAACCCTGTGGTTGCTCTTCCATTCCCGGTGTACACTGCTGCCAGTTCCCAGATTCCGCGGCGCGCTGACGGAACGGACGGGCCCGGTCCCCGACGGCGGGCGCCCTCGTCCGTCCCGGCGACCGACGGTTTCGTCCGCGTCTCGGAGTCTATGGGCTCGAAGGGGGGAACGTGACATGTCCGAACGGAAGCTCATTCCCGGCAAGTTCGCGTGGTTCGAGCACGTGTCCAGCGATGCCAGGAAGGCTCAGGCGTTCTTCGGCGAGGTGTTCGGCTGGACGGTCGAGCCGTTTCCGATGGGCACCTCTGCCTACGAGATGATTTCCGCCGGCGGAACGGCGATCGGCGGCTACCCGCCGCTCGCGGACGATCGGCCGCCGCACTGGATCTCGTACGTGTCGGTGGAGGACGTGGACGCGACCGCGAAGGCCGTCGCCGCGAACGGCGGCCGGGTGGTCGCGCCGCCGGCCGACGTCCCGGGCGTCGGCCGGATGGCGCGCGTCGCCGACCCACAGGGCGCCGGGCTGTGCGTGTTCCGGAGCTCACAGGGCGACCCGGCGGACGGGCCGGTGCCCCACGGCGGCTGGGTCTGGAACGAGCTGCACACCAGCGATCCGGCGAAGGCGCTCTCGTTCTACGAGCGGGCGCTCGGCTACGCCCACCGCTCGATGGACGTGGGACCGGGCGGCACGTACTACATCCTGTCGAGGAGCGGCGCCGACCGCGGCGGCGTGACGGGCCACCTGCCCGCGGGCGTGCGTCCGCACTGGCTGCCCTACGTCCACGTCGCCGACGCCGACGAGACGATCGCGCGCGCCAGGAAGCTCGGCGCGACGATCCTGCGCGGCCCGGAGGACGTGCCGACCGTCGGCCGCATCGCCGCGCTGCAGGACCCGATGGGCGCCGCGATCGCGATCATCAAGCCGATGCCGCGACAGGGCTAGCGTCCGTACAACGAAACGGGCGGGCCCCGGTGGGCCCGCCCGTTGATCCGCGTCCACGGCGGCGCGGGTCGCTTCAGCGCTCTCGCGCCACTCGAGTCAGTAAGGCTGCATCGCGCCCTGCCACGGGATCACCTGGCCGGGGACGATGGTCACGTCCCACATCATGGGCCGGTAGCCGGCGGCCTGGATCTCGATGCGGTGCGGTCCCGGCGTCAGCGTGAGCGGCGGCGCGTTCGGCGGGTACTGGTCGACGGTCCCGGCGTACTCGCCGTCCACGAAGACCGCCGCGTCGTACGGCGAGATCTCGAAGCTGAGGCCGCCGTAGACCGACACGGGTCGCACCATGCCGACCGTGCCGTACACCCTCGGCACGTAGGTCCCCAGATACGCGTACGGGTAGGCGACCGGGTAGCCGAGCCACAGGCCGAAGCCGATGCTCAGGCGCGGCCTGAAGGTGAAGTACGACCGCGCGAAGTAGTGCGGCCGGTACGGGACATACACCCGATAGGACGGCCTGTAGGTCGGCCGGTACGCCGGCCGGTCGTATTGGCCCCGCGGCACCGCGTAGGCCCGTCCGGCGGCGCGGCTCGGCGCGACGCGCTGGGACGCCGCCTCGGGCCGCGCGTTCGAGCGCGGCTGGACCTCACGCCGCCCGTTCGCCTGCGGCTGGACCTGACGCGGCTGGTCCCGCCGGGCCGACGCCTGCGGCGCGGACCGCTGCGGGCGCGCCTGCTCGGTGGCCTTCGTGCGGTTGTCGTGGTTCTCGCGGGTGCGGGCCTGGCCGGCACTGACGGGTGCCGTGAGGCCGAGCGTGACGAGCAGCACGGCCGGAATGAGGAGCTTGTGGGTCGTCATGACTGACTCCAATCCGCCAGGCCTGCCTTTTTGCGATCCTCGAACGCCGACTGTCGAGCCCGGCACCGTCGGGAGCAGGCCGACACCTGTCGTAACGGCAACGACAGTGCCACGGCGGCCTCTCGATTCCTGGCCTGTTTTCGACGATCTGGTCGGCGCCGGCCTCTCGTGTGTCCCCTGCAGGGGACACCTCGCGTCGCCAGGCGCCCGCCCCGACTGGATCCTTTTGCACGGCCGCCATGCCGGCCGTGGCAAGATCGTTCCTATCGACACGTTTTGGGGTGGGACCGATCCGTCCGTTCGGACGGGGAAAGCCGGGAACACGCAATGCAGGAACAGATTGGTACGGCGGCTGGAACCGTGTGGCAGCTGCTCGAGCAGCGCGGCACCTTGACGGTCAGCAAGATCAAGCAGGAGACGAAGCTGGCCGAGCCGCTCGCGCTGATGGCCCTGGGGTGGCTCGCGCGCGAAGGGCAGATCACGGTGGTCAAGGTGAAGAACAGCCTGCAGGTCTCGCTGCGGCGGTAGGCGGCTGCCCACGCCGCGTCCCTTCGACCCGTCATACAATCGACGCGCCGGAAAGGAGCGGGACGTGAGAAGAGGTCTGCTGCTGACAGTCGCCGTGGGCGCGCTCGCGATGGCGTCCACCCAGTCGCCCGCCGCCGCCGCGCGCGGCGCCGCTGCCCCGCAAGCCACGACCGCAGAGGCCCGCCTGCAGGCGTGGGACGCGCACGTCCGCCTCGACGCGGCCTCGCCCTTCAAGGGCATGCGCTGGCGGCCGGTCGGGCCGACGAAGGCCGGCGCGCGCGTCGAGGCGATCGCGGTCCCGCCCGGCGACACGGGCACGATCTACGTGGGCGTCGGCTCGGGCAACGTCTGGAAGACGGCCAACAACGGCCTCACGTGGACGCCGATCTTCGAGCACGAGTCCACCTTCACAATCGGCGACATCGCCGTCTCCGCCTCCAACCCCGACATCGTCTGGGTGGGCACGGGCGAGACGCAGCCGCGCCACAGCGGATACTCGTACGCCGGCACGGGCGTGTTCAAGTCCAGTGACGGCGGCCGCACGTGGCGGAACATGGGCCTCCAGGACACGCAGCACATCGGCAAGGTCATCATCGACCCGCGCAATCCGGACGTGGTGTACGTGGGCGCCATCGGCCACTTCTGGTCGCCCAACGCCGAGCGCGGCGTGTTCAAGACGACTGACGGCGGCCGCACGTGGCAGCACGTGCTCGCGATCGACGACCGCACGGGCGTCGTGGACATGGCGATGGATCCGTCCGACCCGCAGACGCTCTACGCCTGGGCGTGGCAGCTCGTGAGCGGGCCCGAGAGCGGCCTCTACAAGACCACGGATGCCGGCCGGACGTGGAAGAAGGTGACGCGCGGGCTGCCGGCGGGGCCGATGGGGCGCGCCGGCCTCGACGTGGCGCCGGGCGACCCGAAGGTGGTCTACGCGTTCATCGACAACCAGACGCCGGGGCCGAAGGGCCGCGCCATCGTGGGCGGCGAGGTCTACCGCTCGGACGACCGCGGCGAGAGCTGGCGCAAGGTGAACGAGCAGGATCTCTATTCGGTCTTCAGCATCTACGGCTGGAAGTTCTGCGACGTACGCGTGTCGCCCGACAACGCGGACGAGATCTACATCCTCGGCAACCGCGGCCTGCGCTCGGAGGACGGCGGGCGCACCTACGAGGAGTTCGGGCAGGAGATCCTGCGCGTGCACGACACGCGGGGGAAGGTGCTGCACCTCGACCAGCACGAGATCTGGATCGACCCGATGAACCCGGCCCGGGTGCTGCTCGGCAACGACGGCGGGCTGTTCATGTCGTACGACCGGGCCCGCACGTGGCTGCACCTGAACGACATTCCCGCCGCCGAGTTCTACTTCGTCGCGACCGACATGCGGACGCCGTTCCGAATTTACGGCGGCACGCAGGACAACGCCGCTCTGTACGGGCCCAGCGACGCCGAGGTCGAGGACGCCACCGACGACCCGTGGCATCACGTGTACCTCGACCCGTGGACCGGCGGCGACTCGTTCGTGACGCTGCCCGACCCCACCGACGACCGCATCATCTATTACGAGCACCAGAACGGCGCCATGCGGCGGATGGACATCACCGGGTCGTCGGTCATCTCCGGCGGCCCCTCGTCGGTCAACATCGCGCCGCGCGCGCCCAAGGGCGAGCCGGCGTGGCGTTTCGGGTGGTACACGCCGTTCATCATCTCGCGCTTCGATCCGCACGTGCTGTACGCCGGCGGCACCAAGCTGCTGAAATCGCTCGACCGCGGCGACCACTGGTTCGCCGTCAGCCCGGATCTGTCAGATCCGGCCGAGGGCGAGCGCGGCGTCGTGCCCTACGGCACGATCACGATGATCAGCGAGTCGCGCTTCCACCAGGGCGTCCTCTACGTGGGTACTGAGGGCGGCACGATCTGGCTGACGCGGGACGATGGGGTGAGCTGGACGAAGGTGAGCGAGGGGCTACCGAGGAAGTGGGTGAGCCGGGTGATCGCGTCGGAGCACGACGCCGGCACGGTCTACGCGGCCATCACGGGGTTTCGCCAGGACGACTTCTCGGCGTACCTGTACGTGTCCACCGACTTCGGCCGCACCTGGCGATCGATCGTCTCGAACCTCCCGGCCGAGTCGATCAACGTGATCAAGGAGGATCCCGCGAGCGCCGACATCCTGTACGTCGGTACGGACGGCGGAGTCTACGTTTCGCTCGACAAGGGCGCGACGTGGCAGTCGTTGTGCGCGACGCTGCCCACGACGCCGGTACACGATCTGACCGTCCAGTCGCGCGATCACGTGCTGGTAGCCGGGACGCACGGCCGCAGCGTGTGGGTCCTCGACGTCGCGCCAATCGAGGCGCTGACCGAGGAGGTTCGCGCGAGCGACGTGCACGTGTTCGCGATCCGGCCCGTCACGCTGAAATACGACCCATGGATTGGCGAGCCGGGCGACCGGCGCCGCCGCGCGAAGGTGGAGTTCTCGTACTACCTGAAGACCGCGCAGCCGGTCACGATCACCGTGTGGGACGAGGCGGCGCACGTCGTGCGCACACTGCAGGCGGACGGCCAGGCCGGAATCAACACGGGCGTGTGGGACCTGCAGATCGTCGGCGCCGGGCCCGGAGCGGTGCCGCGCGACGCGTCGGCGGGCCACTATGGGATCGCGGTCGCGGCCGGCGGTAGCCAGGATTCGGCCGTGCTGCGCGTCGATCCGGCGCCGCGGGAGTGAGCGGCGGTTTCACAACCGGCGCGGGTCCTGTCGCCGGACAGCCCACCGGTGCTCAGGCCCACAAACGCGACCACGGCTGAGGGCCTTGCGCGCCGGCGGGCGCCCGTTCGGCGCCACCCGCAGGGTTGTGAAACCGCCCCGGGGCGCGCCTACATGCTCGCGCCCAGCTTGATGTCCATCCACTTGCCGTCCTTCTCGACCTGGACCTTCTGGGCGAGGATGGAGGTGCCGTGCTCCTCGCCGGTCACGCGGATCGGCAGGCCCACGTAGTCGGCCAGCGCCGTCGACGGCGCGATGATGACGTGGAGCGTCTTGTCCTTGGTCAGCACCGCCCCGGGCGTCCCGCTCTTGAGGCACATCGTGCCGCAGTCCTTCATGCCGCCGTGGTCGTTCGTCGTGTACCCGTGCTGGAGATAGCAGACCGAATCGACGAGCGTGCCTTGAACCGTCACGGGGGCCGCGTAGACCGCTCCCCCGGCCAGCAGCAAACCTGACAACACCAGCGTGGCCATACCCTTCATGTGCGTTCCTCCTTTGTAGATCCGGGGGGCTTCGCCCCCGCGGCGCCCCCTACGCGCTCACTCGCGGGGCCCCACGATCCCCGCTCCGTTCCTCGCGTGAATGGCGGGGCCCCCTGCACCCCGCCAGGCTCACTCCGCTCGCTCGCTCTTCCCTGCTCGCTCCGCTCCGTTCGCGCGAGGCGCGCCGGTCGCGCGCCTAGCCGCCTCCGACTACGGTCGAGGGCCGGCGCTACGGCCTCGACCTTGGCTCGGCGCCCGCCGATCCGTCACCGGACGGCGCGGGCGTGTCCGGCAGCGTCCGGACATAGGCGACGAGCGCCCGGATCTCGTCGTCTTCGAGGGCGGCGTCGAAGCCCGGCATGCCGGTCAGCCGGATGCCGTGCTTGATGATCCAGAAGAGCTCACGGTCGGACCAGGCCTGCACGGCCGGCGATCCCAGGTCCACGGCCCGCGGGTACATGCCGCGGCCGATGTCGCTCAGCGAGCGCCCGTCGGTCCCGTGGCAGGGCGCGCACTCGCCTCGAAACCGCATCGCTCCCGCGGCGACAGCCCGTCCGGTGGGTCGCGCGAAGGGCGGCGCGACGCGCGCCGCCCGCCCGATCAGCCACGTCTTGGCCCGAGCGGCCGCCCACATCTCGATACGGCCCGGTGGCTCCGTGGCGCTGAGCGTGGCCCGCGAGCCCACCCAGACCAGGCCCGCGAGGGCGCACACCCCCGCCGCGAGCACGACGACTGCTCGTCTTCGCACGATCGCGCGTCTCTCCCTGATGTAAGGAGAGAACACGCCAGGGGGCGAGGCTATTCCGGCCGCCTCCGCTCTTCGAGCGTCGGCGGGCCAAGGGGGCTGGGGCCGCGGGGCTTGGAGCTCAGGGCGAGGACGCTGTCACGCTGCATCCCTGGCCCACGGACAACACCACGATGGCGCGATGGACTGGTGCCGGCGACCTGCCGCCAGCGGCGGGGCCGGTGCCGATCCACACGTGGGAGAACACGCGAAGGGGGGACGGGCGCCCCTTCCTGCGCCCCCGGGGCTCCCCGCCCCCGCGAGCGCGTGCTCTCCCGCGTGTGGATCGGCGCCCGCCCGCGGTCTGGCCCTGGCGATTGCGGCGGCCAGACCGCGCAGGTCGCCGGCGGTCAATGAAGGCACGAAGAAGTGTGATCTGCGCGACGGCTTTCGTGTCCTTCCTTCAATATTCGCCATCGTGACCATCGTGGTTGCCGTACGTGGTTCACGCGTGCAGCGTGCCGTCGTGGTGCAAGTCGTCAACGCGTCGTGCCTGGCGGGCGGTAGCCCGGCCCCCGCAGGGCGCGGCCGGGGCGCTCGGCCGTGATGCGGCCGTCGCGCACCACCGCCCGGCCGTTCACCAGCACGTCCCTGACGCCGACCGCGTAGTGTCTGGGGTCCTCGAAGGTCGAGACGTCGCGAATCGTCGCGGCATCGAAGACGGTGATGTCGGCGGCCATGCCGGGCCGCAGGATGCCACGATCGAGCAGGTGGACGCGCGTGGCCGGCTGCGACGTCATCTTGCGCACCGCCTCCTCGAGCGTGAGCAGGTGCTCGTCGCGCACGTAGTGCCCGAGGATCCGCGGGAAGGTGCCCCAGGCGCGCGGGTGCGACTTCGACTCGGAGAGCGGCCCATCCTCGGCCTGCGCGCCCGAGTCCGTGCAGATGCTGACGAGCGGATCGGCGAGCGCCGCGCGCACGTCGGCCTCGCTCATGATGGCCGTGATGACGCTGCTCTGGCCCTTGTCCGCGATGACCAGGTCCATGACCGCGTCGCGCGGGTCCTCGCCCATCTCGCGCCCGATCTCGGTGAGGGTCTTCCCCTCGTACTTCCGCAGCGCCGGGTCCAGGACGGACGACAGCATGACGCCGTCGCCGCCCCCAGACCCGTACCACTGGTTCTCCCAGGTCGTGGCCTTCGGGTCGTCCATGTCCTTCTTGATCCGTTCGCGCTGGGCACGGTCCTTCAGGCGCGCCAGCATCTTCTCGACGCCGCCTTCCCGCACCCACAGCGGCAGGCACGCATCGAGCCCGTTGGCCGCCCGGGCGTACGGGTACACGTTCGCGGTCACGTCGAGGCCCCGCGCGCGCGCCTCGTGAATCCGGCGGAGCAGCTGCGGCATGGTGCCCCAGTTCGCCTTGTAGGCGGCCTTGAAGTGCCAGATCTCGGTGGGAATCGCGGCGCGCTCGGCGATGGTGAACACCTCGTCCATCGACGACTGGATCTGGTTGCCTTCCGACCGCTGGTGCGTGAAGTACACGCCGCCGGCGCGCGCGGCGACCTGCGCCAGCGCCACCAGCTCGTCGGTCGACGCGAACCGGTCCGGCATGTACTGGAGCGACGAGCTCAGCCCGAGCGCGCCGTCCTTCATCGCGGCCGCCACGAGCTGCTTCATCTGCTCCAGCTCGGCCGGCGTGGCGGGCCGATCGTCCTTGCCGACGACGTAGGTGCGCAGCCCGCCCGCGCCGACGAAGGTGGCGATGTTGATCGCCGGATGGGTGCGCTCGTCGAGCCGCTTGAAGTAGTCGCCCAGGGTGCGCCAGTCGGCGACGACGCCGAAGTGCTTCAGCATCGGCTCGGCATCGGCGATCAGCCGGTCGTTGACCGGCGCGATCGAGGACCCCTCGCCGGTCACCTCGGTGGTGACGCCCTGCATGATCTTGCTCGCGGCGCGGTTGTCGACGAGCACGTTGAACTCGGACTGGCCGAGCAGGTCGATGAACCCCGGCGCGACGACCAGGTCGGTGGCATCGATTCGGGCCTTCGCGCTCGCGTCGCGCAGGTCACCGATGGCCGCGATGCGGTCCCCGACGACGCCGACGTCGCCCCGATGCCACGGCGCGCCCGTCCCGTCGACGATGCGGCCACCGGCGATGACCACGTCGAACTTCGGGCGATCGGCCTGCCGGGCCGAGACGAAGACGACTAGCGCGAGCGACGCCAGCAGGCCGCCCGCCACGACACGCGCGCGATGACCAGCACGAGGCATGGGTTTCCCTCCCTTACACCTTCCCCTTGGCCGACTCGATGAGCTTCGCCGAGTCGTAGCCGACGCCGTCCTTGAAGACCGTCTCAACCTTCTCGATGTCGGCGATGTCGGCCGACGGGTCGCCGTTGATGAGCACCATGTCGGCCTGCTTGCCCGCCGCGAGCGAGCCGATCCGATCCAGCTCGCCCAGGTACTGCGCGCCGTTCCAGGTCGCGATCCTGATCGCCTCGATCGGCGCGAAGCCCGCCTCGACGAGCAGCTCGACCTCGCGCTGGTCGCCGAAGCCCGGCACCACGCCGCCGTAGCCGGTCGGGTCGAGGCCGGCGAGCAGCAGGCCGCCCGCCCTGGCGAACGCGTGCTCGAACTCCATCTCCTTGCGGAACGTCGTCGCGATGGGCGGGTCCTTCTGGGTCGCGATGCGCGCGTGGACGGCCAGGTAGCGCAGGCGCGAGTCGGTGGACATCGCGTCGAGCACGGCCGGCCGGAACGGCGGCCGCCCGGGAACCGAGATCTCGAAGACCGGCAGCGTGGAGGTGACCGCCACGCGCCGCGCCACGAGCTCGCGGATGGTCTGCTGCAGCTCGGGGCCGTTCGTGTCGAGGGCCGTCAGGGACTTCGTGCGCGCGGAGCCCGGCGGGCACGCGTCGGGCTGCTTGTCGGGCACGAACTCGGTGTCGGCGAGCAGCCCGTGCTCGAGGTCGTCGATGCCCATGGCCGCGGCTTCGCGGAAGCCGATCGAGCACAGGTGGCCGGTGACCTTCAGGCCGAGCTTGTGGGCCTCCTCGATGGTCGCAGCGAGCTCGGCGCGCGTGATATCCATGTACACCTTGAAGTTGTCGGCGCCCTCGGCGGCCCAGTACTGCACCATCCGCCGGGCGTCGTCGGCGCCGGTGAGCTGGTGCATCTGCATGGTGAAGGCGCCGGGGCCCTCGAGGTAGGGCGCCGTCACGTGCATCTTGGGACCGACGATCTTGCCGGCGTCGATGGCCTTCTTCACCTCGAGGTCGGTGTAGCCCTCGATGGTGCCCGTCGTGCGGATCGTCGTCACGCCGCCGGCCAGGTAGAGCGGCGGGGCGGCGTTCACGAGATCGACGTACACGCCGATGCCGCCCTCGGGGTAGAACATATGGTCGTGCATTCCGACCAGGCCCGGGATCACGGTGTAGCCGCGCTTCTCGATCACCGTGGCGCCCGGCGGGACGCTCACCGAGCCGGCGTCGCCGATGGCCTGGATCCGGCCGCCCGAGACGACAATGGTCTGGTCGGCCTTCGCGGGCGAGCCCGTGCCGTCGATCACCCAGACGTGGGTCAGCGCGAAGACCGGCGCGTCCACGGCGACGAGCGCCCGCGCCGCGGGCGCGAGCGGCGGCGCCTGCGCCGCCAGGCCGGCGGCGAGCACGGATACGAACCCTGCGATCAGCAGCCTCTTCATATCCACCCTCTCCCGTTGCCGCGGGCTATGCCTTGTCCTTGACCTTCGCCCAGGTGTCGCGCAGGCCGACCGTCTTGTTGAAGACCAGGCGGCCACCGGACGAGTCCGGGTCCACGCAGAAGTAGCCGAGGCGCTCGAACTGGTAGCGGTTGCCGGCCGCGGCGCCGGCCAGGCTCGGCTCCGCCTTGCAGCCGGCCACCATCTCCAGCGACGCGGGGTTGATCTCGTCCTTGAAGTCGCGGTCGCCCGCCCCGGGGTTCTCGCTCGTGAAGAGGCGGTCGTAGAGCCGCACCTCGGCATCGAGGGCGTGCGCCGCCGACACCCAGTGGAGGGTCGCCTTCACCTTGCGCCCGTCGGGCGCGTTGCCGCCGCGCGTGGCGGGGTCGTAGGTGCACCGGAGTTCGGTCACGGCGCCCGTGGCCGGGTCCTTCACGACGCCCGTGCAGGTCACGAAATAGGCGTTCCGCAGGCGCACCTCACGGCCCGGCGCCAGGCGGAAGAACTTCTTCGGCGGGTCCTCCATGAAGTCGTCCGCCTCGATGTACAGCTCGCGCGAAAAGGGCACCTTGCGCGTCCCGGCCGACGGGTCCTCCGGGTTGTTGACGACGTCCATGTCCTCGACCTGGCCGTCGCGGTAGTTCTCGAGGACGAGCTTGACGGGCTTGAGCACGGCCATCACGCGCGGCGCCACCTTGTTGAGGTGCTCGCGCACGGCGTGCTCGAGCAGCGCCACGTCCACGAGATTCTCGCGCTTGGCGACGCCGATGCGCTCGGCGAAGTCGCGGATGGCTTCGGGCGTGTAGCCGCGCCGCCGCATGCCGCTCAGCGTGGGCATGCGCGGGTCGTCCCAGCCGTTCACGAAGCCGCCGGTCACCAGCTCGAGCAGCTTCCGCTTGCTCATCACGGTGTAGCTGATGTTGAGGCGCGCGAACTCGATCTGCCGCGGCTCGGAGGGCACCGGCGCGTGCCGCACGAGCCAGTCGTAGAGCGGCCGGTGATCCTCGAACTCGAGCGTGCAGAGCGAGTGGGTGATGCCCTCGATGGCGTCGGAGAGCGGGTGCGCGTAGTCGTACATCGGGTAGATGCACCACGCGTCGCCGCGCCGGTAGTGTGACGCCTTGCGGATCCGGTAGAGCGTCGGATCGCGCATGTAGATGTTGGGCGACGCCATGTCGATCTTGGCCCGGAGCACGTGCGCGCCGTCGGGAAACTCGCCCGCGCGCATGCGCCGGAAGAGATCCAGGCTCTCCTCGGGCGTGCGGTTGCGGAAGGGGCTCTCGCGGCCCGCCTCGGTGAGCGTGCCGCGGTGCTCGCGGATCTCGTCGGGCGTCAGGCTGTCCACGTAGGCGTGGCCCGTCCGGATCAGATGCTCGGCGAACTCGTAGAGCCGCTCGAAATAGTCCGAGGCGTAGAACTCGCGATCGTCCCAGTCGAAGCCCAGCCAGCGCACGTCCTTCTTGATCGACTCGACGTACTCCATGTCCTCGGTGACGGGGTTCGTGTCGTCGAAGCGCAGGTTGCACAGGCCGCCGAATTGCTGCGCGACGCCGAAGTTCAGGCAGATCGACTTGGCGTGGCCGATGTGCAGGTAGCCGTTCGGCTCGGGCGGAAACCGCGTGTGCACGCGGCCGCCGGTCTTCCCGGCGGCCCGGTCGTCGGCGACGATTTGGCGGATGAAATCGAGAAGCTCTCTGGTATCTGACATGGGCGTCTCGGTGGATTGTACCTCGGAGGCCGGAGGCCAGGGGCCGGTTCCCAGCCCCCGGCCCCCAGTCCCCGGCCTCTCGGCCCCGACGAGCTGAACCACGCGACTGGTGAGCACCGAGCCCTTCGCGACCGGCTGGCTGCAGGGCGAACGCGCCTGGGGCCGTCCGGTGGACGTGCAGGTCATGCCGGACGGCGCGCTTCTCGTCTCGGACGATCTGGCGGGGGCGATCTACCGAGTCACGTACAAATCGTAGGCGCTGGGTGCACGTTGCACCTGGTGCACCCCGGGCCGTCAGTACCGGAACAGGTACGCGATCTTCATGAAGAACGACCGGCTGGTCTGCAGCATCCGGGTGGTGTCGTACAGCTCGTCGTTGATGTTGATGGCTTCCTGGCGGCGGTCGTCGTAGCCCAGGAAGAACACCGTGCCGGCGTTGATGCGGTAGGTGCCGAGCAGGTTCAGGCCGAGCTTCCCGCTGTAGTCGTTGTACTCGAGGATGTTGCGGAGCTGGAGGCGGTCGGTGAACTGGTAGGTGGTCTTCGCGCGGTAGATGTGGACGTCGAACTCCTCGCGGTGGAGCGCCGGGTCGCGGAAGCGGCTGAAGTTGAGCGACAGGTTGGACGCCAGGCGCGCGGTGGGGCGCGCGGTGAGGTTGACGTCGCCGCTCATCGACCGGCCGAGGAACGGGATCTCCGGATCCTCCAGGTAGCGGATGCCGTCGCCCCAGCGCCAGCCGCCGCCGAAGGAGATCCGGCTGCTGAAGTTGGCGTCGCCGTTCACCGAGTAGCGGTGCTTCGGGAAGTCGATGCCGTCGTAGCGCTCCATCTCCTTCGACGCCTGCGCGCGCAGGCCGATGTTGCGCGCGAAGCGGACGTTGAAGCCCGCCTCGTACTGCTCGTCCTCGAGCACGCCCTGGTGGTCGTAGTTGCGCATCAGCTGCATGCGCGGCCCCCAGTTGATGACCGTCGCCTCCGGATAGAACGTGTAGGACGCGTTCAGCTCGGTCTGCTGGATGTCGTTGCGGCGGATGAAGCCGGTGTCGGTGTAGAAGTCCGGCGAGTAGTTCGTGTGGCTGATCGAGTAGTTGAAGCTGCGTCCCGCACGGTTGAAGCTGGCCTGGAAGGCCGGGCCGCGGTAGCGGGGGCCATCGAGCGCCTGGTAGTCGGTGCCCACGGCCATGAAGCTGAACCGGTAGATCTGCCCGATGCGGAAGCGGCCGTCCACGCCGAGCGCGCGGCTGTGGCTGTCCACGAGCTCGCGGTCGGCGAGGATCAGGCCGAGGAACGACTCGGTGTAGAGATCCTGGCGCAGGCGCGCGACGAGGAACCGCGCGATCTTCCCCTGGGCGCGGGCCGGCAGGTCGTCCACGAGGCCCGCCGCGCCGTCGTCGGCGACGAGCACGCCCAGCGTGGTGTCGTTCACCTTGCCGGTGATCTTCGCGCCCACGCGCGGGTCCACGATCGTGCGCGTGTGCACGAGGTTGATCTGGGTGTTGAAGATCTCCTGGCCCTCGAGGAAGAAGGGGCGCTGCTCGGGGAAGAAGAGCGGGTAGCGCTGGTTGACGTCGATCTGCGGGCGGTCCGACTCGATCTGCGAGAAGTCCGGGTTGGCGGTGAAGTCGGCGGTCAGGTTCGAGGTGATGCCGTACTTGACGTTCACGCCGAAGTCGGGCTTCGCGCGGTGGTGCGAGTACACCCCCGTGTCGCTGTCGAGCGAGCCGAGCTGCACGGCGGTCATCGTCGGCAGCACCTCGAGGTTGCGGCTGGTCGAGAGGTCGGTGATGCCGTAGAGCACGCCCATCTGCGTGAGGAAGCCGTCCACGTCGCGGCTGACCGGCGACCAGGTGTCGCTCTCGTCCCTGGCCTCGACGGTGCGCAGGATCTGGAGTCCCCAGCGGTGCGCCTCGCCGTGCTTGCGCGACGGGTAGCGGAGACTCTTGAAGGGGATGGCCATCTCGACGATCCAGCCGTCGGCGACCGGGCCCCCGGCCGTCTCGAACAGCGTGTCCCAGGAATCGTCCTCGTTGCGGTCGTGGCCGTGCCCCGCCGCGTTCATCACGGCGTCGCCCTGCACGCCGTAGCCGTTCACCGAGAAACGGTAGGCGCGCTGCTGGTCGAGGAACGTGTCGAGGTAGATCGCGACGCGGTCGTCGCGCCGCGTCTGGTCGCGGTCCACGCGGTTGGCGCGCATGATGGCGACGTCGGTGTAGTGCGCGTAGATGGCGACGTACAGGTTGCGGCTGTCGTAGGCCAGCCAGACCTCGGTCGGCTCGGTGGCCGGCTCGCCTTCACGCGGGTTCTGCTGGGTGAAGCGGGTGATCTTCGCGGCGGTCTTCCACGCGGCATCGTCGAGGCGGCCGTCGAGCCTGGGCGGGTGGGCGACGCGGAAGATCTCGATCGTGGGGCGCCCGGTGAGCGCGTCCTCGTCGGCGAGGGCGGCGACCGGCAGGAGGAGCACCAGCAGGGTGCAGAGCCACTTCATCAGGACGATCCCGGCAGCGAATGAGGGCGTTAAGGTCCAGCGGGGTCCCACCCGCGCAGCCGATGAGGCCGGGCCGTGACGAGCGCACGCCGCCGAACACGTGACTGTACTACGACTGGGCAGGAGAGTGCGTTTAGGCGCGGGGCTTCCGCCGGTTGTTCGCCTGTGCTGAATTCTTAGCATCCTCCCGACCGGCTCGTCCGTCTAATCCCCATGTCCGTCGTTTCCGGCGCTTGACGGACGATTCCAGTAGTGCTAATTTACTAGCAATATGCTAAATTCTTAGCACCACCGATCACGACGGAATCTCCCGAGGTCGACCCGATGGCCAAGTCCCCGCTCACGCAGTTCAGCCGCCGCGAACGCCAGATTATGGACGTGCTGTTCAAGCGCGGCCGCGCGACGGCCGCCGAAATCCAGGCCGGGCTGCCCGACCCGCCCGGCTACTCCGCCGTGCGTGCGCTGCTGCGCGTGCTCGAGGACAAGGGCGCGGTGCGCCACGAGCAGGACGGCCCGCGCTACGCGTACCGCCCGACGGTGGCGCGCGAGAGCGCCCGGCGCTCGGCCATCCATCATCTGCTCCACACCTTCTTCGACGACTCGCCGGAACAGGCCGTCGCGGCCCTGCTCGATCAGTCGGCCGCCGACCTGTCGGACGCCGACCTCGATCGCCTCGCCGCGCTCATCGAGAAGGCCAGAAAGGCAGGCGCCTGACATGACCGGCATCCTCGCGTTCGGGCTCGCGCTCGTCTGGAAATCCGCGCTCGTCGTCGGCGGCGCCTGGCTGACCACGCGGGTCATGCGGCGGTCGTCGGCCGCGGCGCGTCATCTCATCTGGCTCGTGGCGCTCGCCGCCCTCTTCGTGCTGCCGGTGGCGTCGCTCGTGGTGCCGGCCAGGCCGGTCGCGATCCTGCCATCCGCCGTTCCGGCGGCGCTGGCCGCGCGCGCCGCCGAACCCGCGCCAGCGTCGACCGACCGGGCGGAGGCACCGCTCGCCGCGCCCG
>JAHECP010000283.1 GCA_024641665.1 Acidobacteriota bacterium
CGAGGGCGTGCGGCCCGACGAGGTGGCGCTCGACGGGCGCTGGCTGCGCCTCGGGCGCGCGCGCATGCCGCTCGTGGAGCGGCGCGTGCCGGGCTTCGCCGGCCAGCCGGCCCAGGAGTCGCTGCGCGCGCTCATCGACTACCGCGGCCCGGCCGTGCTGCCCGACGGGAAGAGCCGGCCGTACCCCAGCTACTCGTTCTACGACCTGTTGTACTCGGAGGAGCAGATCCTGGCCGGGCAGAAGCCCGACCTCGACCCCGCCCGCTTCCGCGGGAAGATCGTCTTCATCGGCATCACCGCGTCGGGGCTGGCCGACACGTTCCAGACCCCGTTCGGCGACACCGGAGCGATGCCCGGCATCCAGATCCACGCATCGGTGGCCGACGACATCCTGTCGAACCGGTTCATGCGGCCCGCGGGGTCCGGGGCGCTCGTCGGGGCGGTCGGGGGCGTGGGGCTCGCGGTGGGGCTGGCCGGCGTGTACCTGGCGGTGCCCTGGGCGGTCGCGGTCGCGACGGCGGCCGGCGCCGGGTACCTGCTGCTGGCGGTGCAGCTCTTCCGTCAGGGGCTCTGGCTGAACGTGACCGAGCCCCTGCTCGCGCTGGGCCTCGCGCTCTTCGGCGGCGTGGCCTACCAGTACTTCGTCGAGGGGCGCGAGAAGCGGCGGATCAAGGCCATCTTCGGGCGCTACGTGTCGCCCGACGTCTACGGGCGCCTGCTGCACGACCCCGCGCTGGCGCGGCTCGGCGGGAGCCGCCGCGAGATGACGGTGCTCTTCTCGGACATCCGCGGCTTCACGACGGCGACCGAGAAGGCGCAGCCCGAGGCGCTGGTGTCGCAGCTCAACGAGCACTTCACGCGGATGGTGCAGGTGATCTTCCAGCACCGCGGGACGGTGGACAAGTTCGTGGGCGACATGGTGATGGCGCTCTTCGGCGCGCCGCTCGACGACCCGGACCACGCGGATCACGCCGTCTCGGCGGCGCTCGGCATGGTGGCGGCGCTCGGCGAGCTGAACCGCCGGTGGGCGGGGGAGGGGCGGCCACCGCTCGCGATCGGCATCGGCATCAACACGGGCGAGATGATCGCCGGCAATATCGGGTCCGAGCAGATCATGAGCTACACGGTCATCGGGGACGCGGTGAACCTGGGCGCCCGGCTGGAATCCCTGAACAAGGAGTACGGCACTCGGATTATCATTAGCGACGCAACCCAGTCACGGCTCTCGGGACGCTACGAGCTGCGGCCCCTCGGGGAGGTCGTCGTGAAGGGCAGGACCCAGGCGGTGGGCATTTTCGAGGTCGTCTGCCCCGAGCCCGACGCCGCCGGACACGCGTGAGGAGCGCCATGAAGAGACTCGTGATTGCCGTCGCGATCGTGTGCTGGGCCGGACCGGCCTGGGCCCAGCTCGGCCGGCTCCAGAAGGGCCTCGACCAGGCCAAGAAGCTGCAGGGCCTGAAGGTCACCGAGCAGGAGGAGCAGGAGATCGGCGCGGACGTCAGCCAGCGGCTGCGGCAGCGGTACGGCGTGGTGCAGGACCCGGCGGTGACGAAGTACGTCACGCTGGTGGGCACCGTGATCGCCCAGGCGGGCAGCCGGCCCGACCTGCCGTGGCGCTTCATCGTGCTCGACACCGACGCGGTGAACGCGTTCGCCGCGCCGGGCGGCTACGTGCACATCACCCGCGGCGCGCTGGGCCTCATCCAGAACGAGGCCGAGCTCGCGGGCGTGCTCGGCCACGAGATCGCCCACGTCACCGAGAAGCACACGATCAAGGCGATCCAGAAGAGCAACGCCGTGAAGCTGGCGGCCGACGAGACGCTGTCCGGCAACAAGGCGCTGCTCAAGCAGGTGGCCGACCGCACCTACGACAGCATCATCGAGAACGCGTTCGACCGCGACGACGAGATGGACGCGGACAAGGTGGGCGTGACGGCGGCGAACAAGGTCGGCTACGCGCCGATCGGCCTGGCCGACTTCCTCCAGCGGCTGGCGGACCGCAACACGGGCGTGACGACCAAGCGCGGCCTCTTCGCGTCGCACCCGGACATCGAGGCGCGCATCGCGCGCATCGAGAAGCAGATCGCCGACGACAAGCTCGCGTCGACCGCGCTCGTCGCCACGCGCTACAAGCGGTACATCTCCTACGAGGCCAAACCGCAGGCCGACATCGCGGTGGTCACGGCCGGCGCCGCGGGCCTCGCCGAGGGGTCCTCCAAGACCGAGGAGCCGAAGGAGAAGAAGAAGGGGTTCGGCCTCGCCAACCTGACGAAGCCGGCCGAGCAGACCAAGACGGCGGAGGTCACGGCATCCGGCGGCGCGCGCGGCGTGGGCGATCCCGAGCGCGACGCCAAGGGCGGCCCGAACCCGGCGATCGTGGCGGTCACCGTGACGCCCGCGGACCTCGCCGAGTTCAAGAAGGGCATCGCGGGCTGACGGCCCCAGCGGCCGGCGAACGTCGATGCAGCACTTTCCCGGACACGTCGTCCTCGGCATCCTGCTGACGGGGGTGGCGGTGGGCCTCAGGGCCGCCTCCACCAACCGTCTGATCCGGCGCCGGCTGTGGCTGTCGATCGCGCTGCTCGTCGGCTACGTCCTGCTGAACCTGACGCTGGCCTGGACCGCGACGACCGCGATCGAGCCGCGCCTGCGGTCGTTCGAGCACCTCGCGCTCGCCCTGGCCGTGATCAACGGCCTGGTGTTCGTCGCGTTCAACCCGCTCCGGGCCGACCGCGTGCCCGAGCACTTCCCCTCCATCCTCCAGGACACGATCGTCGTCGGCCTGTTCCTCGTGGTGATGACGTTCGTGTTCGAGGAGAAGCTGCTGACGACGTCGGCGGTCGGCGCCGTGGTGATCGGCTTCGCGCTGCAGGACACGCTGGGCAACGCCTTCTCGGGCCTCGCGATCCAGATCGAGAAGCCCTTCCACGTGGGCGACTGGCTGCAGATCGGCGGGTTCGAGGGGCGGGTCCACGAAGTGACCTGGCGCGCGGCCAAGCTGCGGACCAAGACGGGCAACCTGGTGGTGCTGCCGAACAACCTGATCTCGAAGGAGGCGATCACCAACTTCAGCGAGCCCGCGATACCTACCCGCCTCCACGTCGACGTCGGCGTGAGCTACCTCTGTGCGCCGAACGAGGCGAAGGCCGCGATCCAGGAGGCGCTCGACCGCGCCCCGAGCGTGCTCCGCAGTCCCGCGCCCGACGTGGTCCTCCTCGACTTCGGCGACTCGGCCATCGTGTACCGCGCGCGCTTCTGGATCGCCGACTTCGAGCGCGACGAGCCCGCGCGCGACGAGGTGCGGTCGGCCATCTTCTACAGCTTCCGCCGGCGCCAGATCGAGATCCCCTGGCCGATCCGCGTGAACTACGCGCGGCAGGATCGCCCGGACGACACGCCGGACCGCCACCGCGGGCGCGTGGAGACGCTCGCCCGCCTCGACATCTTCGCGATGCTCGACGAGGACCAGCGCGCCGCGCTCGCGGCCGGCCGCGAGCGGGTGTACGCCGACCGCGAGACGATCGTCCGCCAGGGCGACACCGGCCGCTCGATGTTCGTGATCCTCGACGGGGAGGTGCGCATCACGGTGGACCCCGGCCACCGCGAGGTCGCCAGGCTGGGGCGCGGGGCCTACTTCGGCGAGATGTCCCTGCTGACGGGCGATCCCCGCAGCGCGACGGTGGCGGCGCTCGGCGACTGCACCGTGCTCGAGATCGCCGACCGCGACCTGCGCCCGCTCGCGGAGGCCCGGCCGGCCATCATCGAGCGGCTCGGCGAGGTCGCGCTCGCGCGCCGCAAGGGCCTGGAGGCGACGCGCGACAGCCTGGTGATCGCCGGCCCGGGCGAGACGACGGTGTCGCTGGCGGCGCGAATCAGGCGCTTCCTGAGGATTCGGTGAGGAAAAAGGGGACGGGAGCTATTTCCAGCGGCCGAGTTGAGGAAATAGCTCCCGTCCCCTTTTTCCGTCATTGCGTCCAGATGAGGACGCGTTCGCCCGACGGCATCTTCTGATCGACGATGAGTGCCGGGCCGTATTTCGCGAGGTCGTCCACCGTCAGATCGAGGTGCTCGAAGCTGAGATGCGTCCGCTCCGACGAGAAGTGAATGGAGCCGCGGTTGCTCAGCCGCAGCAGCCAGAATGGCAGGCTCACGCGGACGATGCGCCCCTCCTTGGGGTCCCACACCATCACGTGCATCGACTCGAGGGGCGGGCCGGTCGCCTCGGCCGGGGGCTTGCGGGTGACACGCGTGCGCACGACACGGTCTCCCATCTGGATCTGGATGATGGGCTGCTGCCCCTCGAAGCGGGTCCGCGCGGCGGCGAACGCCTCGGCGGCCGACACGGCGCTCGCCGGCTCGGTCTGCACCTGCCGCGCCACGAACAAGAAGCCGGCGGCGACCACGCCGATGAACGCGATGAAGCCGACGACCAGCACGCCGACAATGACCCAGATCCAGGTCTTCGACTTGGACTTGTCCGCCATGGCGGTCCGGCAGGCGGCCGCGGCGCCCACCCGCGATGACAATTTCGTCAGACGTCAGTCCCGCCGCCGGCGTTCACCGCGACTCCGGCAGGACCCGTCCGAGACGATCCTGACCGAAGTCGGTGATCTTGCCAAGCGTAAGCGTGTGGTGGCCTTGGCGACGGGGAGCAGGCTATGATGGACGGACGCCGGAGCCCTGTGGGCGCCGGTACCTACTGGAGGAGGAATTCATGCCGAAGGGGCGTCGCATGCGCCGGAAGAAGAACGAACCACTGATCGTCAAATCCGCGGAGATGCTGGGCTGGGCGCTCGGCGGGATCGAACGCGAGATCGTCCAGACCCGCGAGCGGCTCGCGGTGCTGACCCAGCAGGCGGCGAAGCTGCGGGCGCAGGTCGGCGCCCGGCCGGCCACCGCGAAGGAGCGGCTGCAGGCCGCGGCCGAGACCCTGGTGCCGAAGCGCCGCCGGCGCCGCATGTCCGCCGCCGCCCGCAAGCGCATCTCCCAGATGATGAAGAAGCGCTGGGCCGAGCGAAAGAAGAAATAACCGAGGAATGACTGCCGGGGAATGTCGAGTGCCGAATTTCGAATGCTGAAGTCTTGCGCGACACAGCTCCTCGTTCGACATTCAGCATTCGGCATTCAGCATTCAGCATTCGACATTCCCTGGTGGCCTCCCCATCACAGAGCCACTCCCCTTCCCAGTCCCCGCTCGCACGCCCGCTGATGGACGAGTGCCGCGGCCGCGACGTCCTCCACCGCCAGCCCGAGCGACTTGAAGACCGTCACCTGGGATGGTGACGTGCGCCCCGGCACCCGTCCGGCGGCGACGTCGCCGAGCTCGCCCGTGAGATGGTCCGGGCCGAAGCGCCCCTCGCGGATCGGGATCACGAGGTCGCCGGCTTCGTGGAGCGCGGCCTCGCGCGAATCCACGAACACGCGCGCGCGGGCGACGAGCTCGCTGTCCATCTCCCGCTGGTCGGGCCGGCACGCGCCGACCGCGCAGACGTGCGCGCCGTCGGCCACCGCCGCGCTCGATAGCACCGGCGTCTTCGCGGCCGTCGCGAGCGCGATCAGGCCGGCG
>JAHECP010000284.1:0-1747 GCA_024641665.1 Acidobacteriota bacterium
TGGAGGCGGCGGGAGTCGGACTTGACAGGGTTTTCGGAACAGGCCGGATCTTGAGAATCCTTAGGAAGAACCACCCGCTCCTGGCGCTCGATCCGCCCGATCCGTAGCCCAACCCCCCAAATCAGCCCCAGAGTGGAGGCAGTTCCGAAACCGCCGCCTCCACGAAAATCCTAACGTTTCGCGCGGTTTCTGCGATTCCTGTCTGAATTGGGTTCCCGACATGCTGCTGTTTCTTGGCATTTCTGCACGCAATCCCGCCGCCTCCCGCAAACGAGTTACACGCGACACCACCTTGACCGCAGACGGGCACGTCCGATTCACGCTTGCCTAGCCGTAGGGCACCTTCTACCATAGCCCCGCCACCACAACCGTGCGGCAAGCCTCGTGGCCAGGTCAGGCATGACGAAGACTGTCTCGATTACGGCGCCCCTGATTAGCCCTAATCTGACAAAAACTCAGGCCGCACGAGCCAGAGCCTGTTCGAGTCGCGCATAGAGCCGCCGCGTTGTTTGCGAGCCTGAGCGTCGGTCTCCCGCCCGGGTGCACGAACGCAGCGGCCCGATGGAACAGCACGAAGCGGAGCGTCTGGATCGTCTGGAGCACCGGCAAGGTCGTGTGCTTCCGCGATCGGCGGTGGCGTTCCGCCCCGGTCTCAATTTGGAAGTTGGTGAGCAAGTTGTGCGTGAGGATCACCAATTGCTGCCAGGCACTGTTGGCGGCATACGCCATGGTGGGCACCGTGTGAAACGCCAGGCCGCCCTTGAGCTGGCCGATCGTCTTTTCGTGATTGCCGCGACCCGCCATCAAGTACCAGAGGTTGGCCACCGTGAAGCCGAGATTGCTGGTGATGGCGGAGTACTCAAAGTGCCCATCGTTCGGGTCGAAGAGATCGAGTTGGAAGTTCTTCGCCGTGCGATGCGCGACCTTCTTCCGATAGATGGCCACCCAGAGGGGCTGGTCCCAGGGCGTGGCCGCGGCCGACACCACGAACCCGCTGACATCCGGCGCCACGCGCGTCCACGCCGGCTGCGCGCGGATGTACTGCTGCAGGTCCAGCCAGTGATAGAACGGCACCTTGATGCCGTAGCCCACCCCGCGCGCCGTGAGCCACTTCAGCACATCCTGGCGGAAAAGGGCCCCATCCATGCGGAACCGCAGCGGCGCGCCGTGCGTCAGCGACGCCGTCAGTTGGTTCCACAGATCTCGCAGAAACGTCAGGGACGCCTTGCCGTCATGCACATTCCCCGATCGGTTCTTCACCCGCAACACGTGCGTCGTTTCCGCCAGGTGGCGCATGATCGGGTAGTAGCTCGGCACCTTCCGGTGGTGTGGGTTGAACCCGCGGAACGCCCGCTCCACCTGCAGCCCGGTCGAGACCACGACGCCATCGACGTCCACCGTCACCGTGTGCAGACGCAGCTCCGGGATGACCGCCGCGATCGCGGCCGCGTTCAGTGCCTGGAGGCGTTCGACGGTCTTCATCGTGAACTGCGTCAGCCATCGACTCACGGTGCGCGCCGTCGGCACGACCTGCACCCGACAGAAGCGCCGGAACACCGGGTCATCTGCGAGATAGGCGACGTGGTCCAGGCGCCGGCCACCCACGACGAGCAACCCGATCAGCCGCACCATCGCGACCACGCCGAAATCACCCCACCCCGACGTCCCGCGAAACGCCGTTCGGATGAGGGCGTTGAACCGGACGCTCCGCAAGTGGCGGCTGAACAACTCCAGGCCGGCATACGAG
>JAHECP010000284.1:1847-5562 GCA_024641665.1 Acidobacteriota bacterium
AGCCTGCCATTACCAGCGTCGACTGACCCGGACGGTGACGGCGCCGCGTGAGATCGCCGGCAAGACAAATGTCCGCTTCTCCGGCTCGGGGTAGACGACCGTCGTCTTGTGTATGAGCGCCCCCACAGCAAGTCCGAGGCCCGCGCCGAAGGCGCCGGCAATGATCGGAGCGTCTGCGCATTCTTCGCGTTCTGGGCCCGTGCATGCGGCCACGGCGCCAGTGGCGGCTCCCGCACCGGCCCCAATGAGCACAGCCATGCGGAGGGGCTGGCGACGCAGGACGACCTGCCGGACGGTCTCCCGCGTGAAATGCTTCTCGCCGACAGCGGTCTGGAGCGTGATCTCATCGGCCGTGAGGCGCGTCAGACGACCGGTGGTCCCGACCCCCGATCGGTCGTCGACCCGGAGTTGGTCGTTGAGGTTGACCCGAAGGGCAAGGTCCTCGAGCAGGCTGGCTTGAGCACCAATAGTGTCGCGCGATGGCGAAATGGAAAGTCGGTTCGCTGAAGCACGGTAGACCGTGTGCATTCCAGGGATGAGTTCCCCGACAACCAAGCCCCAGGGTGCACCGATCAGGACCGCATCGAGCAGCGGCCAACTGGCACAATTCCTTCCGTGACTCCGACCCCAGCACTCCACCGCGCCAAGAGCAGCGAACACCCCGGCCCCGATGAGTGCGCCCTTGCGGAGCGCGTGGCCGCGCACGGCGACCTCGCGAACGGTGTCGCTCGTGAAACGCTTCTCTCCGGCCTCAGTCTGGACCGCCATCTCATCGCGGGTGAGGTGCGTGAGCCGACCGGTGGCCTTGGCTCCCGACTGGTCCTCAACCTGAAGCTGATCGTCGAGGTTGACCCGAAGCGCGAGGTCCTCGAAGGACTGAAGTGCCTGAGCCGAGCCTTGAGACGGTGCCAGCAGCATGAGGGCAACGAATGAGGCGAGACCCGTTCGGCGCAGGCTGGCGCCTGGCCAACGACGGTTCCGGATCAACATGGCAACCGAGCCAACGGCGCCGAAGCCAGCCGGCTGACCGAATGATGCCTGCGGTGGCGCCACGACCATCGCAGGTGCCGAGATAATTGCGCCAATGAGGTGCATGTCAGCCTACCTTCCTATCTGCCATTAGCCCTAATTCTGACAAAAACTCAGGCCGCACGAGCGAGTGGCCCGCGAGAGGCTCTTTCCCCCACCGGAGCCGTCCGCGAACCCGGACCGCGACGTCTAGACCAGCCAACGTTCAAGACATACCCCTCAGACCACGGTCGACCACGGCCGAGCTGCTCTCAAGTTGTGGATAACTGGGCCCCAGCGGCGAGCCGCCTCAGATTCCTCCGTCATGTGGATCCGGTAAGGCTAGACTGGCGCTTGTGTCGAGTGACCCGACTTCGCTCTTCGTCACCCACTCATCGCCGGTGCACGCTAAGGTTGCCCTGTTCCGTTCCCTCTTCCGCGGACGTGAGGACGCGTATCCGCGGCGATTCGAGAGCCGGAAGACGGGGAAGGCCGGCTACGCCCCCGCGTGCGCCCACGAGTGGGTGAGGGGCATCTGCGAGAAGCCGCGCATCAAGTGCGCGGAATGCCCGCACCGTCGCTTCCTGCCGGTGACCGATGACGTCATCGGCTGGCACCTGTCTGGCAAGGATGGCGACGGGCAGTCCTTCGTCGCGGCGGTCTACCCGCTGCTCCGAGACGAGACCTGCTTCTTTCTGGCGATCGACTTCGACAAGGCCGGCTGGCAGGAGGATGCGGCAGCCTTCCTCGAGACATGTCGCCGACTGAGCGTCCCCGCCGCGCTCGAACGGTCTCGGTCCGGCCGAGGCGGACACGTCTGGATCTTCTTCGACAGTGCCATCCCAGCGGCGCTGGCTCGACGACTCGGATCGCACCTGCTCACGGAGACCATGGAGGGACGCCCAGATATCGGGCTGGATTCGTACGATCGGCTGTTTCCCAACCAGGACACGATGCCGCAAGGGGGATTCGGGAACCTGGTTGCCCTGCCGTTGCAGAAGCGCTCCCGAGAGCAGGGCAATAGCGTGTTCCTCGATGACGCCTTCGTTCCTTGGGCGGACCAGTGGGCGTTCCTGGCGAGTGTGCGCAAGATGGGCCGTGCGCAGACCGAACAGATCGCTCAAGAGGCGGAACGGCGCGGTCGCATCCTCGGCGTGAGGCTGCCGCCTCAGGAGGACGGGGGCGACGAGCCCTGGACCGCACCGCCTTCGCGTCAGCGCAAGGACCCGCCTATTGTCGGTCACCTGCCGCAGACGATTGAGGTGATCCTCGGCAACCAACTGTACATCGCGAAGGAGGGGCTGAACCCAGGCCTCCGGAACAGACTGCTTCGCCTCGCGGCCTTTCAGAACCCTGAGTTCTACAAGGCACAGGCGATGCGGCTGTCCACGTACGACAAGCCTCGCATCATCGCCTGCGCGGAAGATCATCCCCACCACGTCGGCCTGCCTCGAGGGTGCCTCGAAGAGGTCCGCCGGACTCTGGGGGATCTGCGTGTTCGTGCGGTCATCCGGGATGAGCGCCACGCCGGTACCCCGCTCGACGTGACCTTCCACGGCGAACTCCGGGCCGAGCAGCAAAGGGCCGCGCAGGCGATGCTCGCACACGAGACTGGTGTGTTGGCGGCGACGACGGCGTTCGGCAAGACGGTGATTGCCGCCTGGTTGATCGCCCGGCGCGGCGTCAGCACGCTGGTGCTCGTGCATCGGCGACAGCTGATGGACCAATGGGTCGAGCGACTGTCGACGTTTC
Organism: Acidobacteriota bacterium; assembly: GCA_024641665.1. Lineage (GTDB taxonomy): Bacteria > Acidobacteriota > Vicinamibacteria > Vicinamibacterales > JAHECP01 > JAHECP01. The sequence goes on from JAHECP010000284.1 coordinate 4,608, forward strand.
TTGACGTCCCGGCAAAGTCCATCGGTCGGATTGGAGGCGGGCGTCGCCGGTCCACGGGACTGCTCGACGTTGCCATCATTCAGAGTCTTGTGAGGAGGGGTGTTGTCGATGATCGCGTGGCGGACTACGGCCATCTCATTGTCGACGAATGCCACCATCTGTCCGCGCGGAGCTTCGAGCAGGTGGCCCGCCAGGCGAAGGCTCGATTCGTCACCGGTCTGTCCGCCACCGTCGCGCGAAAGGACGGTCACCACCCCATCATCTTCATGCAGTGCGGGCCGGTCCGGTATCAGGTCCACGCCAAGGTCCAGGCAGCGACTCACCCGTTCGAGCACCTCGTCCTCGTGCAGCCGACAGGCTTCGTGCCGAACAGGAGCCCCGAACAAGACAAGCGAGTCGAGTTCCAGACGCTCTACCGGGAGCTGGTGGACGACGACCTGCGCAATGAACGCATCTGCGATGACGTCGTCGACGCGGTGAAGAGCGGCCGCTCACCGCTCGTTCTGACTGAACGCACCGATCACCTCGACCGGCTCGAGACGCAGCTTGTTGGGAGGATCGCGCACGTGGTGGCCCTGCGAGCGGGGATGGGGAAGAAGCAACGGCGCGCTGCCGCCGATCTGCTGGCGTCCATCCCCCTGGGGGAAGGGCGGGTGATTGTGGCCACCGGCAAGCACATCGGGGAAGGCTTCGACGACTCCCGTCTGGACACCCTGTTCCTGACACTGCCCGTCTCGTGGCGCGGCACAATCGCCCAGTACGCCGGTCGGCTGCATCGCCTGCATGACGGCAAGCGGGACGTTCAGGTGTACGACTACGCCGATCTCAATGTGCCCATGCTGGCGCGGATGTTCGATCGGCGTTGCCGCGGCTACGAAGCGATCGGCTACCGGATTCTCCTGCCGGCCAGTGCGATCCCCGGATGGCCCGCGGATGTCGTCCTGCCGTCAGACCC
>JAHECP010000285.1 GCA_024641665.1 Acidobacteriota bacterium
TGCCGCCTGCCGACTACCGCGCGGCGGTGGCCCGGCTCGACGCGCAGCCGCGCGCCGACCTCGCCGCCATCGTGGCGCGCGTGCGGCGGTCGCAGCCCGTCGTCCGGGCCGCCGCCGAGCGGGTCTACGACCGCTTCCTCAAGGCCAACCGCCTGGCGTCCGGCGTCCGGAGCTACGACGAGGTGGTGGTGCTCATCCTCGGCACCCGTGGCGGGCCGCAGGGCCGGCCTGCGCGGCGGTGACGCGCACGACCCGCCGGCCGGCCGTTGACGGTCGATCGGCGGGGCGCTATCCTCAGTCGGCCCATCCTTTCCCCCTCGTCGGTGCCGTGCGCCGTTCAGCGCTGCGGGGCGTCTGGAGGCCGAGTGATCGGGCAGATCGTCGGGCCGTTCCGGATTCTCGAGCTGCTGGGGCACGGCAGCACGGGGGACGTCTATCTGGCGACCGATACCCGAAGCGGGCGCCAGGTCGCCCTCAAGCGGCCGTCCGACGAGTGGCTGGAGCAGCCCGACGCCGCGCGGCGGCTGCGCGAGGAGGCGCAGGCGGCGGCGGACTTGAACCACCCCCGGCTGGCGGCCGTCCGCGATATTGTCGAGCTCGATCGCCGTCCGTTCGTGGTGATGGAGTACGTCGCGGGCGAGCCGCTTCACACCGTGCTCGGGCGGGGCCGCCTGCCGGTGGAGCAGGCGGTTGCCGTGGCGATCGACGTGGCCGAGGCCGTTGCCGCGGCCCACGCGGCGGGCATCGTCCACCGCGATCTGAAGCCGTCGAACGTCTGCCTGACGCCGGAAGGTTATGCCACGGTGCTCGACATCGGGATCGCCAAGATGCGGCCGCCGTCGCCCGAGACCGACGTGCCCCGGCCCATTGCCGCGGGCCTGGCCGAGGGACGGCGGTTCTTCGGCACGCCCGGCTACGCGGCGCCCGAGCAGCTGACCGGGCGGTCGGTGGACCAGCGCAGCGACCTCTTCGCGCTCGGTGTGCTGCTGTTCGAGATGATCACCGGCCGGCGCCCGTTCGAGGGGGACGACCCGGCGGAGCTGGCGCTCGCGACCATGACCGAGCCCGTGCCCTCGGCGCGCCGGGTCAACCCCGAGGTGCCGGCGGCGCTCGACGCGGTGATCGCGCGCCTGCTCGCGAAGAACCCCAAGGAGCGCTATCAGGCCGCGCCGCTCGTCGCGACCGATCTGAAGCAGATCCAGCGCGTGCTCGGCGATCGCCCGACGCTGCCGCTCGACGAGCTGTGGACGCCCGCCAACCCGACGGCCCGCCTGCCCCGCGCGCCGTCCTTCCACACGCTCGTCATCGCGGCCCTCGTGCTGCTGGCGCTGGTGGCGATTGCCGTGTTCGTGACGCGGTAGCGCGGGTACGACGGGACGTCACGCGCGGGGCGCGACGCGGGACCGTGGCACGACCCTCGTGGGGGCCTACCTGTTGGTCGGGTCGGGGTCGAGGCGATCGAAGCTCTCCGGTGGCAGCGGATGCCTGCCCTCGGCCTTCGACTGGCGGCTCCGATCCGCGCCCGGCAAGTCCAGGCGATCCAGCTCTTCCGGCGTCATGGGCCGGTCCCCGAGATGGGGTCCGGCCACGGGCAGGGCGAGGTCGGGCTGGCCGAGCATGCGGATCTCGATCGAGGCCCATTGGCGCCAGTTGCAGGCGTGGCAGCGATAGGGCCGCTTCTCGGTGAAGAGCTGGCGCAGCCGTTCCCGGGCGTTGCGATGGCGAGACGGGTAGATCTTCGTGGATCCGCACGCCGGGCACTTGTCCATGGTGTCCTCGTCGGTCCTGGGCTCCCGGCGTCCCAGCACACGTCCGCCGATCCTAGCACAGCCCTGGACCGGAGCATGGGACGACCCTCGAGTCCACCGGCCTGGGCCCGCGCGGATATGGGCCTAACCCCTTTTTTCCTGTGCTACTTGTCGGCGTCCGGGGGCCTGGGGGGCTTCGACGACCCGCCGACCACCCAGTGCCAGTCGGGCCGCTGGCTGGCCGAGTCGGCGGCCCAGCCCTCGGCGGCGAGCGTGCGCTGCAGCTCGAGCGACCGCTCGAGCAGATGGATGGAGTCGGGGAATCGCTCGATCCGTTCCTCGCCGTCCGGGCGGCGAACGACCAGCTCGTAGCCGACCGGGCGGTTCGACTCACGGATTTCGTACTGCAGCCGTTCTTCTCCCCGATGGAAGAACCAGATCATGATGCGCTGCTTATCGGTTCCGGCAGCGGCCGGGTTTAGCCGCCGGTCGTGAGAATCGGCCGGCCGGACCAGTCCGTGACGCGCGGACGAAGGTCGGAGGGACGGCCCGCGAGGGCGGCAGCGACGCCGTCAGCCGGGACACGGCGCCGCCCGAGCGCGGCCGTCACGATTCGCCGACGGCGGGCTGCTTCACATCCGGTTTGATGTAGGACCAATGGCTGTGGATGATGCGCCACCGACCGTCGAGACGCGCATAGACTTCGGTCGAGTTCCAGCGGGCCACGAGACGTTCCTTGCCGTCGTCGCCATTCTGGTAGCACAGGAGATTGAACGTCAGCAACGCGACGTTCCCGTGCTGCTGCACCGAAGGTTTCAGCATCTCGTACCGAGCGATCTTGATCTTCCCCGTGAGGGGGACCAGGAGCGCCCGCATGGCCGGCAGTCCATCGAGGCGAGCCTCCAGGTCCGGGTCGAAGTAGGTCACCTCCGGGGCCATGATCTCCAAGTACCCCTGAGGGTCGCCCTTGCCCCACCGGTCCAGAGCGGCGCGCTCCATGGCGACAATCCGCTCCGTGTCGATGCCTTGTGCGTCGACCCGATAGGCGTTCAGGAAGACGAGCCCGACGACGGTCACCAGCAGCAGCCTTCGCATGACGTATCCTCACGATCTTCGAGGATCTAGGACCGATTGGAACCTCGGCTGGTTCAGGAGATCCCGCAGCGCCTTGATGGAGCTCGTCGATTGTTGAAACGGGTGGTCGCGGTGGATCGCCGCGTGGGCGGCGTCCAGTTCGTTCATGTCGTCGTGCACCGACGGCGCCACGTCGCGCACGCGGGCCACGTGGGACTTGGCGAACAGGAGGTTGCTGGGGTCGACATATCCGGCCTGAATGAAGGCCTGGGTCTTCTTCGCGCAGCGGCAGGGATTGGCGGTGTTGACCAGCCCGCACTGCTGCTGCATGAAGTGGTGAAGATCCCGCCTGGCGCGGGACAGCTTCTGTCGGAAGTTCTCGGGCGTGACCTCGAAGAGGTCCGCGCCCACCCTGGACGAGACGCCGAAGATCTCGCCGAGGATGTATGCGAGCCGCTGCTCTCGATCCAGGCAGAGGAGCATGCCGGTCGTACAGCCGATGCGCGCTTCGTCGATCAGCAGTTGCACGTCGGCCGACACCGCCCTGGGGTCCGGGAGGTCCAGGTCCGGCGCGCTCGAGAGACTCTGGCCGTAGCGTTCGAAGGTCCAGCCCGGCTCTTCGGCGCGGGTCCGCTTCATGTTCAGAACGTGGTTGACCGCGATCCGGTACAACCAGGTGCGGAAGTGGCTCTTGCCCTCGAAGGTCGACAGCTTCGTGATGGCCTTGACCAGGATCTCCTGCGTCGCATCTTCAGCATCCTGAGGCAGGTACATCATCCGGACGGCGAGGTTGTAGATCCAGGGCTGGTGGCGGACGACGAGCGCCTCGAGGGCCTCCTGGCTGCCCTCCCGAATCCGGCGCAGAAGGGCGAGGTCGTCAGCGTCAGGCTCGGTCACGTCCCGCAGGGGGTTGGGCGCGATCACTGGCATGGGTCTCTTGCCTCCCGGCGGACGGCCTTCAGTTCCTTTGGACCCGCTGTCTGGCAGAGTGTGACAGCGACGGTGCCTCGGGCGTCGCCCCAGGGGACGTGTCCGGTGCGGCGAGGCACCTCGATCGCAGGTTGGTCCCCGTCCCGAGCCGCCCTGGTGGCCCTTTGCGGTGGCCTGACGACCGCTCACCAAGAGCGCGCGAGCCCTTGTGCACGACCGACCTATGGGATCGGAGACTCGTATGGCGTCACGCCGGAGGCAGCAACTCCACGGACTGCCGGCCGGGCGCTACTTGCCCCGGATGGTGATCGAGCCGTTCGTGGTCTCGACGTCGATGCGCTCGCCGCCGCCGTTGAGCGTGCCGTCGAGGCGCCGGCGGCTGGTCTCGCCGCTCGCCTGGACGGGGAGGTCGGACGCGTTGATGCTGCCGTTGGCCAGGCGCGCCGAGATGGTGGCGGCCGCGCTCCTGGGGATCGTCAGCTCGACGCCGCCGTTGGTCGTCTCGAGCGAGACGCCGCCCTGGCCGAGCGCGTCGAGATCCATGTCGATGGCGCCGTTGGTGGTGCTGGCCTTCACCCGCCCGCTGAGGCTGGTGCCGGTGATGCCGCCGTTGGTGGTCTCGGCGGAGATGTCCCCCGAGAGGCGGTCGAGCTTGATGGCGCCGTTCGTCGTGCCGACCTGCACCTGCGTGCCGGCCGGAACCTTGAGGAAGTAGCGCACCTCGGTGCCGCCGAGGTTGAAGCCGCCCATGCCGGCGACCTTCGTTTCGAGACGAATCTCGGTGTCGCTGGCGTGCTCGACGATCTCGATGCGCCCGAGCGCCTGCTTGGCGGCCTCGTCGGTCGCGCCCTTGCCGATCTTCTCGGCGCGCACCTCGACCTGGCTGCCGTCGGCGGGCTGAACCTCGATGCGGCCGTTGATGTTCGAAACGTCCACGCGCCCGCCGGGGGCCAGCGCGTAGGTCTTCGTCCACGTCTCGGTGGACTGGGCGCTGAGGTCCGTCATGACCAGGTCGCAGCCGGTCAGGGCGACGGCGGCGAGGGCCGCGGCGGCCATCAGGACCGCGCGTCTCCAGCGGGGAACGGGCCGGGTCTTGCGCATGGGGCCTCCTCGTGACGCGTTCATCATAGATCCTACGCAGGAGCCGGGGCACGGGTTCTCTGCGGCGCGGGTTTTCCCGCGCGTCCGGGCGCGGGATGTGGCAGGATCCCGGGTTGGAGGACGAGGCATGCGCGCGCGCTATGTGACGGTGGACGTGTTCACGGACCGGCGGTTCGCCGGCAACCCCCTGGCCGTGTTTTCCGATGCGCGCGGCATCGAACCGGCGGCGATGCCGGCCATCACCCGCGAGTTCAACCTGTCGGAGACCGTATTCGTGCTGCCGCCCGTGGATCCCGCGCACGCGAAGCGGCTGCGCATCTTCACGCCGGGGCGCGAGCTGCCGTTCGCGGGGCACCCGACGGTGGGCACCGCGTGGGTCCTCGCGAAGCTGGGGATCGTCCCGCTGGCCGGCGCGAAGACATCCATCGTGCTGGAGGAGGGTGTGGGGCCGGTCCGGGTGGCCATCACGGCCGACGGCGGCGAGCCGGTGGCCTCGCAACTGACCACCGCGCGGCTGCCCGAGGCCGGGCCCGCGGCGCCGCCGGCCGCCGATCTGGCGGCGGTGCTGTCGCTCGAGCCCGGCGATCTGGCCGCGCCGCCGCACGCGCCAGAGGCCTGGTCGTGCGGCGTGCCGTTCCTGTTCGTGCCGCTGCGCGATCGCGCCGCGGTCGCGCGCG
>JAHECP010000286.1 GCA_024641665.1 Acidobacteriota bacterium
GCCGCTCGACGACCTGCGCGAGGTCGGCGGCGATGAGCGGCAGGGCGACCCCCGGCTGCCGCGCCTTCACCGCGAAGACCCGCGCGACGGCGCGCGCCGAGCGCGGGTCGGCCGCCAGCCCGTACAAGGTGTCGGTGGGATACGCCACGATCCGGCCGGCCGCCAGCGCGTCGGCCGCGCGGCCGAGCGCCCGCTCGTCGGGGGCGTTCGGGTCCAGGGCAAGGCGTACGGCCATCGGGGTCAGCCCGTCGTCGGTCGGATCAGTCCGCCGCGTCGGTGGCATCCGGGGACGGGGCTTCGCCCCTCGTTATCAAGTGTGCCACGAACCAGGTCAACGCCGCCATTCCCGCGGCGTCCACGGCAAATACAGCCCGGATGCTCGCGGCGCCGAGCGCGCCGCACACGATCGGGCTGAGCGCAAGGCCGGCGAGTGACGCCATGGTAAGTACGCCGAAACCCACGCCGCGCGCCCCGGCGGGGATCACCTGGCCAGCCAGTGCGTACGAGGCCGTCGCTGCCACGCCGAGGCTGATGCCGAGCAGCGAGATCAGGCCCATCAGAGCGGCGACGCTCGGCGCGGCGGCCACGCCGAGGGCCGCTGCGGCACCGAGCGCGCAGCCACCCGTAACGACGGTTCGGTGCGGCCAGCGGGCGAGTAGCCGCCCGGTGACGTGGTGGCCGAGGCCGGCGGCGGCCGCGGACAGCGAGAAGGCGATGCCCGAGAGGACCGGCACGCGACCGAGCGGCACGCCAAGCCCGGCCACGAAGAGCGGCAGGATGGGTCCGAAGCTGCGGTCGACGAACTGCAGGCCGAAGACGACCCCCATCAACAGGACGAAGAACGGCAGCGCCATCACGTCGCGGAACCGCACGAAGCCGGCGACCTTCGCGCGCGCCCGGCGCTGCGCCTCGGGCATCTCGCGGTAGAGCACAAGCACGATCAGGAACCCAGCGCCATACAACGCAGCCGCCACCAGGAACGCCTGCCGGAGGCCAACGACCTGCGCGACGATTCCGCCGATCACGGGGCCGAGCGCGGGCCCGAGCCGCTGGGCCGTCTGCACGGCGCCAATCGATGCCGCCATCCGGTCCCTCGACGACGACTCGGCCGCCATGGTCACCGTGAGCGCGCCAAACCCGGCGAAGAGGCCTAAGACAGCGCGCAGCGCGAACACGTGCCACGCGCGCGTGACGAACGCGGTGGCCGACATGACGAACACGAAGCTCAACAGCGATCGCTCAACCATGATCTTTAGGCCAAACCGATCGCCGAGGCGCCCCCAGAGCGGCGAGAGCACGGCGGTCAAGGCGGGCGTCACGCCCAGGCTCAACCCCGACCACATGGCTACTTCGCCCAGGTCGGTCACGCCCAGTTGCTGGAAGTAGAGGGGGAGGAACGGCATCACCAGCGTGAAACCGGTGAAACCCACGAAGCTCGCGGCCGCCGCCGCGAACCGGTTTCGACGCTCGCTCGGAACGTAGGACATGCGCCTGCCGCGAAGGACACTGAGCGGCGCGGCGCCGGCCGGCAGCCGGCGCCGCACGAGCGCTAGAAGCGCACCTTGACGTCCATGCCCTGATGGACGTGAATCGTGTCGACGAAGCGAATCTGATGCGGGTCGTTCTGCATCACGAGCGAGCTCGTCCGGGTGCCGTCGCCGAAGAACCGGACACCCTTCATCAGCGTGCCCTCGGTGACGCCGGTCGCCGCGAAGATGATCGAGCGCCCCGACGCCAGGTCCGTCGAGCGGTACACCTGCTTGATGTCCTTGATGCCCATGGCCTGGCTGCGCTCGAGGTCCTGGGCCGTCCGCACGACGAGCCGCGCCAGAATCTCGCCGTTCAGGCAGCGCATGGCCGCGGCCGTCAGCACGCCCTCGGGCGCGCCGCCGATGCCCATCACGGCGTGCACGCCGCTGCCCTGCACGGCCGCCGCGATGCCGGCCGACAGGTCCCCGTCGGTGATCAGGCGGATGCGCGCGCCCGTGGCCCGGATGTCCGCGATCAGCTTCGCGTGGCGATCCCGGTCGAGCACGATGACGACCAGGTCCTCCACCCGCCGATCGAGGCGGCGCGCGATGGCCTTCAGGTTGTCGGCCACCGGCGCGTCGAGATCCACCGCGTCGCGCGAGCTCGGGCCGACGACCAGCTTCTCCATGTAGAGGTCGGGGGCGTGCAGCAGCCCGCCGTGCGTCGCGGCCGCCAGCACCGCGATCGCGTTCGCCGCACCCGTCGCGCACAGGTTCGTGCCCTCGAGCGGGTCGACGGCGATGTCCACCTTGGGGAAGTCGTGGCCGCCGGCCGCGCCCCGCCCGACCTTCTCGCCGATGTAGAGCATCGGGGCCTGGTCGCGCTCCCCTTCCCCGATGACGATGGTGCCGTCGATGGCGAGACCGTCCATGCACCGGCGCATGGCCTCCACCGCGGCCCGATCGGAGCCGTGGCGATCGCCCTGGCCCATGGTGTGGGCGCACGCGATGGCCGCCTGCTCCACGACCCGCAGGAACTCGAGCGACAGATCGACATTCATGGCATCCTCACGCGATCAGGCGCGGGCATCGGCGGCCGGCCGGTAGGGCGGCAGCTCGCACCGCGTCGGCCGGTCCGCCCGGTACCCGAGCACGTAATCCGCCTGCATGATCTTGTGGATCTCCCGCGTGCCCTCGTAGATCACCGCGCCCTTGCAGTTCCGGTAGAACCGGCCGACCGGGTACTCGTCCGAATAGCCGTTGGCGCCATGCACCTGCACGGCGTCGCCCGCCGCGCGTTCGGACGCCACCGTCGCGAACCACTTCGCCAGCCCCGTCTCACGGGTGTTGCGGCGCCCGAGGTTCTTCATCACCCCCGCGCGCAGCCAGAGGAGCCGGGCGGCCTGATAGTTCGACTCCATGCCCGCGATCATCTCCTTGACGAGCTGGTGCTGCGCGATCTCGACGCCGAAGGTGCGCCGCTCCTTCGCGTACCGGACGCTCGCGTCGCGGCACGCCCGGATGAGGCCGGTCGCCCCGGCGGCCACCGTGTAGCGCCCCTGGTCGAGGGCGAACATGGCGATCTTGAAGCCTTCGCCCGGCCGCCCGACGAGGTTCTCCTCGGGCACCTCGACCTCGTCCATCTTGAAGTAGCCGGTGTTGCCCGCCAGGATGCCCCACTTGTGCGTCAGCGTGCCGCTCGAGAAGCCCTTGAACGCCCGCTCGAGGAGAAAGGCGCTCAGACCCGACGGGTCGCGCCGCTTCTTCTTCTCGAGGTCGGACCACGCGAAGACGAGGAAGTTGTCCGCCACATCGGCGAGCGAGATCCACATCTTCTCGCCCGTGAGCACGTAGCGGTCGCCCTGCTTCACGGCGACCGACTGGATGCCGCGCACGTCGCTGCCCGCCGCGGGCTCGGTCAGGCCGTAGGTCGCGATCTTCCGGCCCTGCGCCTGCGGCACCAGGTAGCGCTGCTTCTGGTCCTCGGTGCCCCAGCTGAGCAGCGTCAGGCAGTTGAGGCCCGCGTGCACGGACATGATCACGCGCAGCGAGGTGTCCACGTACTCGAGCTCCTCGCTGATGAGGCCCAGGCTGACGTAGTCCATGCCGGCGCCGCCGTACTCGGCCGGCACCGAACAGCCGAGCAGGCCGAGCTCGGCCATCTGCGGCAGGATCGTCGGATCGAAGCGATGCTCGCGGTCGAGATCGCGGATGCGGGGGCCGACTTCGCGCGCGGCCCATTCCCGCACCGACTGCTCGAGCAGGCGGTGCTCCTCGGTCAGGTCGAAGTTCATCATGGTATGGAGACGGGATCGGACGCTGGACGCAGGATTCGACGGGCGGCCGGCCGAAGGGCCCGCGCCGGATCGCGCGGGCGGGCCGCCCCTACCGCCGCAAATGCTAGCACAAGACGCGCGCCCGGTTCATGTGCGCCGGACCAGCACGACGCTGCCCCGGCTCGCGCCCAGCTGCGCCGCCGCGCTGGCGGCGTTGGCCGCAATCTCGAGCCGATCGCTGCTCCCGAAGAGCGCCGCCACCGCCCCGTCCGGGATGTCGGCGTAGGTCGAGACCAGCGTCGCCACCGCGTGCCCGTCCACCTGGATCTCCAGCCCGCCGGCCGTCGCCAGACGGTCGAACGTCTTCCGGTCGATGTTGCTGATCAGGTTGCCGAAGCGATCCACCTGGAGGATCACGCCGCGCAGCGCGTCCTCCGACAGCACGGCTTCGGGAAGCGCCAGGCGCTGGTAGTCGCTCACCGGACGCCCCAGCGCCGAGACGCGCAGGCCCCGCGCCAGCCACGCCGCCGCGGGCGCGAAGCGGTCGCGCCCCTCGAAGGTGCGGCTCAGGGTCGGACGCGCGTACTGCCGTTCGGTCAGCTCCACCACGAGGCGGGGCGGCGACTCGGCGAAGACCGCGCTCAGCACGCCGTTGTCGGGCGCCACGAAGCGGTGGTCGGCCGTCTCGGCCGCCAGGCCCCGCCGCGCCGAGCCCACGCCCGGGTCCACGACCACCAGGAAGATCGTCCCCGCCGGGAAGTACCGATAGCAGGCCGCCAGCTCCAGCGCTCCGCTCAGCACGTCGTGCGCCGGGATGTCGTGCGAGACGTCCACCAGCGTCACGTCCGGGCAGAGCCCGAGCACGACGCCCTTCATCGTGCCGGCGTAGTGATCGCGGGTGCCGAAGTCGCTCAAGCAGGCGATGATCGGGTGCGACATGGCGGACCAGCCGTTGGTTCGGGCCACCGACGCCGGCCCGAGGAAGGCGAGCGGGACTAGGCCTTGCGAAACAGGATCTCGCGCGTGTTGCTCTTCAGCAGGAACTGCTCGACGACCTGGAGCCCGGCGAACATGCGGATGATGTCGCGGTTCAGCAGCACGCGCGTCCGCCCCGCCGTCGCCGCGTACGCACGGTGGCGCACGCGGTCGTCCTCCACGATCACGAACTTCGTATAGTGACCGCGCTCGCGCTCGGTCGTGCCGAAGAAGCCGAGCACCGCGCCGCCGGGCCGGACGATGCGCACGAGCTGACGCGCGAGGACCTGGGCGGCCGGTCGATCCAGATGGTCGAAGGCGTCCCAGCAGAGCACCCCGTCGACCGTCGCGTCGCGGCCGGCGAACCGCTCCTCGAACACGCCGGGCAGCTGGTCGGCCTGACCGGCGCGCGCCGCACGCTCGATGTCGAGGTAGACGTCCTCGATGAAGATCTTGCAGCCGAGACGCTCGCCGAAGAACGTGATGTTCGATCCGACCACCGGACCGAGGTCGATCAGGCTCGGGTTGGGGCGGCCCGCGAGCGCCCCGAGGAACTTCGCGAGGGCCATCGACGGCAGGACCGGCGCGACGACGGGCTCCGCGGGGGCGTCGGCCTCGTCCATCGGCGCACGCCGGCCGCCCCAACGGAAGAGGTCGGTCAGCGCCCGGGTATTGGTGTCACCGGTCACGCGGTCTCCTCGTTGACGCATCCGCGCCCGCGGCAGGCGCGCCGCCAGCCGGCGCGGCCTCGC
>JAHECP010000287.1 GCA_024641665.1 Acidobacteriota bacterium
GCAGATGATCGCACAGGAAACCGGCGCATGCAACCCCTTCTTGCGCTCCATTCTGCCAAGAATCATCGGAGGCCGTTCTTAAAACACAGACACTTACGCGATCACTTCTTCACCGCAAAGTAGACTAGGCGGCGCACACGAGGAGGGCATGAGATGAGACGATTCGTGGCGACCTTCATCGCGGTGGTGGTGGTCGGGGGTCTGGCCGGCGCCACGCTGCTGGCCGACACGCTCGTCCTGCGCGACGGGCGGCGCATCGAAGGCGAGCTGCGCAGCGTGCGTGACGGAGTCATCGAGTTCGTCGAGCGGGGGTTCTTCTCGTCGAAGACCTTGCGCATCTCCCGCGACGAGGTGGTTCGGATCGAACTCGACGAGTCCGGAAGCGGCGGGGGCTCGTCGCCATTGGCCGAGTCGGGCTCCGGGCGCCCGCGCGGGCTGCGCGAGCGCGTGGTCGCCGTCTCCTCGGTGGAACCGTGGAGCGACACGGGTATCGACGTGCGCGCCGGCCAGACCGTCTATTTCGAGGCACGCGGGCGCGTCCGCTGGGGGCCCGACCGGCGCGACGAGGCGGCGGGCGAGAAGAACTCGCCGTTCAACGCGAACCGCCCGATCCCGCGCCGTCCGGCAGCGGCGCTCATCGGCAAGGTGGGCGAGAACTCGCGCGACTACTTCTTCATCGGCGGCGACCAGGGTCCGATCCGCGTCCGCGGCCGCGGCCGGCTCTACCTGGGCATCAACGACGACTACCTGCAGGACAACTCGGGCGCGTTCACCGTGACGGTCTACTACTGACGCAGGCTCACGGCTGGGGCTCAGGGTGACACACGAGCGCTGGTGTTCGGCGGGGGTTGGATCGTCGGGGTGACGCGCCGCGTCGCCCCGGCCTCCGGCCTCCAGCCTTCGCGCTTCGCGCTACGGCGGGCAAGCCGAGTCCCAGTCCCAGCTTGTGATAAATTCAGGTCGGTTATGGACTTCCGGCTGAGCGACGATCAGGAGCTGCTGCGCAAGGCCGTGCGGGAATTCGCCGAGACCGAAATGGCGCCGCACGTCATGGAATGGGACGAGGCGCAGCATTTCCCGATGGACCTGCTCCCGAAGCTGGCCGCGCTCGGGCTGACCGGCATCCAGTTCCTGGAGGAGTTCGGCGGAGCGGGCATGTCGGCGATCGACTACTGCCTCTGCATCGAGGAGCTGGCGCGCGTCGATCCGTCGATCGCGCTGTCGGTGGCCGCGCACAACGGGCTCTGCTCGGCCCACATCGCCATGTTCGGCAGCCCGGCGCAGAAGCGCCAGCACCTCGTGCCGCTGGCCAAGGGGCTGATGCTGGGCGCGTGGGGCCTCACCGAGGCCGGCGCCGGCAGCGACGCGGCCAGCATGCGCGCCACGGCCTCGCGCGACGGCGACGGCTGGGTGATCAACGGCACGAAGCAGTTCTGCACGCACGGCGCCATCGGCGGCGTGGTGGTGGTCATGGCGGTGACCGACCGCGCCAAGGGGCACCGCGGCATCTCGGCGTTCATCGTCGAGCGCGGGACGCCCGGGATGAAGGCGGGCAGGAAGGAGAACAAGCTCGGCATGCGCGCGAGCGACACGAGCGAGGTCGTCTTCGAAGGCTGCCGCGTGCCCGCGTCGCAGCTCCTCGGCGAGGAGGGGCAGGGCTTCATCAACACGCTGCAGGTGCTCGACGCCGGACGGATCGGCATTGCCGCGCTCGCGGTCGGCCTCGCGCAGGGCGCCTACGAGGCCGCGCGGGACTACGCGCAGGAGCGCCGGCAGTTCGGCCAGCCGATCGCCGGGTTCCAGGCCGTGCAGTGGAAGCTCGCCGACGCCGCCACCCGCATCGAGGCGGCGCGTCTGCTGACGTATCGGGCCGCGCACCTGAAGGACCGCGGCGCGCGCATGACGCGCGAGTCGGCGATGGCCAAGCTCTACGCGAGCGAGGTGGCGGTGCAGGTGGCCGAGGACGGCGTGCAGGTGCACGGCGGCTACGGATTCGTGAAGGACTACCCGGCCGAGAAGTTCTTCCGGGACGTCAAGCTGACGACCATCGGCGAGGGCACGAGCGAGATCCAGCGGCTCGTGATCGCCCGGCAGCTCCTCGGCCGATGACGCCCGTGTTCCCGCGTTCATGATGACCGTCTCGTTGGCCGACCGTCTGCTCGCGGGCGATTCGCGGGCCCTCGCCCGGGCGATCTCGTTCGTCGAGAACGAGGCGTCCGAGGGCGCGGAGATCATCCGCCGCATCTTCACGCGCACCGGCCAGGCGTACCTGATCGGGGTCACGGGCGCGCCCGGCGCCGGCAAGAGCACGCTCGTGGACCGCCTCACGGCCGCGATTCGCGCCGCGGGGCCCACGGTCGGCGTGGTGGCGGTGGATCCCACCAGCCCGTTCAGCGGCGGGGCCATCCTCGGCGATCGCGTGCGCATGCAGGCGCACGCGTCCGACGCCGGCGTGTTCATCCGCAGCATGGCGACGCGCGGCCACCTCGGCGGGCTGGCGCGCGCGACGAGCGAGGTGGCGCTCCTGCTCGACGCGTCGGGCAAGCAGACCGTGATCATCGAGACGGTCGGTGTCGGGCAGGACGAGGTGGACATCGTGCGCACGGCCGACGTCTCGATCGTGACGCTCGTGCCGGGCGCCGGCGACGAGGTGCAGGCGCTCAAGGCCGGCATCATGGAGATCGCCGACATCTTCGTCGTCAACAAGGCCGACCGCGAGGGCGTCGATCGCACGGTGGCCTCGATCGAGTCGCTGCAGGCGCTGCAGACCTTCGGCGCGGGCGACTGGCGCCCGCCGATCGTGAAGACCGTCGCGACGACCGGCGAGGGCGTCGCGGACCTGCTCGCGGCGGTGGACCGGTTCCGGGCGCACACGAAGGACTCGCTCGGCTCGCGCCGCAAGGCGCGGGCGGAGTTCCGGCTGCGCGAGATCCTGTCGCGCCGCTTCCTGCAGCGGGTCGAGGACGACGTGCTGCGGCCCGGCGAGTTCGAGGCGTACCTCGAGCGGATCGCGCGCCGGGAGCTGGACCCGTACTCGGCGGCGTCGGAGATCATGACCCGCGCGCTGGCGCACCAGGCGGCCGGCGGGCGCGGTCACGGCCGGGAGGGCCCATGAAGGCGACGCTGGATCACGTCGGCATCGCGGTGCGCGATCTCGCCGAGGCGCTGGCGTTCTACCGCGACGCGCTCGGCCTCGAGATCGAGGCGCCCGAAGAGGTCGCGTCGCAGCGCGTCCGCGCGCACTTCGTGCCCGCGGGCGGCGCCGCGCTCGAGCTGCTGGAGGCGACGGCGCCCGATTCGCCGATTGCGAAGTACGTGGAGCGGCGCGGGCCGGGCCTGCACCATCTCACCCTGCGCGTGGACGACATCCACGGCGCGCTCGCGCGGCTCAAGGCCCGCGGCGTGCGGCTCATCGACGAGGCGCCGCGGCCGGGCGCCCACGGATCGCTCGTCGCGTTCATCCACCCCTCGAGCGCGCACGGCGTGCTCGTGGAGCTGATCGAGACGGGAGGCGCGGCGTCGTGATCCGACCTGGCGATCCACTCCCTGACTCGACGTACGCGATCCCGGTATGACTCCCATGTCCATTCAGATCGGCATCATCGGCGGCAGTGGCTTGTATGAGATGGCGGAGCTCGTCGACCGCGAGGAGCGGCGCCTCGAGACGCCCTTCGGCGATCCGTCCGGTCCCTACGTGATCGGCACCCTGCGCGGGCGGCGGGTGGCGTTCCTCGCGCGGCACGGCGCGGGCCACCGCCTGCTGCCGTCCGAGCTCAACTTCCGGGCGAATCTCTACGGGTTCAAGGTGCTCGGCGTCGAGTGGATCCTCTCGGCGAGCGCGGTCGGCAGCCTGCAGGAGGCAATCGCGCCGCTGCACATCGTGATTCCCGACCAGTTCCTCGACCGGACGCGCGGGCGGATCTCGACGTTCTTCGGGCACGGGCTGGCGGCGCACGTCGGCTTCGCCCACCCGCTGTGTCCGACGCTGAGCGGGCTCGCGCTCGCGTCGGGCCGCGCCGTCGGGGCCACGATGCACCAGGGCGGCACCTACGTGTGCATGGAGGGGCCCCAGTTCTCGACGCTCGCCGAGTCGCGCCTCTACCGCAGCTGGGGCGCCGACATCATCGGCATGACCAACCTGCAGGAGGCCAAGCTCGCGCGCGAGGCGGAGATCTGCTATGCGACCCTCGCGCTCGTCACCGACTACGACTGCTGGCACCCGAGCCACGACTCGGTGACCGTCGAGATGATCGTCGCCAACCTGCAGCAGAACGCGCGGACGGCGCAGCAGATCGTCGCGGAGGCCGTCTCGCGGCTGCCGGTCGCCCGCACCTGCGAGTGCGGCCGCGCGCTCGCCACCGCCATCATCACCCGGCCCGAGATCATCCCCGACCAGGTGAAGCGGGACCTGGCGCCCATCATCGGCAAGTACGTCAAGTGAACCCCGGCACGCCGAACCAGCCATGAAGATCGTCATCACCGGCTCGATCGCCTACGACTACCTGATGTCGTTCCCCGGCAGGTTCACCGAGCACCTGCTGCCGGATCACCTCGAGAAGGTCAGCCTCAGCTTCCTCGTGGACTCGATGGACAAGCGGCGGGGCGGCTGCGCGCCGAACATCGCCTACACGCTGGCGCTGCTCGGCGAGACGCCGTTCCTCATGGGCACGGCGGGCGAGGATTTCGGCGAGTACCGCCAGTGGCTGCAGGCCGCCGGCGTCGACACGTCGCTCGTCAAGGAGGTGCCGGGCAAGTTCACCGCCTCCTTCTTCTGCAGCACCGACCGCGACAACAACCAGATCGCGTCGTTCTACACCGGCGCCATGGCGAACGCCGGCGAGCTGTCGTTCCGGCTCGTGCCCGACGTGGACCTCACGATCATCTCGCCGAACGACCCGGGTGCCATGCTGCAGTACGCCGACGAGTGCCGCACGCTCGGCATCCAGTACATCTTCGACCCCGGGCAGCAGTGCGCCCGCATGAGCGGCGAGGAGCTCGCGGACGGGCTCGCCGGCGCCGCGATCGTGATCTCCAACGACTACGAGTTCGAGATCCTGCGCCAGAAGACCGGGCTGAGCGAGGCCGCCCTGCTCCGCGACGCCCGCGCCCTCGTCGTCACCAGGGGCGAGCAGGGCTCGACGATCGTCACGCGGGACGGGCGCCACGACGTGCCGTCGGTGCCGCCGCACCGGATCGTGGACCCGACGGGCGTCGGCGACGCGTTCCGCGCGGGCTTCCTCAAGGGCATGGCGCTGGGCGCGTCGCTCGAGGTGGCCGCGCGCATGGGCAGCGTCGCCGGCACCTACGCGCTCGAGCACCTCGGCGGCCAGAGCCACGCGTTCCGCTGGGACGAGTTCCGCCGCCGCTACGAACGGCACTTCGGCGCGACGCTGCCCGCCGCGGGCTGACGCCGCGCCGCCCGACCGCCGATGACCGCCCGCTCCGGCTCCTGCCGCGTCGGTCCCGCGG
>JAHECP010000008.1 GCA_024641665.1 Acidobacteriota bacterium
GCCGGCCCGGCGCCCGGCCGCGGCAGCACGGCCCGGCACCGGGGACACCGACCGCGCGGGGTCGGGACTTCTGCGCCACAACTCGGACAGGAGAGTGCCTGGGCCACCTACCGGATTTCCCTCCACGAGAGGATGCGAACCCCTACCTGGCCGACGCCGTTGTTGAAGTCCGCCGGGTCGCCCAGGATGTCGACATTCGCGCCGCTTTCACCCGAGCTCGCGATGTACAGGTGCTGGTCCACGATGAACGGCGCCGACGCCCGGCCGGCGACGGTCCGGACGATCGGGCTCTCGTTGCTGCTAATCTGGCCGTCGCCGGTCGAATCGTACGCCGCGCCGCCCAGATAGGTCAACGCATAGAGGTTCGAGGTCACGACACCGTTGGCGTCCTGCACGGTCGTCGTGTAGAACACGATGTCGCCCGCCACCGAGGGCGACGTCGAGGGACGCTCGCCCACCGCGTAGCCATCGCCGGTGCTGGTGACGGTCGCCAGGCTCTGCACGAACTTGGTCGTGGACCCGCCGCCCGGCGCGTTGTCCTTGAGACCGATCAGGCGGAACGAACCCGTGCCGCCGGTGGTGGTCACCGGCAGCAGATCGCTGCCGGTGGCGAAGAACATGTAGATGTCGGACGAGCCGACGAACAGCAGCGCCGACGATGCGTAGATGGGCTGGTCGGCGAACACCATCTCGTTCTTCGTGATGTTCCCCGTGTCGTCGAAGTTGAAGCGCCAGTACTCACCGTCGAGGTCGCCGAGGTACGCCTTGGTCACCACGTAGGATCCCGATTCGGCCGCCGCCGAGGGGTCGGCTTGCAGCGCGTTCTTCCGCGAGTTGGCGATGTCGCCCACGTCGAGACAGCCGACCCCGTTGCACGAGCCGCCGGTCGGGTTGCCCAACAGCGTGCCGGTCTTCACGTCGATGAGGTACAGGGAGCGCCCGGCCCTCGGCGCCCCGGGGCCACGAGCGGGAATCAGATCCTCGATCGCCGGGAAATAGCCCGACCCGACCATGAGCGCGTTGACGCTGCGCGTAGCGTCGAGCGGGCCGACCGCCGGGTCCGACCACGTGAAGCCGACGCTCTTCTCGGCGGTCGTCGCGGTGTCCTTCAGATCGCCGTAGAGCTTGACGATGTTGCCCGGACTCCCGTCGGTCAGCGGGAATTCGGCATAGTAGTTCGGATTGAAGCTCGAGTAGTTCGGGAACGACCACAGGAACTGGATGGTCTCGTTGGGCGTATCGAACAGGCCGAGCAGCGAGTCCACCGTTCCGATGCCGTCGGCGTCGGGGGACACGCCCATGCCGGCCTCGGTCACGTCGAACGCCTGATAGAAGATCCCGCCCGGTCCCTCGCCGATGAACAGGAAGCTGCGCCACACGCCGTCAACCTTCAGCTCGGCGATCTTCGGCGAGCTGTCGACGAAGTAGTCGAACTCCTCGACCGGCTGTCCGTCGAGGAGGGTCTTCAGCTTGGGCAGCAGGTTGTACGGAATGAACGCCCAGACCTCGTAGCCCGTGCGCGCGTCGATGGCGTGAACCATCCCGTCGTTGGTGCCGACGAAGATGATGGCGCGCCGGTCCTTGTGGTCGCCCGCGAACGTGCCGGCCGCGTCGGATCGGCCGTAGTCGTCGTCGGGCGGCGGGTCGAGCGACGGCGGGTCCATGATCGCCGGCGTCGATCCGATGACGGCGCCGATCGGCAGCTGCCGGACGAACGGGATCAGCGTGGCCGCGTCGGCGCCGGCCAGGTGCGGCTGGATCAGCGCCGCGTTGGCCACCGTGAGCGCGACGACCGAGCCCCCGCCGGAACCGTCCGGAATGAAGGTGTAGATGTTGCGCCTGTCCGGGTCGATTGGCGTCCGCGCGATGCCCGCGAGCTGGGACCGGCCGTCGAGGTCGGGCCAGAGCGGCGTGCCGTCGCCGTTGAACGTCCAGCCCGACGGTTGGGTGGCGTCGGCCACGGGCTTATAGGTACGGAACGCCCGCAGGCGGCCGTCGAAGCTCGGCAGCGCGAAGCCGCCCGTGAGCATCAGGTTGCTGCGCTGCGGCACCGGCTGCCCGCCGGGGCTCGAGACGATGTCCGTGTTGGGCAGCGCTGCGCCGGTGGCGGAGTTGGCGTTCTTCAGGTCGACGGTGCCGACGACCGGGCTGACCGGCGCGAACTCCGTCGGCTGGCTGACGTCGAAATCCGCCGCCCGGCTGAAGCCGGCCTGCACGGCGAAGTTGACGGCCCGGGTGACTTCGGCCGCGCTGCTGACGTTGAAGTAGTAGCCGCCGCTGTTGGTCGCGATCTGCTGCAGCTGGGCCTCGTCGGCCGCCTTGGGCTTGATGGCCACGACCACGATGGGCACCCGCTTGGTCACGCCGCCGCCCGACACGCTGCTGAACGTCGACGCGATGGCCGTCGGATCGTGGGCCGCCTTGTAGGACGCGTCTCCGTCGTCCGCGCCGCTCGTGACGAGCACGACCACGGTGTTCCGGCGGGCGCGGAACGCGGCGCTGTCGGCGGCCATCACCGCCACGGCCTGGGACCGCGCGTCATCGAGCGCGTACGAGATCGGACGGTCCGTGTAGCCCTGCGCCCCGCCCGACGCCGGGATGAGCGCCGCGGGGTCCGGCACGGGTCGGTTGAGCACGTCCAGCATGGCCGCCCACGTGTTGGCGCCCGGCACGACCTTGACCGCGTCACCCGGCGCCGTCGTGACGGCGTAGCTCGGACCGATCACCGACGGCGCGTAGATGCCGAACCGGCCGGACCCGCCCACCATGCACGGGCTGGTGTCGTTGACGGCCTCCAGCGTCAGGTTGTTGGTGATCCGGACCGGCGCGTCGCAGTTGGGCGAAGTCCGCCACGCCGCGCCGTTCTGGCGCAGCTTCAGCAGCCCCCACCGGTAGCTCCACCGGTCGTTCTCGGTGACGGCCTGCGCGATCCCCTTCGTGGCCATCCGGTACCGGGTGTTGTCCATGAACGCGAGATCGGCCGGCGCGTTCGACGTCAGGGCGTTCGACGGGTCCCACAGCATCCCGACCGCCTGGATGTCGTCGGCGGAGTACTTCGTCGA
This sequence comes from Acidobacteriota bacterium, assembly GCA_024641665.1. Classification (GTDB taxonomy): domain Bacteria; phylum Acidobacteriota; class Vicinamibacteria; order Vicinamibacterales; family JAHECP01; genus JAHECP01. Next base: position 3,063 of record JAHECP010000008.1, read on the forward strand.
GATGTCGATCGTGCTCTCGAACGCGAGGTTCTTGAACTTCCGGCGGTAGGTGACCGACGTCACGCCCAGCGCCGTCGCCACGGTGGGATCGTCGGCGGCGCGGTAGAAGACGGGGTCGTAGTAGTAGCCGTTCCCGTCCTCGAGCATCTCGCGGGAGGTGTCGACGACCACGATGACCGTCGGCGGCACCCGCTTCATGAACAGCAGCGGATCGAGCTGCGCGAACGCGTTGGCGGACCACGCCGCGACGAGCGCCGCCGAGAGGGCCGCGCCGCCCAGCGCCCGCCGCCAGCGGCGCGCGTCGTGTCGATGCCGAAGCCGGATCCTCGTTCCACGCATCACTGCACCACCATGTTGCCGGTCGACAGACCCATCCGCGACGCCGTCAGGGCGCGACCGGGCGTCTGGACGGCAGCTTTGCGGGCGCGCTGGTTCAGCTCCTCCTGCCCGCGCTGGGCGACCTGGCCGCGCTCGATTTCCGTCGCGCTCGTGCGCGCCACGGTGACCTCGACGACCTTGTGCGCGCCGCCGGGCCCGTACGCCTCACTGTGCAGCGTCAGCACGCCGTTGGTGTCCGCGAGCGGGTCCCCGTCGACCTCCGACGGATCGTCGGCGATCCACACCGCGATGTACATCCAGCTGTCGATCGTGTTGCTCGGCAGCAGGCTGGTCACGGGTCCCCAGGCGTACAGACGCCAGACCGGGTTGTTCGCGCCCCACAGGTTCGCCGTGTCGGTCTGCGCCTGGAGCTGCGCGGTCGCGGCCGCCAGGTTGAGCTGGGTGCCGCCGCCCGGCAGCGTGGGCGTCTGCGTGCCGTCCTTGAAGCTCGACGTCATCGTGCCGGTGAGGATGTCGTTCCAGCGCGGCACCATCAGTAGATCCTGCACGACGCGCTCCGTGCCGGCGTCGGCCGCGTAGAGCGCTTCCTGGCTGTTGCGGAAGTTGGCCGTGATCTGCGTCTCGGTGTTGGTCACCATGATGAGCGCCAGCCCGAGCGCGGTCAGCAGCATCGTGGCCATCAGCGCGATGATGAGCGCCACGCCCCGCTCGTCGCGCACGAGCCGCGCCCGCCGAAGGATCGAAATCGTCGCCATGCCTACCTCGCCAGGTTCAGGTTGCGCGGGACCACCTCGAACGTCATCGTGAAGTCCGGGACGAAGTGCACGCCGCCCTGCGACGTGCCCGGCCGCTCGAACAGCATCGGGTTGGAACCTCGCAGCGAGGCCAGGGCCACCTCCGTCCGAATGGTGACGCGGACCTTGCGGACGCGGAACATGTCGGCGTCGAACTGGCTCGACCCGCCGACGCCGCACCACGGGCCATCGGACAGCATCGCCCCGGTCAGCTCCACCAGCGACCCGCTCGTCCTCGGCAGCGTGGACATCGTCGAGTTCCCCGACGCGTCGAAGAGGCAGTTCGACACGCCGATCACCGGTTTGGGCGCCAGCGGCGGGTTCGGATCGCCGTAGTACTGGAAGTCGAGCCCCACGACGTTGTCGGCCACCGGCAGGTCGGTCTGAATCCCGTCGTAGTGCATCAACCGGTCGTTGACCGTGTCGAGCCAGTAGGTATGGAACTGGGCCTCCACGATGTTCGAGCCCGTGTCGTAGGCCTTCTGGAACTGCTGTCCGCGGTGCTGCAGGTGCAGCGCCGCGTCCTGCACGTTGGTGATCGCGAAGCTCTCCCACGCGCCGGTGTCGTCGAAGATCAGCACGCTCATGCCTTCGTGGAAGCCGCACAGGGCGCTGGCGTCCGGGGGACAGTTCGCCTGCGGGTTGACCTTGATCTCGGCCGACACGTTCGGCATCGGGTTGCTGATGGTCGTCTGCGACGACGTGTTCGGCACATAGACGAGCGTGATCGCATCGGGCCGGTAGTACACGCCCGCCAGCGAGTCGTTGTTCACCTGCCCCGCGCGGTACGGCAGGATGGGCGCGAAGTAGTTCATCAGGCTGCCCGTCGTCGCCCCCTGGTACGGCCCGGCGCCCGTCATGACCAGGTCCTTGTAGATCATGTCGGTCGCCACCCGCATGCGCTGCTGCATGTCGGCCACTTCGGGCTGCGTCTGCGAGATGCCCTGCGACGGGTTCACCAGCTGGAAGATCGCACCCGTCACCACGAGCATGATCGCGGCCGACACCAGCAGCTCGACCAGGGTGTAGCCCGCGTCGTCGGTCAGGGTCCTGCGGCTCGCGCTCATGACGCCTTCCTCGTTTTCACGCTCACGATCCAGGCGTCGTTGGTCAGACGCCACCGGGTCGCCGCCATGGTGCGGTGGGCTCCGGACTCGGTGTTCACCGTCGTCACCATCACCTGGAAGATCAGCGTGTTGTTCGGGTTGGTGGGCAGCGGCTCGATCGACCAGCGGCGGATGTACATCGCTCTCGCCGGCGGCGTGGAACCCGTGCCGACCCATGCGCCGTACTGATCGAGATAGTCCACGAAGCCGGCCGTGTTGGACAGCAACGTCCCCGATGGCGACGGATTGAGGCCCGTGCCGGTGTTCGTCGGCGGATCCTGGCTCAGATCCGTCGTCGTGTCGCTCAGCGGCAGGCCCAGGCCGGTGTCGTCGAAGCCCCAGGTGAGCCCGCGGAGCTGTTCCATCTTCTCCGCCGCCAGGATGGCCGTCGACGTCTGCCCCTTGGCGCCCAGATTCGCCCGGGTGGCCACCGCGAAGAGCTGGACCACCCCGAGGCACACGCTCATCAGGATGGCCAGCGAGAACATCACTTCGATGAGGCTGAAGCCCCGCTCACTGGATTTGGACTTTGCCCAGCGCATTGACCGTCACCGTCCTCGTGTTGCTGAACCGGGTCACCACGACATTCACCGTGTCCGCGATCGGCTGCGGCACGCCGCCGACGACCTCCCGCGCGGTACCATCGGGTCTGAATTCCACCACCACCGTGCTCACCGTCGTGTTGAGCGACAGGTAGCGCACCGGACCGTCGAAGTTGGGCACCGTCGTGATGTCGGTGTCCGCCGGCGGAAACGGGTACACCGTCGGCGAACAGCGATCGGCGGCCGTATCCGCGAAGGTGCCCAGGTACTCCGTCGTGCGCAGCTGCCCGGCGACCGGACAGTTCGTCCGGATCCAGAGCCGGCAGTTCGCCGAGACGGCCTTCAGCCGGGCCGACTGCAATTCACGCTCCACCTCTTGCGTGGCTGTACCGAGCCGCTGGGATTCGGCAAAATCCGCGATCACCGGGATGGCAATCGCGGCGAGGGTGCCAGCAATTGCCATGGTGAGCAGCAATTCGATGAGCGTAAAACCGCGTGCCGACCGGCGGCCGTCTCTAGGCATGACGAACCCGACCGCTGCAATGGGGTTGCCAGAACGGGCCTCGAGCTCAATCGATGTCCGTAAGCTCAACATGCGGTGGTGCTTGAAGGCAAACGTCGACCCCGGACGTGGGCAGGCTCCAAAAGCCGACTGTTCCAGATTGTGACCCTTGCTGACAGCTCTGGAGGGTGGCGCGAAACAGTTATGAAAGTGGCAGGACCACCTGGAAGCTGGCGCCGCCGCCGGGCGCCGGCCCCGCCGACACGCGCCCGTTGTGGGTCACGACGATCTTCTGCACGACGGCCAGGCCGAGCCCCGTGCCGCCGGCCCGGGTCGTGAAGAACGGCTGGAAGATCCGGTCGCCGGCCGCCCGATCGAGGCCCGGACCGTTGTCGCTCACCGTCACCCGGATGAGGCCCTGGGATCGATCGAGGGCTCCGTGCAGCTCGAGTCGCGGCGTGATGCCCGCCTCGGTGCAGGCCTCGAGGGCGTTGCGACAGAGGTTGTTGAACGCCTGCCGCAGCATCACCTCGTCGCCGTCGACGGTCGCAAACGTCCCGCTCACGCGCACGGCGCCGCCGCGCGTTTCGGCGTCTCCGCGCACCTCGTCAGCCACCCGCTCGACCAGCGCGCCCAGATCGACCGGCGCCACCGCCAGCTCGGCCGGTCGGGCGAAGTTGAGGAAGTTGTTCACGATCTTGCCGAGCTCGTCGGTTTCCTGCCGGATGCCCTCGACGTAGGACCGGTACTCCGTGGGCAGCGGCTCGAGCGGCAGCAACCGGGCGTACCCGTGGATGGTCGCGAGCCCGTTGCGGAACTGGTGCGCCAGGCCCGCCGTGAGCTCGCCGAGCCGCGCGAGGCTGTCCTTGAGCCGCAACTGCTCCTCGAGCTCGACGACGTCGCTCAAGTCCGTGAAGAGGCAGATCGCGCCCCCGGGCTGGTGCTCGTCGCCGGCGACGGGCGAGACCGTCACGCCGAGGTGGCGCGCGCCGCCGGCGACGCCGGTCGTCATCTCGAGCGTCCGGCGCACGATGGGCTGTCCGGCGGCCAGGCACTCGTGCACGGCGTCGGCGAGCGGGCGCGCCCCGGCCAGCACGTCGTCAATCGAGCCGGCCGGCTCCTCGTCGGGAAGGCCGAGCAGGCGCCGTCCCGCCGGGTTGAGCGTCTGGACGTCACCCCCGGAGCCCACGATGAGCAGACCCGACGTCATGCTGGCGATGATGCCGCCGCTCAGGCGCTCGGACTGCTCGGCGCGCGCCTTCATCGTGCGCTCCTGCTCGCGCAGCCGTGTCACCGCCTGCTCGACGGCGGCGGCCATGAAGGCCGTCTCCGCGCCCCCGTCGCGCAGGCGCCGCTGCGCGTCCTTCGCCGCCCCGGCGAAACGCAGCACGGCGTAGACGAGCACGGCCACCAGCGCGGCGACGACCGCGGTCAGGCCGACGAGCAGATACGCGGTCTGATTCATCGAGCCCTCAGAGCAGGCCGAGGTACCAGGCGACGAGGCGGTTGCCGGCGAGGCTGGCGGCCATCGCCGCGAGCGCGATGAAGGTGCCGTAGGGCAGCTTCGATCCGAGCGAGCCGCGGCCGGTCGCGATCAACCCCAGGCCGACGAGCGAGCCCGCCACCGAGGACAGCACCAGGGTCACGATCACCTGCTCCCAGCCGAGAAACGCGCCGACCATGGCCAGCATCTTGACGTCGCCCATACCCAGCGCCTCGACCCCGCGAAACCGCTTCCAGATCTCGAAGAGCAGCCAGAGCGAGCCGCCCCCCACCAGCACCCCGACGAGCGCGCTCCGCGGGCCGGGCGGCAGCCAGACGCTGGCGACGAGCCCCACCAGGATGCCCGGCAGCGTGATCGCGTTGGGCAAGATCTGGTGCTCGAGATCGACGGCGAACAGGACCACCAGGGCGCAGCCGAACGCGATGCGGACCGCCGCCAGGGGGGTCGGACCCAGCGCCCAGCCGTGCGCGAGGAACACGGCCATCGTCGCGAGCTCGACGGCGGGGTAGCGCACGCCGATGGGCGCCCGGCACGCGCGGCAGCGGCCCCCGAGCAACAGGTAGCCCAGGACGGGCACGTTGTCGTACCAGCGAATCGCCGCGCCGCACGACGGACAGTGCGATCCCGGCCACGCGAGCGACTCGCCGCGAGGCAGCCGGTGGATGCACACGTTCAGGAAGCTGCCGACGGCGAGACCGAACACTGCAAGGAGCGCTGGCCCGAGCACGGTCGCATTCACGAGTTCGGCGCCTTGGCGGCCGCCGGCTCCGCCGGCAGCGGGAAGAGGGGCGAGGCGGGTGACATCATGACGGTGCCGCGGATCGGATCGAGCGCGTAGGGCGTGCCCGCCGGATCGAGCGGCACGCCCCGCACGACCCCGGCGCGGTACAGGTGCTCCCACGTCAGCCGTATCGGCGGCGAGCGCCGGTCGAACTCCGTCACGATCTGCTGGAGCTGGTCGATCTGGTCCATCGCCTGCAGCTGCAACAAGCGGCGGTCGGCCAGGTTGCGCAGCCACTCCTGATCGGCGGTCGCGCGTATCTGCTGCCACAGGAAGCGCGACGACCGACGGTCGCCGCCCTGCACGAGCATCGCCGCCGCGAGGGGCTCGAGCCAGTTCGGCGAGCCCGGAATCGTGCTCGCGCGGCGGAACCAGCGCGCGGCGGCCGCCGGCTCGCGCAGCTGCCAGTAGTACACGAAGCCGATGTCGAGCACGTACTGCCACTTGTCGGGCTCGGCTCGCATGCCCTTGCGCAGCAGCGCGACGGCCTGGTCGGGACGGCCCGGCCCGCCGGGCGGCGCCTCGGCCAGGAAGATGGCGCCGAAGCGGTACGCAATCGTGAAGCGCGGGTCGAGTGTGGTCGTGATGTCGAGCAGCGGGTAGAGCAGCTCGTAGCGGCCGGAACCGCCGCTCGACAGCCGGTCGCCGCCGTAGTGCTGGATGGCCCGGATCCAGTAGGCGTCGGCCACCAGCGTCTGGTAGGCGACCGCCAGATGCTCGATCACCGTACCGGACCGCAAGTAGAGGTATCGCGCGGTTTCGTGGGAGGCGGGCGTGGCCCGGTCGCGCGCGATCTGCAGCACCACCGACGCGCCCATCAGGGCGGCGATCGCCACGGCGAAGACGGCGGTGGACCGCGTGGACGGCTGCATGCGCGCGGCGCCCCTATTTGAAGTCCCGGCGGGAGAAGATGAACATCGCCGCCAGCACGAGCATCGCGATGTACACGAGCCCGTAGCCGGTCGCGAGCCCCATGAGGGCCCACGGCACCGGCTGGCCGTGCACGACGTCGGCCTTCACGTCGAAGGACGCCAGGTTGGGCAGCACGTAGTACATGCCTCGCGCCAGGGCACCGGCCGCCGGCGACGCGACGACCTGGTCGAAGTTCTTCAGGTCGGCGTCGAAGTGGCCGGCCACGAACATGCCGAAGGTGAGCACGGCCGAGAGGATCGAGCTGGAGAAGGTCGAGAAGAAGAGCGCGACGGCGGTGATCAGGCAGAGCTCCACGAAGATCAGGAACACGGCCTTCAAGAGCGCCGGGTCGAGCGCCGGCGCGTCCCACGCCGCCTGGACGTTCGCCGGCGTCATCCACGCCATGTAGCCCAGCACCAGATAGAGCGCGACGGCCATCACCGCGATGTTGACGGCCAGCGTCAGGACCAGCCCGAGATACTTGCCGAGCACGAACTCGTGGCGGCGGACTGGTTTGGCGAGCACGCCGTACACGCTGCGGCGTTCGACCTCCTTCGACACCAGGCCGATGCCGATGAACACGGCGATGAACAGGCCGAAGATCGAGGTGGCCGCAAGGCCCAGATCCTTGATGATCTTCACGTCCTGCCCGGCGGTGAGCTGCCCGAGCAGGTACGAGGCCGAGATCAGCAGGACGGCGAAGAACACCAGGTTGTACAGAACCTTGTCCCGCACCGACTCCCGGAACACGTTGACCGCGATGTGTCGAATGGCGCGCATGGTTCGCCGACGGCTCACGGCAGCTCAAGGTTCACGGCTCAGGGCTCAGAGACGGAGGTGCCGGCCACCGAGTGACGGCGTGCCTGCCCGTGAGCCGTGAGCCATGAGCCGTAAGCCGTAGGTCCTGTCTCATTCCGTGGTCATTCCGTGGTCATTCGGTGAGACGAAGCCTCGGCCACGTGCTTCATGAACACGTCCTCGAGGGTGTCGCGCAGCGGGTTGAGGGCGACCAGCCTGGCGCCGGCCCCCAGCACCTCGGCGAGCAGGCGCTCGGGCGGCTCGGCGAGCGTCAGCTCGAGCGCGTAGCGGCCCGGCGCGATCTCGGCGTGGTGCCGCACGACGTCGCCCAGCCGGTCGATGAGCTCCGGCCTCAGATCGGCGACCACGAGTTCCCAGCCCCGGATCTCGAACGCCAGCAGCTCCGACAGCTGGCCGATCGCGGTCAGCCGGCCGCCGGCGAGAATCGCCACGCGGCTGCAGAGCGCCTCGGCGTCCGCGAGGATGTGGGAGCTGAAGAAGAGCGTCGTGCCCCGGTCGCGGAGCTCCAGCATGAGCGCGCGCACCTCGCGCCGGCCGACCGGGTCGAGGCCCGACATCGGCTCGTCGAGGAACACCACCTCGGGATCGTTGATGAGCGCCTGCGCGATCCCCACACGCTGCAGCATGCCCTTCGAGAACTTGCGGAGCTGCATCCGCCGCTCGGCACCGATGCCGACCCGATCGAGCAGCATCGACACGCGCCGCCGCCGCTCGGGCCCCACGTAGCCGAACAGGCTGGCGAAGTAGCCGAGCAGCTCCTCCGCGGTGAGGTAGTCGTAGAAGTACGGGTTCTCCGGGAGGTACCCCAGGCGGCGCCGGACGGCGACGGCGCCGACGGGCTGGCCGAGGATCTCGGCCCGGCCGGACGTCGGGAAGATGAGCTGCATCAGCAGCTTCAGGGTCGTCGTCTTGCCGGCGCCGTTCGGGCCGAGGAAGCCGAACACCTCTCCCGGCGCCACGTCGATCGACAGGCGGTCGAGCGCGCGATGGGGCCGCTTGCGCCAGAACCCGACCGCGTAGTCCTTCGTGAGCTCCTCGGTGCGAATCGCGCTCTGCATGCCTCAGTCGATCACTGCGACGCCTTCTGCAGCTCGATCTCGATGGCCTGCTGGAAGAACTGGGGCGGCAGGGTCCCCGCCAGCATCGTGCCGTTGATGAAGAATGTGGGCGTCGAATGCACGTTGTTGAGCGCGCCCAGCGCCGCGTCGGTCCTGACGGCCGCGACGACCGACGGGTAGCGCGCGTCGAAATCCGTCACGCCGCCGATGTCCCGGGCTGCCGCCTTCACCGACGCCGGCGACTCGACGGCCTGGTTCGTGTACAGCCACTCCTCCATCGCGTCGCCCTTGCCGTGCTCCCGGGCCAGGCGCACCGCCACCGCCGCCTCGCACGACGCCATGTGCACGATCCGCGGTACGGCCGCGTTGCACGCCGGGTTGAGCGGGAAGTCCTTCTCCACGAGCCGCACCTCGCCCGGGTTGGTCGTCTGGTAGCGGGCGAGCAGGTCGCGATACAGCAGGTAGGCCTGCGCGCACGCCGGGCACTGATAGTCGCTGAACTTGACGATCAGCACCTTGACGCCGTCGTTCGGCACCGGCAGGTTCACGTGCGGCTGCTGCGCGTACCAGCGCGCGAACTCCGACCGCTGGGCGTCGGTCACCGGCGGCAGGTCCTGCGCCGCCGCCCCTGCCGGGGTCGCCACCGATTCGCGCGGGAACCAGACGACGGCCGCCGCAGCGGCCGCGATGAACAGGACGGCGAGCGAGAGCGCGCGGGGCGCGCCGACGAGAGTTCGCAGATCGGCCGCCAGCCGGCCTGGGAGGGTGCGCATGGGTTGTGTGGCCGCGGCCCCGGACAGCACGAACACGCCGAGGACGCCGACATAGGTCGTCAAACACAGCAGGCACACGGTCTTCAGGACGAAGAACGACGTGTAGCCCAGGTACAGGATGACCGCCAGCCCGATCGTCGCCAGCACGAACAGGTAGCTGCCCGCGTTCTCCCGGAACGCGGCCGGTCCACGCCGCGCCGCCGCCGCGAGCCACGTGACGAGCGCGAACCAGATGAGCCCCAGCAGCGCCACCGGCACGCCGGCCACCGAGCCGTAGCGGCTCGTGTAGGCCTGCGAGCAGCTCACCGTCGGGCTGACGTCACAGAAGCTCAGATAGCCGGGATGCCGCAGGAGCTGATAGTGGGTGTAGGTAGCCGTCACCGAGGCCGCGAGCCCGAGGAGGGCGAACGCGAGGAGCCAGGCGCGAGTGCGCGGAGCCATACCGGCCACAGCCCGAACCGACGGACGCGAGTTGTTGGCCACCGAGGCCACTTGTACCGGGAGGAGCCACCCGCCGTCAAGTCAGGGCCCGCGACGCACCCGTTTCACTGGACGGGCGTCACCGTCGCCGTCACGCCGAACGGCTCGGTCGGCGCCGCCGCGCCCCCATTGGCCGTATCCTGCCAGATCGCGCCCTTGGCGTTGGCCGCAAAGGCGCGGTTCCCGCTCACCCCCGGCCGGTTCGGCACCGCCGTCGCGTAGTAGCCGCGCCAGGTCGCGGTCCCGTTGCAGTCGGGCGGACCGGGCGTCGCACCCGCGCCGGGCGCCAGCGCATACGTATACCCGCTCTTCTGCGGGTGGACGGCGCTCGTCAGGTCCGGCGAGAGAAAAGGAGCCTGACTGCCGGGCGGGGGCACGCCGAGGGTGGCGAACCCGCTCGCGTAGCCGTTGTTGCCGCAGGCCGACGAATATGCGACCTCGCCGCTGACGATGGCGTTCAACGAGGTGAGCGCCGAGGCCTCGTTGGCCGACAGGTGCGCGCGGAGCAGCCCCGGCACGGCAATCGACGCGATCACTCCGATCATCGCGATGACGATCAGCAGCTCCACCAGCGTGAAGCCGGGCGCCGGCGGCCTCCGCGCGTCCGGAGGCGCCGGGACCGGCAGGCACCGCTTCCCCCTCGGGTGGTGGGTATCAGGAGACATCCCGATCGACGACGATACCACCGTTTGAGCCCGGTCGAAGCGGTCGGCATGCCCGGAACGGAAACGGGGAGGCCGGCTCGTGCCGGCCTCCCCTCGGTTGGCAGACGGGGCGCGGTTAGCAGTTACTGGATCGGCGTCGTCCCAGCCGCGCCACCAGCCTGGTCGAAGAAGATGGTGCCCAACGTACTGACGTTGAATCCACGCTCGCCCGTGCTGTGCAGGGTCGTGGGCACTGCCGTGCCGGTGTAGCCGGTGTTGGTCGCGGTGCCGTTGCCGTCGTTCGGTCCGGCGCTCCCGTTCCCCACCATGTCGATGTTGTAGCCGCTCTTGCTCACGCCCGTGCCAACCACCGTGACGCCCGGCGTCGTGGGGTCGAGGTCGGGGGAGATGTAGCCCTGGGTCGCGCCGACGCCGCACGGCGTGCCGAGGATCGTCAGGCTGGTCGCAAACCCACCTTGGCCGCAGCTCGCCGCATAGCTGACTTGCGCGCTGCTGATCGCGCGCAGCGAGCCGACGGCCGAGGCCTCGTTGCCCGACATCCGGGCGCGCAGCAGGCCCGGAATCGCGATCGCGGCGATGATGCCGATGATCGCCACGACGATCAGCAGCTCGATGAGCGTGAAGCCCGTGTTGTCGGTCTGAACTGTCATGATGCCCTTCCTCGTCTTGCCGACCCGTCACCGCCAAGGCGTTGCCAGCGAAGACCATCCGCCGTGGCGGCGGGTCCCTGCACGCCGCTCACGCGCTCAGGACAGAACAACGACGTTGTGGCCGTCCAGCTCACGACCGAACAATCGCGGGCCACAAAAGGAAAGGGGATGCCGGCTCGCGCCGGCATCCCCTCGGCTGGAAGGCGGACGCCGTCCGCTACTGGATCGGCGTCGTCCCGGCCGCGCCACCGGCCGGGTCGAAGAAGATGGTACCTGCGGCCGTCGTGTTGAATCCGCGCTCACCGGTACTGTGGAGGGTCGTGGGCACCGCCGTGGCCCCGTAGTCAGTGTTGGTCGCCGCGCCGTTGCCGTCGTTCGGCCCCAGGGTCCCGTTCCCCGCCATCTCCACGTTGTACCCGCTCTTGGTCACGCCGTTGCCGAACGCCGTGACGCCCGGCGTCGCGGGGTTGAGGTCGGGAGAGATGTAGCCCTGGGTCGCGCCGACGCCGCACGGCGTGCCGAGAATCGTCAGGCTGGTCGCATACCCGCCCTGTCCGCAGCTCGCCGCATAGCTGACCTGGGCGCTGTTGATGGCGCGCAGCGAGCCGATGGCCGAGGCCTCGTTGCCCGACATCCGGGCGCGCAGCAGGCCCGGAATCGCGATCGCGGCGATGATGCCGATGATCGCCACGACGATCAGCAGCTCGATGAGCGTGAAGCCCTTCTCGTTGGTCCGGACTTTCATGATGTTCTCTCCTCCTGCTCTAACCATCCTGTGACCGTAACCGTGGTCGTGAAACCGTTCAAAGCCTCGTGTGCTTCTGGGTGATGCTGGGCCTTCACCCAGCCGTTCACGGGTGCAGGAGAAGCAACGGCGGTGCCAGCCTCCACCGGCAGCCGGGTCATGCAGATAAAGACTTATGAATCAACTGATTGGCTGGCAGAGGCGAGGCGTGGACACCGTGAGGTCAGGTGGCCGGGCCGGGCTGGACTGACAATTAGTGTCAGTCCAAGCCGCCACGAATTGTCAGGCTGAACGGAAGAAGGCCGCTCGAGCTTCCCCTCCCGCGTGCACCAGCTCGACCGGAGGCTGCCCTCACAGACGGTACTTCTTCATGTAATACCGCAGGGACCGGAAGCTCATGCCGAGCAGGTCGGCGGCCTTCACCTTCACGCCGCCCGCGCGACGCAACGCCTCGGCGATGTACTCCCGCTCGAGGTCGCGCACGTGCCGCTCGAGGTCGAACCCGTCCACGGGGAACTCCTCGGGGCGCGACGAGGGCGCCGGCCGGCCGTTCGCCGCGTCGCCGTTGCGGACCCGGTCCGGCAGGCTCTCCGCGCTGATGAAGGGGGTCCGCTCGAGGGCGACCGCCCGCTCCATCGCGTTCTCGAGCTCGCGGATGTTGCCGGGCCAGGAGTACGCCTGCAGGTACTGCATCGCTTCGGGCGTGATTCCGGTGATGGTCTTGCCGAGCTGGCCGCTGTACTTGGCCGCGAAGTGCTCGGCGAGCAGCGGCACGTCGTCCTGGCGCTCGCGGAGCGACGGGATGTGCACGGGGATGACGTTGACGCGGTAGTAGAGGTCCTCGCGGAACTGCCCGTCGCTGACGAGCCTCGCCAGGTCGCGGTTGGTCGCGGCGATGATCCGGATGTCCGCCTCGGTCTCCTCGGTCCCGCCGACCCGGCGGAACTTGCGTTCCTGCAGCACGCGGAGCAGCTTCACCTGCATCGGCGGGCTCATCTCGCCGATCTCGTCGAGGAAGATCGTCCCCTTCTCGGCGACCTCGACGAGCCCCTTCTTGTTGGCGTCGGCGCCGGTGAACGCGCCGCGGACGTGGCCGAAGAGCTCGGACTCGAGCAGGGCCTCGGGCAGCGCGCCGCAGTTGACGGCGACGAACGGCCGCTCCTTGCGCGGCGAGTTGAAGTGGATCGCGCGGGCCACCAGCTCCTTGCCCGTGCCCGACTCGCCGGTGATGAGGACGGTGCTCGCGGTGGGGGCGATGGTCTCGATGAGCTGGAACACGGCCAGCATGGCCGGGCTGCGGCCGATGATGTTCTCGAAGCCGTGGTTGTCGCGCAGCGCGCGCCGCAGCAGCGAGTTCTCCTGCTGCAGCTTGTGGCGCTCGAGCTCCTTGCGCACGCGGAACCGGAGCTCGTCGACGTTGAACGGCTTGTCGAGGTAGTCGGCGGCGCCGAGCCGCAGCACCTCCTGGATCGACTCCTTCGACCCGTAGGCGGTGATCATGATGCCGATGATCTGCTCGTTGATCGTCTTGGCGGCGCGCAGCACGTCCACGCCGCTCATGTCGGGCATCTTGATGTCCGAGATGAGCATGTCGAACGGCTGCGCCTTGAGCAGCGCGAGCGCCCGCGTGCCGTTCTCGGCGACCCGGACGTCGTGCCCCTCGCGGCGCAGGAGGATCTCGAGCATCTCCCGCATCGACCGCTCGTCGTCGACGACGAGGATCTTCGCGGTCTGACCCGGCGAAACGACTGCTTCGACTCCCATGGCGTCTCTAACCTTACGTGGGGCTCTGCCCCACACCCCGGCTCAGTCGCTCGCGGGGACCCCTACGCCCCGCGCCGCGCCCTCGCGGGCCGCGCTGTGCGCGGCCTAGCCTGTCATGCGGCGCAAACGAGTACAGAGTCCTTTGGGCCGCATGACTGGCTACCGGACGGCGATCGCGGCCGCGGCCGGCAGGCGCACCCGCACGGTGGTGCCGGCCCTGGGCTGCGAGGTCACCTCGATCTCCCCGCCGTAGTCGCTGACGATGCGGTGGACGATGGCGAGGCCGAGCCCGGTCCCCCGCTCGAACGCCCCCCGGAAGGGCTGGAAGATCTGGTCCAGCTCCTCGGGCGGGATGCCGACCCCCTCGTCGCGCACGCTGAAGACGACGTCGGACGGCAGGCCGGCGGCCGCCGCGGCGATCTGCTCGAAGCTGGCGGCGAGCGTGAGCCGCCCGCCGTCGCGCATGGCGCGCAGCCCGTTGGTGGCCAGGTTCCACACGATCTGGCGGATCTGCCCCTCGTCGGCCTCGTACCACACCTCGGAGGGCGGCAGATCCAGCACGATCTCGTGGTTCTCGTGGCACTCGGTGCTGTTGCGCAGCAGGATCGCGGCGTCCTTGAGCACCTGCCTGAGATCGAGCCACGCGGTCGAGAGGCGCTGGGGCCGCGCGTAGGCCAGGAAGCTGCGGATGGTGTCGTTCAGCCGCTCCGACTCGCGCAGCACGATGTCCATCAGCTGGGCCTGCTCCTCGGAGAGGGGCAGCTCCTGCCGCAGGATCTGGATGGAGCCGGCCATCGAGGCGAGCGGGTTGCGAATCTCGTGGGCGATGCCGGCCGCCATCTCGCCGACGGCGGCCAGACGCTGCTGCACGCGCATCTCGCGCTCGGTCTTCTTGATCTCGGTCACGTCCTGGAACACGTAGAGCGTGCCGGCCTGTCCGGTCGGGGTCATGAGCGGGGCCGAGCTGTAGCCGAGCTCGATCTCCCGGCCGTCGCCGCGCCGGAGCGGGATCTCGATGCGGCGGGCCTGGCCGCCCTGCAGCAGGCGCCCGGTGGGCGCCTCGTGGCCGAGCGGCAGGTGGAGCACGTCCTCGGCCCGGCGTCCGACGGCGTCGGCCGCCGCCAGGCCCGTGATCGCCTCCGCCGCGCGGTTGAAGGTCAGCACCCGTCCGTCGCGGTCCGTGGTGAGCAGGCCGCTCGTCAGGCTGTCGATCACGTGCTGGTTGAACGCCTGCAGGTCGGCCAGCTCGATCGACGTCTCCTGCAGGCGCGCATCGGCGCGCCGCAGCCCCTCGGCGAGGTACCCGCTGAGGACCGCCACGCTGAGGAAGCCGAAGGCGTTGAGGCCGATCGAGAAGATCGCCACGCGCTCCGGCGGCAGCGCGTCCGCGCCGGGCAGGGTGAGGGCGCCCGTGTACTGCGCCACGACGAGGCCGGCGAACATCAGCGCGCTCAGGATGCCCACCATCAGGCCGCCGCGGCGGAACTGGAGGACTGCGGCGGCGACGATCGGCAGCGCGTAGAGCGACGAGAAGTAGCTCGTCACGCCGCCGCTCAGGGCCACGACGGCCGACACGATGAGCGCGTCGGCCGCGAGCTGCACGTCCACGAGCCACCGATGGCTCTCGGCGTAGCGCAGGGTCAGCGTGTAGAACGCGGTGAGGGCGTAGGTGAGGCCGATCAGGTAGAAGAACGGATCGATGGCGAGCGTGCCCGGATTGCTGATCTGCACCAGGATCGCCGAGCCGAGCAGCAGGGTGACCGCGGCGGCGCGCGCCGCAATCAGCCACAGCAGCTTTCGTCGAACCGGCATCCCCATGATGGCTTCTCAGGACCCGAGGCTCACGGCTGACGGCTTACGGCTCAGGCCCACCGCCCCGCGCCGCTCCGTCGCTTGGATCGGCGAGGCCCCCGTGCACGCCGCCGAGCTCGGTCGTTACGTGGGGCCCCAACGCCCACTCCAGTCCGTCGCGCTCTCTGTTACTCTCCGTGTCCCATTCCGTGTCCCATTCCGTGTCCCATTCCGTGTCCCATTCCGTGTCCCATTCCGTGACTAGGTCAGCTTGCTGATGAGCGAGAAGATCGGCAGGTACATCGCGATGACGATGCCGCCGACGATCACGCCGAGGAACGCGATCATGATGGGCTCGAGCAGCGTCAGCAGGCCGGCCACCGCGGTGTCCACCTCCTCCTCGTAGAAGTCCGCGATCTTGGCGAGCATGGCGTCGAGGGCGCCCGTGGTCTCGCCGACGTTGATCATCTGGACGACCATCGACGGGAACACCTTGGTCTCGCGCAGCGGAGCCGACACGGTCTCGCCGCGCTCGATGCTCGCGCGCGTCTTGAGCACGGCGTCCTCGATGATGGCGTTGCCGGCCGTCCGGGCCGTGATGTCGAGGCCGTCCAGGATCGGGACGCCCGAACTGAGCAGGGTGGACAGCGTCCGGCAGAACCGGGCCACGGCGACCTTGCGCAGGATCGTCCCGAGCACGGGCGCCTTCAGCAGGGTGCCGTCGATGACCCGCCGGCCGCTCTCGGTGGCGTAGTAGGTGCGGACCAGCCAGGCGATCCCCACGAGCGCGGGAATGATGAAGACGATGTACTTCACCAGCGCGTCGCTCAGCCACATGACGACCCGGGTCGGCAGGGGCAGATCGGCCCCCAGCCCCGAGAACAGACTGGCGAAGGTCGGAATGACCTTCCAGAGGATGACGGTGACGACCAGGCCGGCGATGACGATGACCGCCACCGGGTAGATCATCGCGGACTTGACCTGTCCTCGGAGCTTGACGTTCTTCTCGATGTAGGTCGCGAGGCGCTTGAGGATGGTGTCGAGGATGCCGCCCGCCTCGCCCGCCGCGATCATGTTCGTGAACAGCGGGTCGAAGGAGCCGGGGTACTTGCGCATCGCGTCGGCGAGCGAGGCGCCGCTCTCGACCTCGGCGCGCGTCGCCAGGATGACCTGCGAGAAGTTCTTGTCCGGCTCCTGCTTGCCCAGGATGTCGAGACACTGCACGAGCGGCAGGCCGGCGTCGATCATGACCGAGAACTGGCGCACGAAGATCGCCAGGTTCTTCGCCGGGACCTTCTTGCTCCGGCGCGGCCCGGCCGCGGCCTTCTCGACCTTGGCCTTGACCGGGTCGATCTTGGTCACCATGATCTGGTCGCGGCGCAGCGCCGCGACCGCCGCGTCCATCGAGTCCGCCAACCGCTCGCCGCTCACGTTCTGTCCGCCGCGCGTGCGACCGGAGTAAGCAAACGTCGGCATATGGCCCCCTTGCCTTAGGCTCTCCTACCTGAGTCCTCTATCGCCGCAACGGCGGCGGCCCTGACGCGCCCGGCCGGTTCAGGCCCGCGCCGGCCACCACGCCCACCCCGCGGCTGATCATCTCCGTGAGCTCGTCCTTCAACGACGACGCCGACAGCGCCTCCTCCATCGTGATCTGCCGGCGCTGCACCAGCGTCGCCAGCGACTGGTTCATCGTCTGCATGCCGACCTTCTCCTGGCCCGCCTGCATCGACGAGTAGATCTGGTGGACCTTGTCGTCGCGGATCAGGTTGCGGATGGCCGGCGTGGGCACGAGGATCTCGAGCGAGACGACGCGTCCCTGCCCGCTCGCCTTCTTCAGCAGCGCCTGGCAGACGATGCCCTCGAGCACCAGCGACAGCTGCGTGCGGATCTGGCCCTGCTGGTGCGCCGGGAAGACGTCGATGATGCGGTTGATCGTCTGCACGGCCGAGTTGGTGTGCAGCGTCGCGAACGTGAGGTGGCCGGTCTCGGCGATGCGCAGCGCCGCCTCGATCGTCTCGAGATCGCGCATCTCGCCGATCAGCACGATGTCGGGGTCCTCGCGGAGCGCCGCCCGCAGCGCTTCGGCGAAGCCCTTCGTGTCGCTGTGCACCTCGCGCTGGTTCACGAGGCAGCCGCGGTGCTGGTGGATGTACTCGATCGGGTCCTCGATCGTCAGGATGTGGTGATGCCGCGCGTGGTTGATCTGATCCAGCATGGCGGCCAGGGTCGTCGACTTGCCGCTGCCGGTCGGGCCGGTCACGAGCACGAGCCCGCGCGGCCGGTCGGCGAGCTGCGAGATGACCCGCGGCAGGCCCAGTTCCGCGAACGACTTGATCTTCTCGGGAATCAGCCGGTAGACGGCCGCGACCGCCCCCCGCTGGTTGAACACGTTGCAGCGGAAGCGCGCGACCCCGCGGATGCCGAACGAGAAGTCCAGCTCCAGCGTCTCCTCGAACCGCTTCTTCTGCGAGTCGGTGAGCACGCTGTACGCCAGCTGCTTCGTGTCGGCCGCGTTGAGCACCGGCAGATCCAGGGCGCGCATCTCGCCATGCACGCGCACCACCGGCGGCGAGTTCGTGGTCAGGTGAAGGTCCGACCCTTCCAGGTCGACCGTCATCTTCAGCAGTTCCGGCAGTGTGGCCATCGGCTTTGTCTCCGTAGAAGCGTCGGGTCCCCTATTTCACCGTCTCGCGCGCGACTTCTTCGACCGTCGTCAGCCCGTCCTTCACCTTGCGCAAGCCGCTCTGGCGCAGGGTGATCATGCCCTCCTCGATGGCCTTCCGCCTGAGCTCCAGCGCGGACGCGCCCACGAGGATCAGCTCGCGCAGCTCGTCGGTGATCGCCATCACCTCGTAGAGACCCACGCGGCCCTTGTAGCCCGTGTTGTTGCACCGGTCGCAGCCGGTCCCCTTCTTGGGCACGACCGTGCTGGCGTCCTCCTCGTTGAAGCCGGCCTCGACCAGCGCCGGCGGCGGCAGCGGCTGATCCTGCTTGCAGTTGGCGCAGACGCGCCGCACCAGCCGCTGTGCGCAGATCAGGTTGACCGAGCTCGCCACCAGGAACGGCTCGATGCCCATGTTCATCAGCCGGTTCACCGTGCTCGGCGCGTCGTTGGTGTGCAGCGTGGAGAGCACCAGGTGGCCCGTGAGCGCCGCCTTCACGGCGATCTCCGCCGTCTCGAAGTCGCGGATCTCGCCGACCAGGATGATGTTCGGGTCCTGCCGCAGGAACGACCGCAGCGCCGCCGCGAAGTTCAGCCCGATGGCCTCCCGGATCTGCACCTGGTTGACGCCCACCAGGTTGAACTCGACCGGGTCCTCGGCCGTCATGATGTTGGTTTCCGGCGTGTTGATGCGTGAGATCGACGAGTACAGCGTGTTCGTCTTGCCACTGCCCGTCGGCCCCGTGACCAGCACCATGCCCCACGGCCGGAGGATCGCCGCCTCGAACCGCTCGAGCGACTCCGGCTCGAAGCCGAGCTTCGTCATGTCCAGCATCAGCTTGTCCTTGTCGAGCAGACGCAGGACGATCTTCTCGCCGAAGAGCGTCGGCAGACAGGACACGCGGAAGTCGATCTCCTTCGACTTCCCGTTGTCGGAGAAGCGGATCTTGATGCGCCCGTCCTGCGGGAGCCGCTTCTCCGCGATGTCCAGCTTGGACATGATCTTGAGGCGCGACGTGATCGCGTCGCGGTACTTGAGCGGCGGCACCATCACGTTGTAGAGGATGCCGTCGATGCGGAACCGGACCCGGAACTCCTTTTCGTACGGCTCGATGTGGATGTCGCTCGCGCCCTTCTGGATCGCCGACATCAGGATCACGTTCACCAGCCGGATGACCGGCGCCTCGCCGCCCTGCTTCTCCAGCGAGGCGACGTCGATCTCCTCCAGCTCCTGCAGGATCTCGACGTCCTCGTCCTGCACCGTCGGCAGATCCTCGAGCATCTTCGACGCCAGCTCGAGGGAGCTCTCGCCCGAGGACGCCTTGCTCTCCGGCCCGGGCCCGCCGTAGTACTTCTGAATCGCGTCCAGCACCGTCCCTTCCGACGCCACCACCGGCTCGACGTTGTAGCCCGTCATGAACTTGATGTCGTCCATGGCGAACACGTTCGTCGGGTCGGTCATCGCGATCGTCAGCGTCGCGCCCGACCGGCTGAGCGGCACGATCTGGTACTTCTGCGCCGTCTCGGCCGGGACCAGCTTGATGACGGTGGGATCGATCTCGAACTGCGCGAGGTTGATGGAGGGAACGCCGTACTGCTTGCTGAGGAGCGCGGTGATCTCCTCGTCCTTGACGAACCCCAGCTTCACCAGGTTGAAGCCGAGCTTGCCGCCGTGCGCCTTCTGGTAGTTGAGCGCCTCCTGGAGCTGCGCCGGCGTGATGCGCTTCTCCTTCAGCAGGAGCTCACCAATGCGAACCGGCATCGTCCAGTCTCTCCAGGTCGCGATCGCTCGCGCCCGCAACCCGCCGCACGCCGACCTGCGTCATCGCGACGACAGCACCGATGCCGGGGAGCTGGTGCGCAACCCCACGATCATACACGGTTGACAATTTTCGTCAACAGGGACATTTAGTGTCCTGAGGTGACACATAATTGCACAATTTAGTAATCGACCCGCGCAGAAAGCCCCCAACCCCGTGCTCCCGCCGCGCCGCGTGTGAGCTCCCCGTCCAGCCACCAGACACGGCTCAGCGCCACGCTGACGCCCACGCTGGCCGACGACCGCGACGGCCCCGAGGCCGTCAGCCCCACGCCGGCCCGCAGGAGCACCCGCGCCGCCACCCGCCCCTCCGCGCCCAGACTGACGCCCCTCCGCCGCGCGCCGTCGGCGTCGGTCGTCCGGGTCAGGTCCGCGTCGGCGGCCAGGGTGAGCCGGGACGTCGCGCGCAGCGCCAGACCGGCCCGCACCCGGCGCTCCAGATCCAGCGTCTCACCATCGGGCGTCGAGAAGGCCGGCGCCCGCAGATTGTGAGCCACCAGGCCTGCCCGGACGGGCCCTACGGCGGCCAGGACGCCCACGTCGACGTCGAACGTGCTGGTGGCGCGCGTGCGGAGGGCCGACGCCGCGTCGAGGCGCTCGCCAGCCGTGCCGCCGGCCACCTCGGGTGCGGCGGCCGCGAGGCCCCGCTCCCACTTGAGGGTCGCCCCCACGACGAGGGCGTCGCCGAGCGACTGGAGCACGCTCACGCCGAGCGTGTGGACCGTGAGCGACGAGGGGCCGACGGCGCCCGTTCGGCCCTCGTTTCGGCTCGAGCCGGCCGTCACGCCAGCCGGGACGCGCACGAGGCGGGTGCGGTAGTAGGCCACGCCCAGCGCGGGCGCGCCGATGGCCACCAGCGCCGCCGAACGGCGGCTCGCGGCCGGCCCGGCCGGCGGGCCGGACGGATTGTCGCGCCGGTCGACCCCCTCGATGACGGCGCTGAAGATGGCGCCCTTGGCGAGGGCGGCCGGATTCCAGTAGACGGCGCTGGCGTCGTCGGCGAGCGCCACGAAGGCGCCGGCCATGCCCTGGGCGCGCACGCCGACCACGTCGGGCGACTGGGCCCCCGCGGGGCCGGCGATGACCAGGGCCAGGCCGACGGCCGGCAGCAGCACGCGCGCCCGTCCGCGGGAGCCCTCGGAGATGCGCTGGAAGTCCATGACGGGCCAGCTTAGCGTACGGCGCCGCGGGGGGCGCGCGGACGAGGTTCGGCGCCTGCCACCGCCGCGCGGCACCGCGCAGAAAGAGCGAAACCGCGCTGGCCCGGGTGACGTATTGAGTACAATTGGAGAGATCGGGTCCCGTCTCCCTGGGCCGGCGTGCGGCCTGCTTCCCTCCGAGGTGGACACATGACCAGCAGCACCCCCGATTCGTCCGTCCCGCAGCTGCCGGCGCCGCCGGCCAAGAGCCTGCCCGCCCGGTTCATCGGCGTCATCTTCTCGCCGAAGGAGACGTTCCAGAGCGTGGCCGCGGCCCCCCGCTGGTTCGGCATGCTCGCGTTCATCACGCTGTTTCTCGCGACGGCCACGTTCCTGTTCATGCGAACCGAGGTGGGCCAGCGGGCGGTGCTCGAGCAGCAGGTGTCAACGATGGAGTCATTCGGCATGCAGGTGAGCGACGCGCAATACGCCCAGATGCAGCAGCGGATGGGTGTGTCGGCGTACATCGCGAGCATCAGTCAGCTCGTGATGGTGCCGATCGTGTATCTGGTGATGGCGGGCATTCTCTTCGCGGTGTTCAGTGCGGTCATGGGCGGTCAGGCCACGTTCAAGCAGCTGTACGCGGTGGTGGTGCACTCGGGCGCCATCGGGGTGGTGCAGCAGCTGTTCGTTATGCCGGTCAACTACGCGCGTCAGTCGATGTCGAGTCCCACCAATCTCGCGGCCCTGCTGCCGATGCTGCCCGAGAAGAGCTTCGTCACGTACCTGCTCGGGACGGTTGACGTGTTCTACGTGTGGTCCACCATGGTTCTGGCTATCGGCCTGGGGGTGACTTACCGTCGCCGCACGCAACCGATCGCCATCACGCTGTTCGTCATCTACGGGGTCATCGCCCTCATCGTTGCCGGCGTCCGGAGCTGGATGGGAGGCTCGTAGTCGTGACTCGCAAGAAGGTCTTCATCATCATCGGCGTCGTCGTCGTGCTGGGCGCGCTGGCGTTCGTCAACCTGAGGTACGCGCGCACCAGCGCGACGGTGGTCAACGTCGAGAAGGTCGAGAAGCGCAACCTGGAGGCCGTCGTGTCGGCGTCGGGGACGATCGAGCCCAAGCGGTCGGTGAACATCAGCGCCGACACGATGGGGCGCGTGGTGAACCTCGCCGTTAACGAAGGCGAGCGCGTCACGAAGGGGCAGTTCCTGCTGCAGGTCGATCCGCGCAACCTGAAGTCGGCGGTGGACCGGGGCGAGGCGGGACTGGCGGCGGCGCGCTCGACACTCCAGCAGATGCAGTCGCAGGTCGAGAGCGCGAAGGTCGGGCTGGATCTGGCCAACGAGACGCTGCGGCGCCAGAAGGACCAGTACACGCACGGCCTGATCGCGAAGGACGCGTACGACAAGGCCGTCGCCGACCAGCAGCTGCGCCAGTCGGACCTGCTGCAGGCGCAGCAGGCGATGGCCACGCAGGAGAAGCGCATCAACCAGGAGCTCGCCAACGTCGAGTCGGCGAAGTACGACCTGAGCAAGGTGCGCATCCAGTCCCCGATCGACGGCATCATCACCCGCCGCAACATCGAGGAGGGCGAGACGGTGGTGATCGGCACGATGAACAACGCCGGCACCGTGCTGATGACGATCGCCGACATGTCGGTCATCGAGGCCCAGATCGAGGTGGACGAGACGGACATCCCGGCGCTCGCCCTCGGGCAGCCCGCGAAGGTGTCGATCGACGCGCTGCCCGACCAGACGTTCCCGGGCCACGTGACGGAGATCGGCAACAGCCCGATCCAGCAGACGGGCACGAGCGCCAGCCAGCAGGCGACCAACTTCCTGGTGAAGGTCACGCTCGACAACCAGATCCCTGAGGTCCGGCCCGGGTTCAGCTGCACGGCGGACATCACCACGGCCACGCGGAAGGACGCCCTGGCGGTGCCGATCCAGGCCATGGCGACGCGCGAGCTCGTCTACGACAAGGAGGGCAAGGTCGTGCGCCCGCCAGCGAACCCCGGGCGACGGCCGCGCGCGACGGCCACGGCCGGCGCGGCCGATTCGCTGCCGGACGGCGAGAGCCGCAAGGACACCGACGGCGTGTTCGTCGTCCGCGGCGACGTCGCCGAGTTCATGCCGGTCAAGACGGGAATCGCCGCCGACAAGTACTTCGAGGTGCTGTCGGGCCTGAAGGAAGGCGACCTCGTCGTCACGGGTCCCTTCTCCAACGTGCGCAACCTGAAGGACCAGGGGAAGGTCAAGGTCGAGGCCACGCCGACCGTGTCCCGCTAATCGCTCGGCCAGGCCGCGCACGGCGCGGCCCGCGAGGAAGCGGAGCGGGGCGTTGGGGTCCCCGCGAGCGACCGAGCCGGGGTGTGGGGCGAAGCCCCACGTTGAACAATGGTTCGATTCTACGAAGCGCTCAGCATCGCCTTCGCGTCGATCTGGGCGAACAAGCTGCGCTCCTTCATGATGGTGCTGGGCAACATCGTCGCCGTCATGTCGATCATCGCCGTGGTGTCGATCATCCAGGGGATGAACGGCTACGTGGGCGACGCCATCCTGCGGGAGGTGGGCGCGGGCACCTACCGGATCGACCGGGTTGGCATCATCACCGGCGACGAGGAGGAGCGTGAGGCCATGCGCCGCAACCCGCGCATCACGCGCGACGATCTGCGGGCCGTGGAGGGCTTCGGCCCGCTCATCGCGGCCGTGATGGCCGAGTCCACCACGCAGGCCAACGTCGCCGTCGAGGCGACCACGGTCGAGAACGTGCGCATCCGGGGCGTGTCGTCGCAGTACCAGGACTTCAGCGGGTACGACACGGCGCGCGGCCGGCTGCCGAGCCCGCTGGAGGTGCAGCGCAGCCGCCCCGTGGTCCTCCTCGGGTGGGACACCGCCGACAAGCTGTTCAAGGACCGCAACCCGATCGACCAGGCCATCAAGATCGGCGGGACGCACTTCCGCGTCGTCGGCGTCAGCGAGAAGAAAGGGTCATTTTTCGGGCAGTCGCAGGACAACTTCGCCGTCATCCCCCTCGGCAAGTTCCAGCAGTTGTTCGGCTCGCGCCGCTCGCTCGAGCTCACCGTCAAGCCGCCCGATCCGGCGCTGCTCCAGGCGTCCCTGGACGAGGGCCGCGTCGCGATGCGCATCGAGCGCAAGCTGCGCCCGCGCGAGTCGGACAACTTCGGCATCTTCACGTCCGACACGCTGATGGACCTCTGGCGGACGTTCAGCCAGAGCGCGTTCGCCGTGCTCCTCGGCATCGTCTCCCTGTCGCTGGTCGTGGGCGGCATCGTCATCATGAACATCATGCTGATGGTGGTGACCGAGCGGACCCGCGAGATCGGCCTGCGCAAGGCGCTCGGCGCGCGCAAGCGCGACATCATCTGGCAGGTGCTCACCGAGTCGACCACGCTGTCGGTCATCGGCGGCATCGTGGGCACGGCGCTGGGCTTCGGCGCGGCGCTGCTCGTTGAAGCCTTCACGCCGATGCCGGCGGCCGTCCAGCCGTGGTCCGTCGCACTCGGCATCGGCATGACCGCGCTCGTGGGCCTGTTCTTCGGCCTCTACCCGGCCACGCGCGCGGCCAACCTGGACCCCATCGAGGCGCTGAGGCGGGAATAGCGATGGCAGCCAGAATCGCGCTGCTCGGCGAGATCGTCGCCATGTCGCTGGACACCCTGCGCAGCAACAAGCTGCGCTCCGCGCTGACCATCCTCGGCGTCGTCATCGGCGTGACGTCGATCGTGGCCATGACGGCCCTTATCCGCGGGTTCGGCGACAACCTGCACGCGCTCATCCAGCAGCTGGGCTCCGACACGATCTACATCCAGAAGGCGGGCTTCGAGAGCTTCGCGAGCGGCCGGGACTTCTGGGAGCTGATGAAGCGGCCGGCCCTCACGGCCGCCGACGCGCGCGCCATCCAGGAACAGGTGCCCTCGGCGGGCACCGTGACGTACTACATCGGCGACGGCCCCGGTGCGCAGGCGCGGCGGCTGACCTATCGAGGTCACTCGACCAAGCAGATCGGCATCCTCGGCGCCGACGCCGACTGGCTGCAGGTGACCTTCCTCAACGTGGCGCAGGGGAGGTTCTTCGCGCCGTTCGAGGTGGAGCGCCGCCGCCAGGTCGCGGTGCTGGGCGACGCCCCGGCCAAGGTGCTCTTCCCCGACGTCGACCCGATCGGCAAGGAGATCCGGATCGGCACCGACCGGTACACGGTCATCGGCGTCCTCGAGAAGCGTCCCGCCCTCCTGGGCGCCAGCACGGACGAGTTCGCGGTCGTCCCCGCGACCACGTACGACAAGCAGTTCCCGACCTTGCGCTTCCGGGGCTACCTGATGCGCTTCCTCTCGATCGGCGTCGCGGCGCGGCCCGGCGCGTCCCGGGATCAGCTGATGCTCGAGGTCGAGCAGCTGATGCGGAGCCGCCATCATCTCAAGCTGGATCAGCCGAACGACTTCGACCTGGTCACGGCCGAGTCGGCCACGCGCATCCTGGACCAGCTGACGCAGGCGATCTTCCTCGCGCTCGTCGTGATCTCCTCGATCGCGCTGATGGTCGGCGGCATCGGCGTCATGGCCATCATGACGATCAGCGTGACCGAGCGCACGCGTGAGATCGGCATCCGCGAGGCGCTGGGCGCCAAGCGGCGGGCCATCCTCTGGCAGTTCCTGATCGAGGCCGTCGTCCTGACCTCGCTCGGCGGGCTGCTGGGCATCGCGCTCGGCAGCGCCATCGGCCTCGGCGTCAACCGGCTGGCCGGCTTCCCCGTGTCCCTGCCCTGGTGGTCCTTCGCCCTCGGCATCGGCTTCTCGGCGGTCGTCGGCATCTTCTTCGGCCTCTACCCGGCCATCCGGGCCGCCCGGCTCGATCCCATCGAAGCGCTGCGCTACGAGTAGAGGAAAAGGGGACGGGAGCTTTTTTCGCGCGCCCAACATCCGGCGAAAAAAGCTCCCGTCCCCTTTTCGTATCCCCCCGGCCGTCCTGTATGATCAGCAGGTTGTGTAGGGACGTGCTCGGAGGCGGAGGGCCCTGGCGCGCGTCGCCCGCGGCTCTTGGGAGGGTTACCGGCTATGAAGGTGTATGACGCGGCTGGCCTGCGAAACGTGGCCGTCGTCGGCCACAGCGGCGCCGGCAAGACACAGCTCACGTCGGCGATGCTGTTCGACGCCGGCATGGTCAACCGGCTCGGGCAGGTGGACGAGGGGACCACGGTCACCGACTACGACGAAGAGGAAATCGCCCGCAAGCACACCCTGGGGTCCGCACCGGCGTTCGTCGAGTGGGACAAGTACAAGATCAACATCGTGGACACGCCCGGGATGGCGAACTTCCTGAGCGACGCGCGGGCGGCGCTCCGCGTGGTCGACCTCGCGCTCGTGGTCGTGGACGCCGTCTCCGGCGTCGAGGTGTCCACCGAGAAGGTATGGTCGGTCGCCGACGAGCTGGACGTGCCCCGCTTCGTGGTGCTCAACCGCGTCGACCGCGAGCGCGCCAGCCTGGAACGCTCCCTCGCCTCCCTGCACGACGTGTTCGGCCGCGCCATCATCCCCGTTCAACTGCCGATCGGCGAGGAGAAGGCCTTCACCGGTGTCGTGGATCTCGTGACGATGAAGGCCGTGACGTTCCCGGCCGACGGCAGCGGAAAGGGCACCGAGGGCGACGTGCCGGCCGGTCTGGCCGAGCGCGCGCAGGCGGCACGCGAGGCGCTCATCGAGATGGTCGCCGAGGCCGACGACGCCCTCATGGAGAAGTTCTTCGAGGCCGGCACGCTGACCCAGGAGGAGCTGGTCGCCGGCCTGCGCCGCGCCACGCTCGCGCGCAAGATCTTCCCCGTCTTCTGCACGTCCGCCACGCTCAACATCGGCGTCCCGCCCCTCATGGACGCCATCGTGGCCTACGGGCCGTCGCCCTCGGAGCACCCGCTGCGCGGCAAGCGCGCGAAGTCCGACGAGGAGGTCGCCATCGAGGCCTCCGACGCCGCGCCCTACTGCGCGTTCGTCTGGAAGACCGTCGCCGACCCCTTCGCGGGCCGCATCACCCTCTTCCGCGTCGTGTCGGGCAGCCTCAAGTCGGACACGACCGTGTACAACCTGACGCGCGACACGCCGGAGCGCCTCGGTCACCTGGTGCTCATGCAGGGCAAGACCCAGGTGCAGGTCTCCGAGATCAAGGCCGGCGACCTCGGCGCGGTGCCCAAGCTCAAGGAGACCCTTACGAGCGACACGCTCGCCGACAAGGCGGTCGAGGTGCTCCTGCCGTCCATCAAGTTCCCTGAGCCGGTGCTCTCCTACGCGATCGAGCCCAAGAGCCGCGGGGACGAGGAGAAGATCAGCACGGCCCTGCACCGGCTGGAGGAGGAGGACCCGACGATCGCCTACAGCCGCGACGCGCAGACCAAGGAGCTGTTGCTCTCGGGCCAGGGCCAGGTCCACATCGAGGTCACGGTCGCCAAGCTGAAACGCCGTTTCGGCGTCGAGGTGAACCTGAAGCTGCCGCGGATCCCGTACCGCGAGACGATCACGGCCTCGACCGAAGCCCACGGCCGCCACAAGAAGCAGACCGGCGGTCACGGGCAGTTCGGCGACTGCAAGATCCGGCTGGAGCCGCTCCCCCGCGGGTCCGACTTCGAGTTCGCCGACGACATCTTCGGCGGCTCCATCCCGCGCCAGTTCGTGCCGGCGGTCGAGAAGGGCATCCAGGAGGCGCGGATGCGCGGCTACCTGGCCGGCTATCCCGTGGTGGACTTCCGCGCCACGGTGTTCGACGGCCAGTTCCACGCGGTGGACTCGAACGAGCTCTCCTTCAAGATGGCCGGGCGCCTGGCGTTCCGCGACGGCATGTCGCGCGCGCGCCCCACGATCCTCGAGCCGGTCATGGAGGTCGAGGTCTACGCGCCGAGCGACTTCGCCGGCGATCTGATGGGCGACCTGAACAGCCGCCGCGGGCGCATCGCGGGCATGGAGACCCGCGGCATCGCCACGATCATCCGCGCGCAGGTGCCGATGGCCGAGATGCTCACCTACGAGCAGACGCTGACGGCGGCCACCGGCGGCCGCGGCTCCTACCACATGGAGTTCTCGCACTACGAAGAGGTGCCCGGCCAGCAGCAGCAGAAGATCATCGCCGCGGCCAAGGCGGCCAAGGGCGAGGAAGAGGTGGAAGAGGAGTAGCCCTAGCTCGACTTCTTGCTGCTGCCGCGCTTGGGGGCCTTGGCCTTCGAGCGCGCGCCGGCGCTCTTCGCCTTGGAGGACTCGGCCTTGGCGGCCTTCTCGTCCTTGCCCTCCGCCTCCTCCTTCGGCTTGCCCTGCTTGCCGCGGATGCGCTTGGCCGCCGCGCGCAGCCGGCCGCCGACGCCCTTCGACTTCGGCGCGGCCTTCTCGCCCTCCGCCTCCGACTTCTTCGGCGTCCACTCGCTGCCGACGAGCTCGATCTGCGCGATCTGGGCGCTGTCGCCGCGGCGGTAGCCGAGCTTCAGGATGCGGGTGTAGCCGCCCGGGCGCTCGGCGAATCGCGGCGCGATCGTGTCGAACAGCTTGGCCACGACGCCCTGATCGACGATGTCGCGCAGCACCAGGCGCCGGGCGTGCAGCTCGCGGCCCTCGCCGTTGCCGGCCGTCAGGCCGCGCTTGGCCGTCGTGATGAGGCGCTCGACGAACGGCCGCAGCTCCTTGGCCTTGGGCAGCGTGGTCTCGATGTGCTCGTGCTGCAGGAGCGCCTGCGCCTGGTTGCGCAGCAGGGCCAGCCGGTGCTCGGTGACGCGTCCTAGCTTGCGGTGCGCTACTCGGTGACGCATGTCTTGAGGTCCTTCCAGTCGGTCCCGGCCGGGCTCACTCGGACGGGGTCTGCTGCGGCGCGGCCTGATCGAGCCGCATGCCCAGGCTCAGCCCCATGCTGGCGAGGATGTCCTTGATCTCGTTCAGGGACTTCCGCCCGAAGTTCTTGGTCTTGAGCATCTCGGGCTCGGTCTTCTGCACCAGCTCGCGGATCGTCCGGATGTTGGCGTTCTTGAGGCAGTTGTACGACCGCACCGACAGCTCCAGCTCCTCGACGCTCTTGTCGAGGTGCTCGTTGAGCACCGCGGGCGGCTGATCGGCGGCCGCCTCGTGCGGCAGGTCGATCGCCTCGTCGAGGTTGATGAAGATGTTCAGGTGGTCGCGGATCAGCTTCGCGGTGAGCGAGACGGCATCGCGCGGGGTGATCGAGCCGTTGGTCCACACGTCCACCGTCAGCTTGTCGTAGTCGGTCGTCTGGCCGAGGCGCGCCGCCTCCACGAGGTAGTTGACCTTCTTGATCGGCGAGTGCACCGAGTCGATCGGGATCCAGCCGATGCCGAGGTCCTCGTCGAAGTTCTTGTCGGCCGCGACGTAGCCGCGGCCGCGCCGCACGCGCATCTCCATCGCCAGCTGTCCGCCGTCGCTCACCGTGGCGATGTGGGCGTCGGGCTCCAGGATCTCGACGTCCGCGTCGGTCTGGATGTCGCGCGCCTTCACCTCGCCGGGCTTGTCGACCTTCAGGTACAGCGTCTTGGTCTGGTCGACGTGCATCTTCAGCGGAATCTGCTTGAGGTTCAGGATGATGTCCGTCGCGTCCTCGACGACGCCCGGAATCGGCGAGAACTCGTGCAGCACGCCTTCGATCTTGACCGCCGAGATGGCCGCGCCCTCGATCGACGACAGCAGCACGCGCCGGAGCGCGTTGCCGATGGTCGTGCCGAAGCCGCGCTCGAACGGCTGCGCATAGAAGCGCCCGAACCGGTCCGTCAGGGTCTCCCGCTCGAACTCCAGCCGCTTGGGGCGCTGGAAACCTTTCCACAACATGGGTATCGCTTCCTTTCGCGTTCACGCGCCGGGCCGCCAGGGCCCGCCGCCGCCAGACCTGCCGTTTCGCCGCCGGCCTCCCGCCGCAGGTCTGGAGAGGCTGCGGGCCGACGGCTAGCTTCCGGATGGGCGGACCCGGCGGTCCGCCGCCGAGGACCGGGCCCGGCCGTGACGGCCGCGCCCGCCTCGCCTACTTCGAATACAGCTCGACGATCAGCTGCTCCTGCACCGGCAGGTTGATCTGCTCCCGCGTCGGCAGCGACGCCACGCGGCCCGTCAGCTGGTCCGGGTTGAACTCGAGCCACGGCGGAATGCCGCGCCCCTTGACCTCTTCCATCGCGTGCTGGATCGACGCGTTCTGGGCGCTCGTCGCGCGCACGGTCACCACGTCGCCGGCCCGCAGCGAGTACGACGGGACGTCCACCTTCCGGCCGTTGATCAGGAAGTGGCCGTGGCGCACCATCTGCCGGGCCTGCGGCCGCGACGTCGCCAGCCCCAGCCGGTAGATCACGTTGTCGAACCGCCGCTCGAGCAGCTGCAGCAGCGTCTCGCCGGTGATGCCCCGCTGCCGCTCGGCCGTCTCGAAATAGCGGCGGAACTGGTTCTCGAGCACGCCGTAGATGCGCTTGACCTTCTGCTTCTCGCGCAGCTGCAGCCCGTAGCCGAGCAGCTTCTGCCGCCGCGCCTTCGTGTGCTGGCCGGGCGGGAAGTTGCGCTTCTCGATCGCGCACTTCTCCGTGTAGCAGCGCTCCCCCTTCAGGAAGAGCTTCATCGCTTCGCGCCGGCACAGCCGGCAGACGGGACCGATATATCGTGCCATGCTGTCTTTTCCTCACGTGGGGCGCTGCCCCACACCCCGGCTCGGTCTTCTCTTGGATCGGCGGGGACCCCATGCCCTTCGACGATGCTCAGGGCACCCCGGGGCAAAGTCGAGGGGTGCACCCCGCCTAGCTCGGTCGTTACGTGGGGCCCCAACGCCCACTCCACTCCCTCGCTCTTCCGTCCGGGTCGCCTTCCGTGGTCATTCCGGCGCCTGCGTTCGGGGCGCCCCTACACACGCCGCCGCTTGGGCGGCCGGCAGCCGTTGTGCGGGATCGGCGTCACGTCGCGGATGGACTTGACGTTCAGCCCCACGGTCTGCAGCGCCCGGATCGCCGACTCGCGCCCCGCGCCGGGCCCCTTGACCCGCACCTCGAGGCTGCGCAGGCCGTAGGCCTTCGCGGCGTTGGCCGCCGAGATCGCCGCCTGGGTGGCCGCGAACGGCGTGCCCTTGCGCGAGCCCTTGAAGCCGATCGCGCCCGCGCTCGACCACGCCACCACGTTCCCCTCCGTGTCCGTGATCGTCACGTGGGTGTTGTTGAACGAGGCCGTGATGTGCGCGTAGCCATGATGCACGACGCGCTTCTCGCCGCGCTTCTTGAAGGTCTTCTTCCGCTTCGGCTTCTTCCCGGTCTCGGGCGTTGCGCTCTCGACGGGTTCTGTCTTCGCCATCGACTGTTCCTTGTCTCACGTGGGGCGCTGCCCCACACCCCGGCTCGGTCGCTGGCGGGGACCCCTTCGCCCCGCGCCGCTCCCTCGCGGGCCGCGCCGTGCGCGGCCTAGACGGCCTTCTTCTTCGCGATCGCGCCCTTGCGCGGGCCCTTCCGCGTGCGCGCGTTGGTGCGGGTCCGCTGGCCGCGCACCGGCAGGTTGCGCCGGTGACGGATGCCCCGCACGCTGCCGATCTCCATCAGCCGCTTGATGTTCATCGAGATCTCCTTGCGGAGATCGCCTTCCACCCGGCCCTGCTCCTCGATGACCCGGCTGATCTTGCGCACGTCGTCTTCCGACAGGTCCTTCACCCGGACGTCCCCGCTGACGCCCGCGGCCGCGAGGATGTCGTTCGACCGCCTCCGGCCGATGCCGTAGATGTAGGTCAGGCCGACCTCGACGCGCTTGGTTCTCGGCAAATCGACGCCTGCAATACGTGCCATGCTGTGCCTCTTCTCGGACGCCGGTCGGCGGGCGTCCGGAGGCGCCGCCCCCGGGCTCCCCGCACGCGGCCCCGGCTCGTCATCCCTGCCGCTGCTTGTGCTTCGGGTTCTTGCAGATCACGCGGACGACACCCTGCCGCCGGATGACCTTGCAGTTCGCACACATTCGCTTCACCGATGCTCTGACCTTCATGATCCGCTTCCTGCCACGGGGACCTTCAGGCCCTCCCGCCGTCATGGCGCCGCACGATGCGGCCCCGCGTCCGATCCACGGGCGACAGCTCGAGGGTCACCCGATCGCCCACCAGGATCCGCACGAAGTTGCGGTGCGCGCCCTGTGCCGCGTGCGCCACCACGAATCGTCCGCCGCCGATCGCCACCCGGTACATCGCGTGCGGCAGGGCCTCGGCGACCACGCCCTCCACGGCGGCGGCGGCCGCTCCGTCACGCGGCCCGTCCTCGGCTGTCACGGCCGCCCCGACCCTCCGGCGCCGTTCCGGACGGTCAGCACGCGCGGCCCGTCCGCGGTCAGGGCCACCGTGTGCTCGAAATGCGCCGACAGGCTGCCGTCGCGCGTCACGGCCGTCCAGCCGTCGGCGAGCACCTTCACACCGGGCTTGCCCGCGTTGACCATGGGCTCGATCGCGAGCACCATGCCCTCGGCCAGCCGCGGCCCGCGCCCCGGCTCGCCGTAGTTCGGGATCTGGGGCTCTTCGTGGAGCGCCTGTCCGATCCCGTGCCCGACGAACTCGCGCACGACCGAGAACCCGTTCGACTCGACCCACTGCTGCACGGCGTGACCGATGTCCGACAGCCGGCCGCCGACCCGCGCCTGGGCGATCCCGCGACCGAGCGCCTCCTCGGTCACCCGCAGCAGCCGGGCGGTCTCCGGCGCGATCGCACCCACGCCCACCGTCACCGCCGAGTCGCCGTAGAACCCTTCGACGATCACCCCCATGTCGAGCGAGACGATGTCGCCCTCGACGAGCGCGCGGTCCGACGGGATGCCGTGCACGACCTGCTCGTTGATCGACGCGCACAGGGTCGCCGGATAGCCCCGATAGCCCTTGAACGCCGCCCGGGCGCCCGCCTCGCGAATGCGCCGGTCGGCCAGCGCGTCGAGGTCGCGGGTCGTCGCGCCCGGGGCCGTCGCCGCGGCCAGCTCGTCCAGAATTGCGGCCACCAGGGCGTTGGCCCCGGCCATCCGGTCGATCTCGGCAGCCGACTTGCACACGATCACGACGGCCGTCCCGCCTCCCGCGCGGCGTCGGCGGCCGCGGCCACCGCCTCACGGATCGCGCGCGCCACCACGTCGGGCGGACGGTCGCCGTCGAGCGCCCGGAACGTGGGGCGCGACCGGTAGTACGCGACGAGCGGCCGGGTGTCGCGCTCGTAGATGCGCAGGCGCTCGCGCACCACGTCCTCCGAATCGTCGCTGCGCTGCACGAACGGGCCGCCGCACGACGGGCAGAAGCTGGCGTCGCCCGGCTTTGCGTTCGCGCCGCACCGATCGCAGACCCGCCGGCCGCGGACGCGCCGCACGAGCACATCGGTCGGCACGACGATCTCGAGCACCATGAGGGGCGAGCGTCCGTCGATCATCCGGTCGAGCGCCTCGGCCTGCGTCACGGTCCGGGGAAAGCCGTCGAGCACGAAGCCCGCCCGCGTGTCGGGCCGATCGAGCCGCTCGTCGACGATCGCGATCATCACGTCGTCGCTGACCAGCAACCCGGCGTCCATGCGCTCCCGGGCCGCCAGCCCGATGGGCGTGCCGGCGTGCACCGCCTCGCGCAGCATGTCGCCGGTCGAGATCCGCGGGATGCCTCGCTCCCGGGCGAACGCGTCAGCCTGCGTGCCCTTCCCGGCGCCGGGCGGTCCCAGCATCACGAGGTTCAAGCCCATCCATCGTCTCCTGCCGTGTCCGGACTCAGCCGCGGCGCCCGCGGACCCGCGCCTTCTTCATGAACCCGTCGTAGTGCCGCATGATCAGCTGCGATTCCACCTGCTGCACCGTGTCCATGGCCACGCCGACGATGATCAGCAGCGACGTGCCGCCGAAGTAGAACGTGACGTTCAGCCCTTCCGTGACGAAGCGCGGCAGCACGGCGTCGAGCCACTCGCCGACGAACGGAATCGGGGCCACCTTGATGCCGCTGATCAGGAACATCGGCAAAATCGCGATGATGGCCAGGTAGATGGCCCCGGCGAACGTGACCCGCGTCAGGATCGTGTCGATGTACTCGGCCGTCCGCTTGCCCGGCCGGATGCCCGGCACGAAACCGCCGTACTTCCGCATGTTCTCCGCCACGTCGTCCGGATTGAAGATGATCGCGGTGTAGAAGTACGCAAAGAAGATGATCAGGACGATGTACAGCAGGTTGTAGAGCGGCATGCCGTAGCCGACCTGCGTCAGCAGCGACTGCAGCCACCCCTCCTGCTGGACCATGGGCGCCAGGGTCGCCGGGAACGCCAGGAGCGACGCGGCGAAGATGACCGGCATGACGCCACCCGTGTTCACCTTGAGCGGGATGTGCGTGCTGGTGCCGCCGTACATCCGCCGCCCCACGACCCGCTTCGCGTACTGCACCATCACGCGTCTGGCGCCGCGCTCGACGAACACGATCGCGGCGACGACGGCCACCATCATCACGATCAGCAGCACCAGGCGCAGCAGGCTCATCTGCCCGGTCTGCAGCTGCTCGACGGTGGTGACCACGGCGTGCGGCAGGCCGACGACGATCCCGGCGTAGATCAGCAGCGACATGCCGTTGCCGATCCCGCGCTCGGTGATCTGCTCGCCCAGCCACATGACGAAGCCCGAGCCGGTGGTCAGGGTCAGCACCGTCATCAGCCGGAAGCCCCAGCCGGGGTGCGTGACGAGCGCGAGCCCGCCGGCGATGTTGGTCTGCCGCTCCAGCCAGATCGCGATGCCCAGCGACTGGACGAGCGAGATCGCCAGCGTGCCGTAGCGGGTGTACTGCGTGATCTTCCGCCGGCCCAGCTCGCCTTCCTTCGAGAGCCGCTCGAGGTAGGGCGACACGACCGTCAACAGCTGCAGGATGATCGACGCGCTGATGTAGGGCATGATGCCCAGCGCGAAGATCGTCATCTGCCGGAGGTTGCCGCCCGAGAACATGTCGTACAGCCCGAACATGGTGTTCCCGAGCTGACCCGCCAGCTCGTTCAGCGCCTTCGGGTCGACGCCGGGGGTCGGGATGTGCCCGCCGATGCGGTACACCGCGAACAGCGCGAGCGTGAACAGGATCCGCTTGCGCAGGTCCGGCACCGCAACGATGTTCTTGACGTTCTCCAGCATGGGTGGCTTCTCTTCACCTGGCAGGGTGCTCGCGCCCCGCCCCGCGGCGCTCGCGCGCCTCCCGGCCCGCTAGAGGGCCAGCACCTCCGCCGTGCCGCCGGCCGCGGCGATCTTCTCCGCCGCCTTGCCGCTGAACTTGTGCGCGCGCACGGTGAGCGGCTTGTCCATCTCTCCGCGCGCCAGCACCTTGATCGGCGACCGGCGGCCGCCGCGCACCAGCCCCTGCCCGCGCAGCGCGTCCGGCGTCACCTCGGCACCCGCCTCGAAGGCGGCGGCGATGTCGTCGAGGTTCACCACCACGTACTCCACGCGGAACGGGTTGTGGAACCCGCGCTTGGGCACCCGGCGGTGCAGCGGCATCTGGCCGCCCTCGAAGCCGCGCTTGGCCTTGTAGCCCGAGCGCGACTGCGCGCCCTTGTGGCCGCGCCCGGCGGTCTTGCCGCTGCCGGACCCCTGGCCGCGCCCGACGCGTTTTCGTCCGTGCTTGGCGCCCTTCGGCGGGCGCAGATTGCTCAGATCCATCGCGGCGATCCCCTACCCCACCTTCACCAGGTGGCGGACCTTGTGAATCATGCCCCGGGTCGCCGGCGAATCCGCCAGCTCCACGGTGTGCCCGATGCGCCGCAGGCCCATCCCCCGCACCACGCTGGCCTGCTCGCGGTTGAACCCGATCGTGCTGCGCACGAGCGTGACCTTCACGGTCGCGCCGGCGTGCTCCGTCTTCTGTGTCATGACCCCACCCGTCACCACCCCACCGCGCACGCGCACGCGGCGGGGCCCCGGCTCCGGCCGGCGGCGCTCACGCGCTCGCCAGCTCCTCCAGCGCCTTGCCCCGCAGCCGCGCCACCGTCACCGGGTCCTTGAGCGACGCCAGACCGGCGATCGTCGCCCGGACCACGTTGTGCGGGTTGGCCGTGCCGAGCGACTTGGTCAGCACGTTCATCACCCCGGCCGATTCGACGACGGCGCGCACCGCGCCGCCCGCGATGATGCCCGTGCCCTCGCGCGCCGGCTTGAGCAGTACGCTCCCGGCCCCGAAGTGGCCCACCACGGCGTGAGGAATCGTCGTGCCCTGCATCGGCACGCGGATGAGCGCCTTCTTGGCCGACTCGATCCCCTTCTTGATGGCCGAGGGCACTTCCTTGGCCTTGCCGATGCCGAAGCCCACGATGCCGTGGCCGTCGCCGACGACCACGAGCGCGCTGAAGCTCAGGTTCTTGCCGCCCTTGACGACCTTGGTGACGCGGTTGATCGAGACCACCGTGTCCCGGAGGTCGAGCTGCGACGCGTCGATCTTCTCTCGTGTGTGGATCATGAGGTGCCTCAGAACTTCAGTCCCGCTTCCCGGGCGGCCTCGGCCAGCGCGCGCACGCGCCCGTGGTAGAGCACGCCGCCGCGGTCGAACACGACCTGGGAGATCCCCTTCTCGATCAGGCGCTGGGCGATGACCTGGCCGAGCACCTGCGCGCCGGCCTTGTTGCCCGCCCGCGCGGGCCCGGTCATCTTCGCCTTGACCGCCGGCTCGACGCTCGACGCCGACACGATCGTCCGCCCGGCCAGATCGTCGATGACCTGCGCGTGGATGTGCGACACGCTCCGGAACACCGCCAGGCGAGGCCGCTCGGCCGTGCCCGCCAGGCGCTTGCGCTGGCGCAGCCGGATGCGCTCGCGGCGATCTCGCTTCGTCTTGATCCTCATAGGGTCCGCCCCTTCACGGCCGCCGGGCGCTACGCGCCGGTCTTGCCGACCTTCTTCTTGAGCACCTCGCCCGTGTACCGCACGCCCTTCTGCTTGTACGGGTCGGGCTTGCGCAGCGCCCGGATGTTGGCCGCCACCTGTCCGACCAGCTGCCGGTCGACGCCGGTCACCGTCAGGTGGGTCTGCTTGTCGATCGCGATGTCGATCCCCTTCGGGATGTCGAACACCACCGGGTGCGAGTAGCCGAGCGCGAAGACGACCTGCCGCCCCTTGAGCTCGGCCCGGTAGCCGATGCCGACGATGTCGAGCTCGCGCCGGAAGCCCTCGTGGACGCCCCGCACGGCGTTGGCCACCAGGCTGCGCCCCAGCCCGTGGAACTTGGACATCTCGCGCGGCTCGCCCTCGGCCTTCGCGACGAGATGGCCGTCGGCCTGCTCGACGTGCACGCCGCGGGGCAGCGGCTGCCGGAGCGTCCCCTTCGGCCCCTTCACTTCGACGGCGTCGGGCTCGATGTGGACGTTGACGCCCTTTGGAATCGGAATCGGTTTCTTGCCAATGCGTGACATGCTGTTCGTCTCGTCAGAAGCCCGGGCGCCGGGGCCCGCCGCGCGAATGCGCGAGGGCGCGCGCCCCCGGCCTCCGGATTACCACACGTTGCAGAGCACCTCGCCGCCCACGCCGGCGCGCACCGCGTCGCGTCCGGTCATGACGCCGCGCGAGGTCGTCAGAATGCTCGTGCCCAGGCCGGCCAGCACGGCGGGCACCTTGCGGCGCCCGAAGTAGACACGGCGGCCCGGGCGGCTCACGCGCTCGAGTCCCGAGATCACCCGCTCGCCGCGGGGTCCGTACTTGAGCTGCAGGCGCAGGATCGGCTGCGGCGGCGTGTCCGGCTTGGGGTCCACCACCCGGAAGCCCTGGATGTACCCTTCTCGCTCGAGAATCCGCGCGATCTCCAGCTTCAGCTTCGAGGACGGCATGTCCACACGGGCCTGCCGGGCCAGTGTGGCATTGCGGATCCGCGTCAGCATGTCAGCAATCGGGTCTGTCATAGGTCCTGGCTCTCAACTTGAACGTGACGCTCGCGGCGCCGGCCGGCGCGCGTCCCCCGGCGGGACGCGGTCCGCGCCGCCTACCAGCTGCTCTTGGTCACCCCGGTGACCTCGCCGTCGAGGGCGAGCTTGCGGAAGCAGAGGCGGCAGAGCGCGAACTTCCGCATGTAGGCCCGCGGCCGGCCGCAGCGCTGGCAGCGGTTCCGCAGACGGATCTTGTACTTCGGCGTCTTGCGTTCCTTCGCGATCTTGGCAGTCGTGGCCATGGTTTCGGATCCCGGCTCGTCTAGTTCGTGCGGAACGGCATGCCCATCAGCTGGAGCAGCCGCCGCGCCTCTTCATCGGTCTTGGCCGTCGTGACGACGGAGATGTTCAGCCCTCGGGACTTGTCGACCTTCATGTAGTCGATCTCTGGGAACATCAGCTGGTCGCGCAGACCCAGGGTGTAGTTGCCGCGGCCGTCGAACCCGCGCGGCGAGACGCCGCGGAAGTCGCGGACGCGGGGCAGCGCGATCGTGATCAGGCGGTCGAGGAACTCGTACATGCGCTCGCCGCGCAGGGTTACCATCGTGCCGATGGGCATGCCCTTGCGCACCTTGAACTGGGCGATCGACTTCTTGGCGCGCGTCGTCACGGGCCGCTGGCCGGTGATGCGGCCCACCTCGTCGGTGCCGGCGTCGATGATCTTCACGTTCTGGGTCGCCTCGCCCAGGCCCATGTTCACGACGATCTTGTCGATCTTGGGCACCGCCATGACGTTGGCGTAGCCGAACTCCTTGCGGAGCCCCGGTACGACCTCTTTGAGGTACCGCTCTCTCAGCCGGCTCATTTGTCCACCACTCCCTCGCACTTGCGGCAGATCCGGACCTTGCGGCCGTCGCCGAGCACGCGCCGCCCGACCCGGGTCGGGGCGCCGCACTCGGGGCACACCAGCTGCACGTTCGACGCGTGCATCGACGCCTCGCGCTCCACGATGCCGCCCTTGACGTTCTGGGACGGGTTGGGCTTGGTGTGGCGCTTGACGAAGTTCACGCCCTCGACGACGAGCCGGTTCTTGTCGGGCAGCACGCGCAGCACGCGGCCGCGCTTGCCGCGGTCCCGGCCCGTGATCACCACGACGTTGTCGTTCTTCCGAATCGGAGTCTGCAGCCGCGACATCGTCAGAGCACCTCAGGCGCCAGCGAGACGATCTTCATGAACTTCCGCTCGCGCAGCTCGCGGGCGACCGGTCCGAAGACGCGGGTGCCGACCGGCTCGCCCTGGTCGTTGATCAGCACGGCGGCGTTCCGGTCGAACCGGATGTAGCTGCCGTCCTTGCGCCGGTACTCCTTGCGGGTCCGGACGATGACCGCCTTCACCACCTGGCCCTTCTTGACGTTGGACTCGGGGGTGGCCTCCTTCACCGACGCGGTCACGATGTCGCCCAGGCGCGCGTAGCGCCCGGTCGAGCCGCCGATCGGGTTGATCACCGCGAGCTTGCGGGCACCCGAATTGTCGGCCACGTCGAGGATCGATCGCATCTGGATCATGGTGATCTCTCCGCCAGGCCGGCCGGCGCCGCGCCGGCCGCCGGTTGCTACACCACCTTGGCGCGCTCGACGACCCGGGTCACGACCCAGCGCTTCCGGCGGCTCAGCGGACGCGACTCCGCGATGGCCACCGTGTCGCCGATCTTGGCGTCGTTCTGCTCGTCGTGGGCCAGGAACGTGGAGGTCAGCCGCTGCGACTTGCCGTACAGCTCGTGGCGCACCTTGCGCTCGACCGCCACGACGACGGTCTTCGCCATCTTGTCGCTGACCACCACGCCGATTGCTTCCGTCTTGCTTGCCATGTCGACTCCCGCGGTTCGAGCGTGCGCCCCGCGCGCCCGAGGCTACTGGGCCTGCGCCTTCTCGCGCAGCACCGTCTTGAGGCGCGCCAGGTCCTTGCGGATGGCCTTGGCCTTGTAGCCCGCCTCGGTCTGCCCCATCGACTTCTGAATCCGGAGCCGGAAGAGCTGATCGTCCATCTCGCGCACGCGCTGGCGCAGCTCGTCCGTCCCGAGGTCACGGAACTCGGATACCTTCGTCATGACGCCTTCTCCTGCGCGAAGCGCGTCGCGAACCGCGTCCGGATCGGCAGCTTCGCCGCGGCCAGCCGCATGGCCTTCCGCGCCTCCGGCTCCGGCACCCCCTCCATCTCGAAGAGGATCCGTCCCGGCCGCACGACGCAGACCCACTGCTCCGGCGCGCCCTTGCCCTTGCCCATGCGCGTTTCCTGGGGCTTCTTGGTGATCGGCTTGTCGGGGAAGACCCGGATCCAGATCTTGCCGCCGCGCTTGACGAACCGCGTCATGGCCACGCGCGCCGCCTCGATCTGCCGATCCGTCAGCCAGCAGGCCTCCAGGGCCTTCAGCCCGAAGTCGCCGAACGACACGTCGGACCCGCGCCAGGCCTTGCCCGCCCGGCGGCCGCGCTGCTGTTTCCGGTACTTGACCTTCTTCGGCATCAACATGACGAAACTACCTCACACTCACGGCCTTGGCTCGCCGAAGCTCGGAGAGCGAAGGCGGCTCAGGGCTCACGGCTTTGGGCGCCACGCGCGAAGGCGGTTCACGCCCTCGCGGCGCGCCGCGGCGTCCGGTAATCCTCTTCGCGTCCCACGCGCGGCTCGAGCCGCTCGCCCTTGTACAGCCACACCTTCACGCCGATCTGGCCGTAGGTGGTGTTCGCCTCGGCGAACCCGTAGTCGATGTCCGCGCGCAGGGTCTGCAGCGGCAGCTGGCCGTGCAGGTACCACTCGGAGCGCGCGATCTCGGCGCCGTTCAGCCGGCCGGAGACGCGCACCTTGATGCCGCGCGCGCCGAAGCGCAGCGCCGACTCGACGGCCTTGCGCATGGCGCGGCGGAAGGCGACGCGCTTCTCCAGCTGCAGGGCCACCGACTCCGCGATCAGCTGCGCGTCGAGCTCCGGCTTCTGGATCTCCTGGATGTTGATGAAGACCTCGCGGTTGGTCTTCTTCTGGATCTCCGTCTTCAGCTTGTCGACCTCGGTCCCCTTGCGCCCGATGATGATGCCCGGACGGGAGGTGTAGATGTCGATCTTCAGCTTGTTGGCCGCGCGCTCGATGTCGATCTTCGAGACGCCCGCGTGCGCGAACCGCTGCTTCAGGCTCTGCCGGAGATCCAGGTCCTCGTGCAGGAGCTTCGCGTACTCGCGGTCGGCGAACCAGCGCGACCGCCAGGTCTTGTTGAAGCCGAGCCGGAATCCGTACGGATGAACTTTCTGGCCCATGAGCTCTCGTCCTCGCTAACGTGGGGCTTCGCCCCACACCCCAGCTCGCTCGCTTGCGGGGCCCCGTCGCCCCGCGCCGCTCGCTCGCGGCCTACCGCTTGGCCGCAGGCTTCTTGGCCCGTGTCGTTGCCGCCTGTGCCGGCCGGGCCGTGCGGCCCCGCCGCGACCTCTTCTTGGCGCCTTCGTCCGCCGCCGGCGCCTTCACCCGCACCTGCCGCTCGGCGACCCCCACGGTGAGGTGCGCCGTGCGCTTCACCACCCGGAAGGCGCGCCCCATCGGGGCGGGCCGGATGCGCTTCATCGACGGCCCCTGGTCGGCGTGGCACGTCGCGACGTAGAGCCGGTCCACGTCGCCGCTGAAGCCTTCCTTCTGCTGCGCGTTGGCAATCGCCGACCGCAGCACCTTCTCGATGTCGTGCGCCACCAGCTTGCGGCTGAACTGCAGCGTGGCCAGCGCGTGGTTGACGTCGCGCCCGCGGATCTGGTCCAGCACCAGCTTCGCCTTCTGCGCCGAGGTGCGGATGTACCGCGCCGTCGCTGTCGCCCGGATCATGTGCCTAGCTCCCCTTCACGGCCGGTGGCGGCGGCGCCGCGGCGGCGGTGGCGGCCGCCTTCTCGCTCTTGGTCGTGTGCCCCTTGAACTGCCGCGTGGGCGCGAACTCGCCCAGCTTGTGGCCGACCATGTTCTCGGTGACGTACACCGGGATGAACTTCTTGCCGTTGTGAATCGCGATCGTGTGCCCGATCATCTCGGGCACGACCGTCGACCGCCGGGACCAGGTCTTGATGACCTTCTTGTCGCCGGCGCGGTTCATGATCTCGACCTTCTCGAGCAGGTGGAGGTCGATGAACGGGCCTTTCTTCAGTGATCTGCTCATGTCACTTCCCGGAGCCCGGCGGCGGGCCCCCGCTCCGTCACTTGGTGCGACGCTGCACGATGAACCGATCGCTCGGCCGGCGGCCGCGCGTCTTGTACCCCTTGGTCGGCTTGCCCCACGGCGTCACCGGGTGCCGGCCGCCCGAGGTCTTGCCCTCGCCGCCGCCCAGCGGGTGATCCACCGGGTTCATCGCGACGCCGCGCACGTGCGGCCGCTTGCCGAGCCAGCGGCTCCGGCCGGCCTTGCCCACCGACACGTTCTCGTGGTCGATGTTGCCGACCTGGCCGATCGTCGCGAGACAGTCCAGGTTGATGCGCCGGATCTCGCCCGAGGGCATCTTCACCGACACGTACTGCCCTTCCTTGGCCACCACCTGCACCGACGACCCGGCGCTCCGCGCGATCTGCCCGCCCTTGCCGGGCCGCAGCTCGACGTTGTGCACGAGCGTCCCGAGCGGGATGTTTCGGAGCGGCAGGGCGTTGCCCGGCAGGATGTCGACGGTGTCGCCCGCGACGATCGTGTCGCCCACCTTCAGCCCGAGTGGCTGCAGGATGTAGCGCTTCTCGCCGTCGGCGTAGGTCACGAGCGCGATGCGCGCCGAGCGGTTCGGGTCGTACTCGATCGTCGAGATCGTCGCCGGGATGTCCCGCTTGTCGCGCTTGAAGTCGATGACGCGGTAGGCGCGCTTGTGCCCGCCGCCCCGCCACCAGGACGTCAGCTCGCCGTGATTGTCGCGTCCGCCGGACTTCTGGAGCGGCTCGGTCAGCGGCTTGTACGGCTTCGACTCGGTGAGATCCTCGAAGACCTGCACCGTCTGGAACCGTCGTCCGGCCGAGGTCGGCTTGTATTTGCGAATTGGCATCGTACTGATCCTTCGCGTTCCGAATGTCGAATGCCGAATGTCGAATGACGAATGGAAAGGACCGGACCGGGAATGCCAGCGCGCGCTTCAGCACTCCGGATCAGCCATTCAGCATTCGACATTCAGCATTCGACATTCCCACCGCCAGCCCCCTACGCGCCCTCGAGGAAGTCGGGCATCTTCTCGCCGTCGCGGAGCCGCACGTGCGCCTTCTTCCAGTCC
Source organism: Acidobacteriota bacterium (assembly GCA_024641665.1). Classification (GTDB taxonomy): domain Bacteria; phylum Acidobacteriota; class Vicinamibacteria; order Vicinamibacterales; family JAHECP01; genus JAHECP01. The sequence continues at coordinate 46,008 of JAHECP010000008.1, forward strand.
GGCCGCTGGCCCGCGTACCGGCCCTGCCGCTTGATCTTGCCGTGCGCGATCGACGTGCGCACGGCGGCGACCTTGGTGCCGAGCAGCTGCTCGACGGCCCGCTTGATCTCCACCTTCGTCGCGCCGACGGCCACCTCGAACACCATGGTCTGCGCCTCTTCGCGCAGCCCGGTCGTCTTCTCGGTGATGAGCGGCCGGCGGATCACATCGGTCAGCTTCATGACGCCAGCACCTCCTGCAGGCGCTCCAGGGCGGCCTGCGTGGCCACCACGCGCGTGGTGTCCATCACGTCGCGCGCCGTCACCGCCCGGGCCGCGACCAGGCGCACGCCCGTCAGGTTGCGCGTCGCGAGCGCCAGCGCGCTGTCCGGCCGCACGTCGATGAGCAGGGTCTTGCCCGTGCCCGGCGCCATCCCGAGCTGCGTGAGCAGCGCCACCGCCTGCTTCGTCTTGGTCTCGGCGAGCGCCAGCCGGTCGACCACCGTCACCGCGCCGTCCCGCATCTTCTGCGCCAGCGCGGCGCGCAGCGCGCCGCGCGTGACCTTGCGGGGCAGCCGGTAGGCGTAGTCGCGCGGCTGCGGCCCGAACACCGTGCCGCCCTTGCGCCACAGCGGGTTCCGGATCTCGCCCACGCGCGCCCGGCCCGTGCCCTTCTGGCGCCAGGGCTTGCGCCCGCTGCCGCTCACGAGCGCCCGGTTCTTGGTCGCGTGCGTGCCGCGCCGCTCGCTCGCGTTCTGCTGCACGACCGCTTCCCAGACGAGGTCGAGCTTGGGACGGCCGCCGAAGACCTCGTCGTTCAGGTCCAGCGACCCGACCTTCTCGTTCTGCGCGTTGACAACGTCTAGCTGCATGTTCGTCTCCGGCCGTTCGCCGCCCGCATCGCCCGGGCCGCGCGCGTCGGCTAGCGCTTGCCGCCCTTCGGCTTCTCCACCTGCGGCACCGTCACGCGCCGCGGCGCCACCGCCTTGCGCACCACGAGGTAGCCGCCCGGCGCGCCCGGCACGGCGCCGCTGACCACGAGCAGGTGGTTCTCGGTGTCGATCCGGACGACCTTGACGTTCCGCACCGTCACGCGGTCCCCGCCCATCCGGCCGGCGGCGCGCATGCCCTTGACGACGCGCGACGGATAGGACGAGGCGCCGATCGAGCCCGGCGCCCGGTGGAACATCGAGCCGTGGGTCGCCGCGCCGCCCCGGAAATGGTGGCGCCTGATGACGCCCTGGAAGCCCTTGCCGCGGCTCGTCCCGATGACGTCCACCTGGTCGCCGTCGGCGAAGACCGCCGACACCAGCACCTGGTCGCCCGCCTTGGTCGGCTCGCCGCCCGGCGCCACCGCCACCTCGCGCCGCACGCGCGTCGGCGGGACGTTCGCCTTCTTGAAGTGACCGGCCGTGGGCTTGTTGACCCGGGCGGGTCGCTCCTCGACCAGGCCGAGCTGCACCGCCTGGTACCCGTCGGCGTCCACGGTCTTGGCCTGCACGACGACGCACGGCCCGGCCTTGATGACCGTCGCGGGCGTGACGACCCCGTCCTTGTCGAAGACTTGCGTCATGCCGACCTTCTTGCCGATGATGCCTGTGACCATCTCACGTTCTCTCCCGCCTCCGCCAAGGCTGCGGCGGGGCCGCCGAAGCTCGACGAGCGAAGGCGCCGGGGCTCGGGACTCGGGGCTCGGGAGCCCTGAGCCGTGAGCCGTACGCGCCTACTTGTGCTCCTTGCCGAACGCCTTGATCTCGACGTCCACGCCCGCCGGCAGATCCAGCTTCATCAGTGCGTCCACGGTCTGCGGGGTCGGCTCGAAGATGTCGATCAGGCGCTTGTGCGTCCGGATCTCGAACTGCTCGCGCGACTTTTTGTCGACGTGCGGCGAGCGGAGCACGGTCCACTTGTTCTTCTCGGTCGGGAGCGGAATCGGCCCGGCCAGCCGGGCGCCGGTGCGCTTGGCCGTCTCCACGATCTCCGAGGTCGACTGGTCGAGCACCCGGTAGTCGTACGCCTTGAGCCGGATGCGGATCTTGTCGCTGAATGCTGTCGCCATCGTTCGTCATCCCCGGCGCACGTCTGAACACGTGCGCTACTTGCCCTGTATCCGCGCCACGACCTCTTCACTCACCGAGTGCGGCGTCGGCTCGTATCGATCGAAGTGCATCGAGTAGGTGGCACGCCCCTGCGTGTGCGACCGGAGGTCGGTCGCGTACCCGAACATCTCGGCGAGCGGCACGTGCGCATTGACGATCTTGGTGCTGCCGCGGGTCTCCATGGAGTTGACCCGGCCGCGGCGCGAGTTGATGTCGGCGATGATCTCGCCCATGTACTCCTCGGGCACCACCACCTCGACCCGCATCACGGGCTCGAGCAGCACCGGGTGCGCCTTCCTGGCGGCGTCCTTGAAGGCCATCGAGCCGGCGATCTTGAAGGCCATCTCCGACGAGTCCACGTCGTGGAACGAGCCGTCGTGGAGCGTCACCGCCACGTCGTCCACCGGGTAGCCGGCCAGCACGCCCGTCGTCATCGCCTCGACGATGCCCTGCTCGATGGGCTTGATGTACTCGCGGGGAATCGCGCCGCCCACGATCTCGCTGACGAACAGGAAGCCCTCGCCGGGCTTCCGCGGCGCGATGCGGATCCTGGCGTGGCCGTACTGGCCGCGGCCGCCGGTCTGCTTGATGTAGCGCCCCTCGCCCTCGGCTGGACGCGTGAGCGTCTCCTTGTAGGCCACCTGCGGAGGCCCGACGGTGGCCCCGACCGAGAACTCGCGCTGCAGCCGGTCCACGATGATCTCGAGGTGCAGCTCGCCCATGCCGGAGATCACGACCTGGCCCGTCTCGGGGTCGGTGCGCACGCGGAACGTCGGGTCCTCGGCGGTCAGCTTGGCGAGCCCCTGGCCGAGCTTCTCCTGGTCGACCTTGGTCTTCGGCTCGATGGCCAGCGAGATGACCGGCTCGGGGAAGTCCATCGACTCGAGCACGACCGGGTGCTTCTCGTCGCAGATCGTGTCGCCCGTAGAGACGCTCCGCAGGCCGACGGCCGCCGCGATGTCGCCCGAGTAGACCTCCTTGATCTCCTCGCGCTTGTTCGCGTGCATCTTCAGCAGCCGCCCGATGCGCTCCGACTTCTGCTTGGTCGCGTTGTAGACCGACGCGCCCGAGGTCATGACGCCGGAGTAGACCCGGAAGAAGGCGAGCTGACCGACGAACGGGTCGGTCATGATCTTGAAGGCGAGCGCGGCGAACGGCGCCTCGTCCGACGAGGGCCGCTCGACCATGGTCTCCTCGGCGCGGCTCGGGTCGATGCCGGTGATGGGCGGCACGTCGAGCGGCGAGGGCAGGTAGTCCACCACGGCGTCGAGCAGCGGCTGCACGCCCTTGTTCTTGAAGGCCGCGCCGCAGATGACCGGCACGAACGGGCGCTGCTCGCCCCGCACCGACTCGATCGTGCGCGTGCGAAGCGTCGCCTTGATGTCGTCCTCCGTGATCGCCCCGCCGTGCAGGTACTTCTCGAGCAACTCGTCGTTCGCCTCGCTGCACTTCTCGATGAGCAGCTCGCGGTACTCGTCGGCCTCCGCGCGGAGCTCGGCCGGGATCTCCTCCACCAGGTAGTCGGCCCCGACCGTCTCGTCCTTGTAGCGGATGGCCTTCATCGAGACCAGGTCGATGACGCCGGTGAACTTGTCCTCCGCCCCGATCGGCAGCTGGACGGCCACCGGGTTCCCCTGCAGCTTCGTCCGGATCTGCTCGAGCGTGCGCTTGAAGTCGGCGCCCACGCGGTCCATCTTGTTGACGAAGCAGATGCGCGGGACCCGGTACTTGTCGGCCTGGCGCCAGACGGTCTCCGACTGCGGCTCGACGCCGGCCACGGCGTCGAACACGGCCACCGCGCCGTCGAGGACGCGCAGCGACCGTTCCACCTCGGCCGTGAAATCGACGTGGCCGGGCGTGTCGATGATGTTCACGCGATGATCCCGCCAGAAGCACGTGGTCGCGGCGGACGTGATCGTGATGCCGCGCTCCTGCTCCTGCTCCATCCAGTCCATCACCGCGGTCCCGTCGTGGACCTCGCCGAGCTTGTACGTGATCCCCGTGTAGAAGAGGATCCGCTCGGTGGTGGTGGTCTTCCCGGCATCGATGTGCGCCATGATGCCGATGTTCCGGGTCTTCGCGAGGGCGACCTTTCTGGCCATCCGACTCGTGTCTTTCGTGTCCTTGTAGGGGCGACCTGCCAGGTCGCCCCTCCCGCCTACCAGCGATAGTGGGCGAAGGCCTTGTTCGCCTCCGCCATCCGGTGCGTGTCTTCCCGCTTCTTCACCGCGCCGCCGCGCAGGTTCGCCGCGTCCATGAACTCGTTGGCCAGCTTCTCCTGCATCGTCTTGCCGTCGCCGCGCGACCGCGCGTAGCTGACCAGCCAGCGGATGCTCAGCGAGAGCCGGCGGTTCGGGTTGACCTCGATCGGCACCTGGTAGTTCGACCCGCCCACCCGCCGCGACTTGACCTCGAGCGACGGCTTGACGTTGTCGATCGCCTTCTTGAAGACCTTCACGGGATCGTCGCCGGTCTTCTCCTTGATGATGTCGAGGCTGCCGTACATGATCCGCTCGGCGGTGCTCCGCTTGCCGCCCTGCATCACCGTGTTGATGAACTTGCTCACCAACGCGCTGTTGTAGATCGGGTCGGCCGGAGCCTCGCGCTTGGGAACCTCGCGTCTGCGTGGCATAACGTCAATCCCTCGGACTTCAGGCGCCTACGCCTTCGGCCGCTTGGCGCCGTACTTCGAACGAGCCTGCTTGCGCCCCTGCACGCCGACCGCGTCCAGGGTCCCGCGCACCACGTGGTAGCGCACGCCCGGCAGGTCCTTCACACGGCCTCCGCGGATGAGCACCAGCGAGTGCTCCTGGAGGTTATGCCCCACGCCGGGAATGTAGGTCGTCACCTCGATGCCGTTGGTGAGCCGGACCCGCGCCACCTTGCGCAGCGCCGAGTTCGGCTTCTTCGGCGTCTGGGTGAACACGCGGACGCAGACGCCGCGCTTCTGCGGGCTGTCCTGCAGCGCCGGGCTCTTCGTCTTGCTCAGCACGCGCGCGCGTCCCTTGCGGACCAGCTGACTGATCGTCGGCACGTTCACTCCACTGCGGATCGCACGTCGCAACACGCGACGCGCGTCCGCGTCGTCCAATGACGAACAACCAACTGCGGGCAGCGGGCGCGACGGCCCCGCCGCCATCCGCGGCTGGCTGGCTCCGGGCCTGGAAAATCCGCACGCAGCGGACCTTGGCGCCCGGAAGCAGACTGACCCTATTCGTGTGTTGTCGTCTGGCGGCGATACCGGCGGCGACGCCCGCGGACCCCGCTCACAAGGAAGCCGGCGGCTTCACATGGACGGCGTGGAGCCAGATAGGGTGTCCTGACTCCAACAGAACCTTACGAGAGTAACACAACTCCTTCGGCCTGGCAACTTACGGGGACCTTCCCCCCTCTTGACAAACCCCGGAACCCGTGGCTAACTGTATACGTAGAATATATACAGACAGCACAGAAGTAACGGAATTCACGCTGTCTGGAGGCCGCCCCGACCACGACCATGCGCATCCTGATCTCGAACGCCTCGCCCGACCCGATTTACGAGCAGATCGTGCGCCAGATCAAGGGCCAAATCATCGCGGGCGACCTCGCCGAGGCCGCCCCCCTGCCCTCGATTCGCAAGCTCGCCCACGAGCTCCAGATCAGCGTCATCACGACCAAACGGGCCTACGAGGAGCTGGAGAAGGAAGGCCTCATCGACACGGTCGGCGGCAAGGGCACGTTCGTGGCCGCCCAGAACCCGGAGTTCCTGCGCGAGAAGCGCATGAAGCTGGTCGAGGGCAAGCTCGCCGAGGCCGTCGGCGAGGCCCGGACCCTCGGCGTCGGCTACCAGGAGCTGCGCGAGATGCTGCGGCTCCTGTGCGAGGAGGAGTCGTGACGAACCAGGCCCTCGAGGTCACCGGCCTGCGGAAGCGCTACAAGGGGTTCGCGCTCAAGGACGTCACCTTCAGCCTGCCCCGGGGGTACGTGATGGGGCTCGTCGGGCCGAACGGCGCGGGCAAGACCACCATCATCAAGCTCATCATGAACCTCGTCCGTCGGGAGGCCGGCGAGATTCGCGTCTTCGGCCTCGACAACCGCCGCGACGAGGCCGCCGTCAAGGCGCGCATCGGGTTCGTCTACGACGAGCCGGGCTTCCACCAGGACGTGACGCTCGCCGACACCAAACGCGCCATCGCCCCCTTCTACCGTCGGTGGAACGAGCGGCTCTTCCAGGATCTCGCGCGCCGGTTCGAGCTGCCGCTCCGCCACAAGGTGAAGACGCTGTCCCAGGGCATGCTCACCAAGTTCGCCCTGGCGCTGGCGCTGGCCCATGAGGCCGACCTGCTCATCCTCGACGAGCCCACCTCCGGGCTCGACCCGGTCTTTCGCCGCGAGCTGTTGCACGGGCTGTCCGGCCTGCTGCAGAACGAGGAGACGTCGATCCTCTTCTCCACCCACATCACGACCGACCTCGAGCGCATCGCCGACTACGTGACCGTCCTCCGCGACGGTGCCGTCGCGCTCACGGCGAGCCGCGACGAGCTGCGCGAGCGCTGGGCCATCGTCCGGGGCGGCGACGAGGCCCTGGCGGCGCTCGCGCCGCCGCTCTGGCGGGGCGTCCGTCGCCACGCGTACGGCGTGGACGTCCTCACCTCGGACGTGGAGGCCGCCCGCCGCACCTGCGGCACGGGCGCGGTCATCGACCGCGCGTCGCTCGACGACGTGGTGGTGCTGCTCGACCGCGAGGTGCCCCATGCGTGAGCTCATCTGGCGGGACTTCGTCCTGAACCGGAACGCCATCCTCGCGAACCTGCTCGTCTTCACCGCGTTCCTCGGCTACGCGGCCTGGGACGAGGCGTCGCCGGGCGCTTACATCTTCTTTGCCGCCATCATGTTCTCGGTCGTGCCGATCATGATCGTGACCCGCGAGGAGAAGTTCAAGGCGATGCGGCTGGGCTGCAGCCTCCCGGTCACGCGCCGGGGCGTCGTGCGGGCGCGTTACGTCCTGTCGCTCGGCTTCGGCGTCGCCGGCATCCTGCTGGCGCTGTCGCTGGGGGCGGCGATATCGTCCTCGAGCCTCGACGTCTCCACGCTCCTCGGGCCCCGCGAGCTCCTGATCGCGCTCACGCTCGTCACGCTCATCGTCTCGCTGCTGCTGCCCTTCACGCTGCGGTTTGGGGCCATGGGCCTCATCATCATGATGGTGGCGCTGCAGGTCCTGGGCTCGGTGCTCCTGATCGTCGCCCAGATCACGCGGTCCTCGGCCGACAAGCGGGTCGCGGCGGCCGTCGCCGGCGCCGTGCGCTCGGTGGCCGTGGCGCTCGGCGAGCCCGCGTTCAGCCTGCTCGTGCTCGGCGGTCTCGCGCTCGTCGTCGCCGTGTCGTACGTGGTGGCGGTGCACGTCTTCGAGCGGCGTGAGCTGTAGCGGAACGACGCCATGGAACCCATCCTCGAGCTCCGGCACGTGACGAAGGCCTACGAGGGGTTCACCCTCGAGGACGTGTCCTTCGCCCTGCCGCGCGGCTACATCATGGGCCTCATCGGCCCCAACGGCGCGGGCAAGACGACGATCGTGAAGTCGATCCTGAACCTCGTCCGGATCGACGGAGGCGAGATCCGCGTGGCGGGGCTCGATCACCGCCGCGACGAGGTGGACGTCCGCTCGCGCATCGGCTTCGTGCACGAGAACCCGCGCTTCCACGACGCCCTCACCGTCGAGCGGGCGGCCGCCGTCATCGCACCGTTCTACCCGACGTGGGACCGCGCCGAGTTCGGCCGGCTGGCGGCCGAGTTCGGCCTGCCGCGCCGCCAGCGCGTCCGCACGCTGTCGCGGGGCCAGCGCACGCGCTTCGCCCTGGCCGTCGCGCTTGCGCACCGCGCCGAGCTGCTGCTCCTCGACGAGCCCAGCTCGGGGCTGGACCCCGTCTTCCGCCGCGAGCTGCTGGACCGGCTCTCCGGCGTCATCGAGGGCGGCCACACCTCGGTGCTCTTCTCGACCCACATCACCGCCGACCTCGACAGGATTGCCGACTACGTGACGTTCGTTCGGCAGGGCCGCCTCGTCTTCTCGGCCGCCAAGGACGACGTGCGCGAGCGGTGGGTCCTCGTCAAGGGCGGCACGGAGCTGCTGACCGACGAGGTGCGGGCGCGGCTGGCCGGCATCGTCGTCCACGAGTTCGGATTCACCGCGCTCACCGGCGACCTCGCGGGCCTGCGTGCGCTGCTGGCCGGCGCCCAGCTGGTCGTCGAGCCCGCGACGCTCGAGGACGTGCTCTTCTACACCGGCCGGAGGGCACACGACGATCTGAGGCTGTATGACGACCGACGCTGAAGGTGCCGCGCGCGCGGAAACGGCCCGGGGCGTATGGGCCCTGCTCCGCAAGGACCTGCGCGTGTTCGACACGCGCGACGCCGCGGTGTTCCTGGCGCTCTACGTGCTCGTCGGCGCGCAGGTCGCACGGTGGGACGAGGCGTTCTTCTGGGTCGGCGTCGGGCTGGCCGGAGGGCTCGTGGCGATCGTCCCGATCGTCGAATGGCTGCTCGAGGCCGATCGCCTGCTGGGCAGCCTGCCCGTGCGGCGCTCCACCATCGTCATCGCGCGCTACGTGTCGGCGGCGGTAGCCTGCGCCGTGGCGGCCGGCTTCTGGATGGCCGGCGGCCGTCTGCTCGTGCCGCTCCTGTCGCCGGCGCGAACCGGCCCGGCGATGTGGGAAAGCCTCGACGGCGTGCTCACGTTCTTCGTGGTCACGACGGGGCTGGTGGCGATCTTCCTGCCGCTGTACTTCCGCCTGGCCCTGGGGCGCGCCAGCATGGCCTTCGGCGCCGTTTACCTGGCGCTCTGCGTCGGCTCGAGCGCGATCGCGCGGGCGGCGGGCGCGGCGACCGCCCCGAGACTGGCGCTGGCGCCGCCGAGCAGCCTCGTGCGCCTGGGCGTGGACGCCCTCGTGGCGAGGCTGGGAGCGCCGGCGGCCACCGCGCTGATTGTCGCCGGTCTCGCCGCGTTGCTGTCCTTCTCCGGCTGGCTCGCGGTGAAGGGCTTCGAGCGGCGGGACCTCTGAGCCACCGGGTGGATACGATGACGATCCGCGGGACGGCGGCTGGACTCGGCGGCGCGCTCGCGGCAGGCGCCGCGCTCGTGGCGGGCGCGACCGTCTGGCTCGTCGTGCACGATCCGCTCGGCGCCGCGCACGCCGTCGGCGAAGACGACCTGCGCGGGCTCGTGCTGGCGGCCGCCCGGCTGCTGGTCCAGGCCCTCACCCGCCTGCTGCGCGTCTGACGGTCGGGCGACGGCTGGTTGGATGGCGGCCGGCACGGCCGTCCGGAGACACGAAGAGGGCGGCGATTGTCGTCGATCGCCGCCCTCGATGCTTCGGAACGACCGGGACCGGCGCCCGGACCTCCCCTACTCGGCCACCTCGTCGTGGCCGCCGAACGCGTCGTCGGACTCCACGAGGTATTCCATCTCGCGCTCGAGCTCGAGCTCCTCGGGGGTGGGCGGCGGGGGCGGCGGCGGCTCGTCCGGCGGGATGGTGACGTGCCGGTAGTACTCGAAGCCGGTGCCGGCCGGGATGAGCCGGCCCATCGTGACGTTCTCCTTGAGCCCGCGCAGGTGGTCCACCTTGCCCGAGATCGACGCCTCGGTGAGCACGCGCGTCGTCTCCTGGAACGACGCGGCGGAGATGAACGAGTCGGTCGAGAGCGACGCCTTGGTGATGCCGAGCAGCAGCGGGCGCCCGGTGGCGGGTCGGCCGCCGTCCGTGATCACGCGCTCGTTCTCCTCGAGGAACCGGAAGCGGTCCACCTGCTCCTCGATCAGGAACTCGGTGTCGCCGACTTCCTCGATCTTCACCCACCGCATCATCTGCCGGACGATCGTCTCGATGTGCTTGTCGTTGATGTTCACGCCCTGCAGCCGGTAGACCTCCTGGATCTCGTTGACCAGGTAGCTCTGCAGCGCCTTCTCGCCGAGGACGCTCAGGATGTCGTGGGGGTTGCTCGGCCCGTCCATCAGCGGCTCGCCGGCGCGGACGCGGTCGCCCTCCTGCACGTTCACGTGGACGCCGCGCGGCAGCGAGTACTCGCGGGCCTCGCCGCCCTCCTCCGGCACGATCAGGATCTTCCGCAGGCCCTTCACCACGCCGCCGTGCTTGACCAGGCCGTCGATCTCGCTGATGACGGCGGTCTCGCGCGGCTTGCGCGCCTCGAAGAGCTCGACGACGCGCGGCAGACCGCCCGTGATGTCCTTGGTCTTGGTCGTCTCGCGGGGGATCTTGGCCAGCACGTCGCCGGCCGAGACCGTCTCGCCGTCGTTCACCATCAGGTGGGCGTGCGACGGCATGTGGTACTTGCGCGACACGGCGCCGGCCTTGCCGCGGATCTCGATGGCCGGCTGCTTCTTCTCGTCGGGCGAGTCGATGATGATCAGGCGCGAGAGGCCCGTGACCTCGTCCACCTCCTCGTGCACCGTCATGCCCTCGATGATGTCCCTGAAGCGGACCTGGCCGGCCTCCTCGGTGAGGATCGAGAAGGTGTAGGGGTCCCACTCGACGAGCGTCTGGCCCTGCTCGACCTGTTGGTTCTCCTTCACCTTCACGCGGGCGCCGTAGACGATCTGGTAGCGCTCGCGGTCGCGCCCCTTGGCGTCCTGCACGACGAGCGACCCGGTGCGGTTCATGACGACCAGGCTGCCGTCCTTGGCCTCGACGACCTGCAGGCCCTGGAACTTCACGGTGCCGGCGTGCCGGGCCTCGAGCGTGGACTGCTCGGAAACGCGCGACGCCGTGCCGCCGATGTGGAAGGTCCGCATCGTCAGCTGCGTGCCCGGCTCGCCGATCGACTGCGCGGCGATGACGCCCACCGCGAGACCGAGCTCCACGAGCCGGCCCGTGGCGAGGTCGCGGCCGTAGCACTTCGCGCACACGCCGCGGCGCGACGCGCAGGTCAGCACCGAGCGGATCTTCACCTTCTCGATGCCGGCCTCCTGGATGGCCGACGCGAGGTCCTCGGTGATCTCGTCGTTCGCCTCGATGATCACGTCGTTGCTGAACGGGTCGGCGAGGCGCTCGAGCGTGACGCGTCCGATGATGCGGTCGCGCAGGGGCTCGATGATCTCGCCGCTCTCGACGATCGCCCGCGCCTCGATGCCGTCCATCGTGCCGCAATCGATCTCCGAGATGATGACGTCCTGCGCCACGTCGACCAGCCGGCGCGTGAGGTAGCCCGAGTCGGCGGTCTTGAGCGCCGTGTCGGCGAGGCCCTTGCGGGCGCCGTGCGTCGAGATGAAGTACTGCAGCACGGTCAGCCCTTCGCGGAAGTTCGACGTGATGGGTGTCTCGATGATCTCGCCCGACGGCTTCGCCATCAGGCCGCGCATGCCGGCCAGCTGTCGGATCTGCTGCTTGCTGCCGCGCGCCCCGGAGTCCGCCATGATGTACACGGCGTTGAAGTTGCCGTGCTGGTCGGTCTCCTCCATCTCATTGAACATCTCGTCGGCGATCTTCTCGGTGACGTCCGACCAGATGGCGATCACCTTGTTGTAGCGCTCGCCGTTCGTGATGGCGCCCTCGAGATACTGCCCTTCGACCTTGATCACCTCGTCGCGCGCCGCCTCGACGAGCGCGCCCTTCTCGGACGGGATGACCAGGTCGTCGATGCCGATCGACAGGCCCGACCGCGTCGCGTAGAGGAAGCCGAGGTTCTTCAGGCTGTCGAGCATCTCGACCGTCTTCTCGAGCCCGAAGCGCAGGTGGGCGTACTGCACCAGCTGCTGCAGTCCCTTCTTCTTCAGGAGGCCGTTCACGTAGGGCACGGGCGGGGGCAGCGCGTCGTTGAAGATCACGCGGCCGACCGTCGTGTTGATGATCTTGCCGTTGACCGTCTGCGCCTCGGCGTGCAGCACGTCCTGGTCGTCGCGCGCCACGGTCAGGTCGAGCAGCTCGCCGGTCCACCGCAGGCGGATCGGCGTGAGCGTCTCGAGCTCGCCGGCCTCGAGCGCCAGCAGCACGTCCTGGGTGTTGCCGAACACGCGTCCCTCGCCCTTCGCGCCGGTCTTCGCCTTGGTCAGGTAGTAGCAGCCCAGCACGATGTCCTGCGACGGCACGGCGATCGGCGCGCCGCTCGCGGGCGACAGGATGTTGTTCGACGACATCATCAGCACCGAGGCCTCGATCTGCGCCTCGGGCGACAGCGGGATGTGCACCGCCATCTGGTCGCCGTCGAAGTCCGCGTTGAACGCCGTGCAGACGAGCGGGTGGATGCGAATCGCCTTGCCCTCCACCAGCACCGGCTCGAAGGCCTGGATGCCCAGGCGGTGCAGCGTCGGCGCGCGGTTGAGCAGCACCGGGTGCTCGCGGATCACCTCCTCGAGCACGTCCCACACCTCGGGGCGCTGCTGCTCCACCATCTCCTTGGCCTGCTTGATGGTCGCCACCAGGCCGCGCGTCTCGAGCTTGTTGTAGATGAACGGCTTGAACAGCTCGAGCGCCATCTTCTTCGGCAGCCCGCACTGGTGCAGCTTGAGCTCCGGCCCGACGACGATGACCGAGCGGCCCGAGTAGTCGACGCGCTTGCCGAGCAGGTTCTGGCGGAAGCGCCCCTGCTTGCCCTTCAGCGTGTCGGACAGCGACTTGAGCGGCCGGTTGTTGGCGCCGCGCAGCACGCGGCCCCGCCGGCCGTTGTCGAACAGCGCGTCCACCGCCTCCTGCAGCATCCGCTTCTCGTTGCGGATGATGACGTCTGGCGCCTTCAGCTCGATGAGCTTCTTCAGCCGGTTGTTCCGGTTGATGACGCGCCGGTAGAGGTCGTTGAGGTCCGAGGTCGCGAACCGGCCGCCGTCGAGCGGCACGAGCGGCCGGAGCTCGGGCGGGATCACCGGGATCACGTCCAGGATCATCCACTCGGGCCGGTTGGTGGACTTGCGGAACGAGTCCACCACCTTGAGCCGCTTGGCGTACTTCAGCTTCTTCTGCGCCGAGGGCTCCGTGCGCATCTTCTCGCGCAGCTCGCCCGCCAGCTTCTCCACGCTGACGCGCTTGAGCAGCTCCTTGATCGCCTCGGCGCCCATCTGCGCGCGGAACTTCGTGCCGTAGTCCTCGCGGGCCTTCCGGTACTGGTCCTCGTTCAGCAGCTGGTTCGCCTTGAGCTCGGTCTCGCCCGCGTCCACGACCACGTAGGCCTCGAAGTACAGGATGCGCTCGAGGTCGCGCAGCGAGATGTCGAGCAGGTGCCCGATCCGGCTGGGGAGCCCCTTGAAGAACCAGACGTGGCTCACCGGGGTGGCCAGCGTGATGTGGCCGAGCCGCTCGCGGCGCACCTTGGCCTGCGTCACCTCGACGCCGCACTTGTCGCAGATGACGCCGCGGTGCTTCATCCGCTTGTACTTGCCGCAGAGACACTCCCAGTCGGTGACGGGGCCGAAGATCTTGGCGCAGAACAGCCCGTCCCGCTCCGGCTTGAAGGTGCGGTAGTTGATCGTCTCCGGCTTGGTCACCTCGCCGTGCGACCAGGAGAGGATCTTCTCGGGCGACGCGAGGCTGATGCGCATCGCGTCGAAGTCGAGCGTCAGGGCGCCTCTATCGTGAAAGCTGGGTCTCATAATCTTGTGGCTCGTGGGGCCCCACCCCCACTCGCCGCGACCTCGCGCCTTCGCGCTCGGTCGCAGCCGCAGGCGCTGCTGAGTCAGCGCCTGCCAGGGTTACCACCCGCGGGCAGCACCGCCGCCCGATTCTCATGCTCGCCGATCGACCGGACGGCACGCCCGCCCGGCGTCTGGTCTCCGGCCCCCGGCCCCCGGCCTCCGGCCTTCCCAGCCGCTACGCCGGCTCGAGCTCGGGCTCGGGCGGCGGCGGCTCCAGCTCCGCCGGCTTGCGCCGCGTCTTCATCAGCTCCACGTCCAGGCAGAGCGCCTGGAGCTCGCGGATGAGAACGTTGAAGGACTCGGGCAGCCCGGGCTGGAACGAGGCGTCGCCCTTGACGATCGACTCGTAGATCTTCGCCCGGCCGGTCACGTCGTCCGACTTCGCGGTGAGCAGCTCCTGGAGGATGTGCGCCGCGCCGTAGGCCTCGAGCGCCCAGACCTCCATCTCGCCGAACCGCTGGCCGCCGAACTGCGCCTTGCCGCCGAGCGGCTGCTGCGTGATGAGCGAATACGGCCCGATCGACCGCGCGTGGATCTTGTCGTCCACCAGGTGCGACAGCTTCAGCATGTAGATGTAGCCGACCGTCACGTTCTGCTCGAACTCGGTGCCGGTCATGCCGTCGTAGAGCCGGGTCTTGCCGCCGCGGGGCAGCCCTGCCTGCTCGAGCCAGTTCTTGATCTCGTTCTCGGTCGCGCCGTCGAAGACCGGCGTCGCGAAGTACAGCCCGAGCGCGTGCGCCGCCCAGCCCAGGTGCGTCTCCAGGATCTGGCCGACGTTCATGCGCGAGGGCACGCCCAGCGGGTTGAGCACGATCTCGACTGGGCTGCCGTCGGGCAGGTACGGCATGTCCTCCTCGGGGAGGATGCGCGCGATCACGCCCTTGTTGCCGTGGCGGCCGGCCATCTTGTCGCCGACCGACAGCTTGCGCTTCATCGCGACGTACACCTTGACGAGCTTGATGACGCCGGGCGGCAGCTCGTCGCCGCGCCGCACCTTCTCCTTCTTCTCCTCGAAGAGCTGGCGGATGACGTCCACCTGGTTGCTGGTGCGCTCCTCGAGCAGGCGCAGGTCCTCCTCGAGCCGCGGGTCGTCGGTGGCGACCTTGGCGCGCACGAGCACCTCGTAGGCGAGCGCCAGCATCGCGTCCGGCGTCAGCGGGGTGCCCTTCTTCAGCAGCCGCTCGCGGCCGTTCTCGTCGTAGAGGTCGGCGCGCAGGCTCTGGCCCTGCAGCATCTGCGTGATCCGCTTCTTCACCTCGTCGTGGAGGATGCGGATCTCGTCCTGCAGGTTCTTCTCCATCATGTCGAGCTCTTCCTGCTCGATCGCCTTGGCCCGATCGTCCTTCTCGATGCCCTTGCGGGAGAAGATCTTCACGCCGACGACGATGCCCTCGATGCCGGGCGGGCAGATGAGCGACGCGTCGCGCACGTCGCCCGCCTTCTCGCCGAAGATCGCCCGGAGCAGCTTCTCCTCGGGCGTGAGCTGCGTCTCGCCCTTCGGCGTGACCTTGCCCACCAGGATGTCGCCCGGCTTGACGTAGGCGCCGATCCGGATGATGCCGCTCTCGTCGAGGTCGCGTAGGAACCCCTCCGACACGTTCGGGATGTCCCGCGTGATCTCCTCGGGGCCGAGCTTCGTGTCGCGGGCTTCGATCTCGAACTCCTCGATGTGGATCGAGGTGTAGTAGTCGTCCTTCACCATCCGCTCGGACACGAGGATGGCGTCCTCGAAGTTGTACCCGCGCCACGGCATGAAGGCGACGAGCACGTTGCGGCCGAGCGCGAGCTCGCCCAGCTCCGTGCACGGGCCGTCGGCCAGCACCTGCCCCTTGTGCACCTTCTG
Organism: Acidobacteriota bacterium; assembly: GCA_024641665.1. Lineage (GTDB taxonomy): Bacteria > Acidobacteriota > Vicinamibacteria > Vicinamibacterales > JAHECP01 > JAHECP01. The sequence continues at coordinate 61,542 of JAHECP010000008.1, forward strand.
CCCGACCTTCACGATGGGCTTCTGGCTGATGCAGGTGTTCTGGTTCGAGCGCTTGAACTTCGTCAGGTTGTAGATGTCGGCGCCCATGTCCTTCGACAGCTCGGCGGTCTCGCCGCCCTCGACGCGCACGACGATGCGCTGGCTGTCGACGTAGTCCACCGTGCCGGACCGGCGCGCCACGACCACCGCGCCGGAGTCGCGCGCGGTGATGTACTCCATGCCGGTGCCGACGTAGGGCGAGCGGGCGCGCAGCAGCGGCACGGCCTGGCGCTGCATGTTCGAGCCCATCAGCGCGCGGTTCGCGTCGTCGTTCTCGAGGAACGGGATGAGCGAGGCCGCCACCGAGACGAGCTGCTTCGGCGAGACGTCGATGTACTCCACCTTCTCGCGTGGCGCGAGGATGAAGTTGCCCGCCTGCCGGGCGTTGATGCGGTCGGCGACGAGCCGGCCCGTCTCGTCCACCTGCGCGTTGGCCTGCGCGATGACGTACTGGTCCTCTTCCCACGCCGACAGGTAGAAGGAGTGCGGCTCGAACTCGGCCGCCTTCTTCTTGCGGGCGCGCGAGGCGTTGTTCTCCTCGACGACCTCGTTCTGCTCGAGCACCTCGCCCACCTTGAACCGCGTGCCGCCGGCGTTGGTGACGATCACGAAGTCGGTCACGCGGCCGTCCTTGACCTTGCGGTAGGGCGACTCGATGAAGCCGAACTCGTTGATGCGGGCGTAGCACGACAGCGACGAGATGAGCCCGATGTTCGGCCCCTCAGGCGTCTCGATCGGGCAGATGCGGCCGTAGTGCGTCGGGTGCACGTCGCGCACCTCGAACCCGGCGCGCTCGCGCGACAGCCCGCCCGGCCCGAGCGCCGACAGGCGGCGCTTGTGGGTGATCTCGGAGAGCGGGTTCGTCTGGTCCATGAACTGCGACAGCTGCGACGACCCGAAGAACTCGCGAATGGCCGCCATCACCGGCTTCGCGTTGATCAGGTCGTGCGGCATGGCCGTCGCCATTTCCTGGTAGACGGACATCTTCTCCTTGATCGCCCGCTCCATGCGGACCAGGCCGATCCGGAACTGGTTCTCGAGCAGCTCGCCCACCGACCGCACGCGACGGTTGCCGAGGTGATCGATGTCGTCGACGTTCCCGGGGTTCCGGCGCAGCTTCAGCAGGTACTTGATGACCTCGTAGAAGTCCTGCGGGTGCAGGATCTTCTCGTCGAGCGGCGTGTTCAGCTTCAGCTTCGTGTTCAGCTTGAGCCGGCCGACGCGCGAGAAGTCGTACTTCTGCGGGTTGAAGAACATGTTCTCGAAGAGCGACCGCGAGCTGTCGAGCGTGGGCGGGTCGCCCGGCCGGAGGCGCCGGTAGATCTCGATGAGCGCCTCCTCGTGCGTGTGGATCGGGTCCTTCTTGAGCGTCTGCGAGAGCACCGCGCCGATCTCGTCGCGCTCGGGGAAGAAGATCTCGAGCCGGTCGACGTTCTTTTCCTGGGCCATCGACACGATGCGCGGCGTCAGCTCGTCGTTGGCCTCGAGGATCACCTCGCCGGTGGACGGGTCCACCACGTCGGCGGCGGCGTAGGCGCCCTCGAGTTCCGCGTCCGCGATCTCGACCGCTTCGACGCCGGCCTTGCGCAGCGCGGCGACGGCGGCGTGCGTGATCTTCTTGCCGGCGTGGATCACGATGTCGGAGTGCGGCACCGTGATGTCCTTCGCGGCGCGCAGCCCCACCAGGCTCTCGTTGACCACCCAGAAGAGCGAGCCGCCGCGCACGTGGATCCGGTCCACGGTGTAGAACGCCCGGATGATCTCATCGGCCCCGCGCAGGCCCAGCGCGCGCAGGAAGACCGTGGCCAGGAACTTGCGCTTCCGGTCGATGCGCACGTACAAGAGGTTCTTCGTGTCGTACTCGAACTCCACCCAGGAGCCGCGGTACGGGATGATCTGCGCGATGAAGAGCGTCTTGTCCTCGGAGTGGAAGAAGGCGCCCGGCGACCGGTGGAGCTGCGACACGATGACGCGCTCGGTGCCGTTGATGATGAACGTCCCGTTGTCCGTCATCAGCGGGATGTCGCCGAAGTAGACCTCCTGCTCCTTGATGTCGCGGATGGTCTTGACGCCCGTCTCGGGGTCCTTGTTCCACACGACGAGGCGGATGGTGACCTTGAGCGGCACGGCGTACGTCATGCCGCGCTCCTGGCACTCGTCCACGTCGTACTTCAGCTTCAGCCCGACGGTGTTGCCGCAGATGTCGCAGACGTCGCCCCGCGCCTCGTTCGCCCGCCCGCAGTTCGGGCAGAGCACCTCGTGCTCGCCGTACGGGTCGGCCACGAGCGTCGTGCCGCAGCCCGCACACGGCTTGCGCAGGTGGTGCAGCCCGGCCAGCCGCCCGCACTTGCACTCCCAGTTCCCGATGGAGTACTCGATGAACTCGAGCGACGAGTTCTCGCGGAAGTCGCTGATCGGGAAGACCGACTTGAACACCGACTGCAACCCGGCGTCCTCGCGCTCCGAGGGCAGCCGGTTCATCTGCAGGAACCGCTCGTACGACTTCTTCTGGATCTCGATCAGGTTCGGAATCGGAACCGTCGTGTTGATCTTGGAGAAGTCGATGCGCTCACGGTAGACGTTCTTGGGAAGGCTGTACATGCGTTAAAGGCCCCAGCGGCGCGCGCGGCGCGCCACACAAATTTCCACGAGACGGCCCCGGGCGCGCGCGCCCGGAGCGGGCCGTTACAGAGGCCAGAGGCCGGAGGCCAGGGGCCCGGGGCGGATGGCACGCCCCCGAGATCCCCGGCTGCCGGCCTCCGATCCCTGGCTACTTGATCTCGACCTTGGCGCCGACTTCCTCGAACTTCTTCCGGATGGCCTCGGCCTCGTCCTTCGGCACGCCCTCCTTGATCGGCTTGGGCGCCCCCTCGACCAGGTCCTTGGCCTCCTTCAGTCCGAGGCTGGTGACCTCGCGCACGACCTTGATCACGTTGATCTTCTTCTCGCCGACGTCGGTGAGGATCACGTTGAAGTCGGTCTTCTCCTCGACCGCCGCCGCGCCGGCCGCGCCCGCGCCCGCCATCATGCCGGGCATCATCATCGGCATCGCCGCCGCCGCCGACACGCCGAGCTCCTGCTCGAGGGCCTTGACGAGCTGCGACAGCTCGAGCACCGAGATCCCCTTGATGTAGTCGATCACCTGCTGCTGGTTCAGATCCGCCATTGTCATGTCTCCTGCACGGCTTTGGGCTCTAGGCTTCAGGCGCTAGGCCAGTCAAGGCTTCCAGACCTCACTCTGTCTTCTTCTTCTCCGCCTGCGACAGCACGCTGACCAGATCGCGCGGCACCGCGCTGAGCACGCGCACCAGCTGGGTCATCGGGCCCTGCAGGACGGCGAGCAGCTGCGCGTAGAGCTCGGGCTTGCCCGGCAGGGTGGCCAGCTCGGCCACCGCCGCGGGCTCCAGCGCCCGGCCCTGCACGACCGCCGCTTTGATGGTCAGGTTGGGCGCGGTCTTCGCGAAGGCGGCGAGCGCCTTCGCGAGCGCCACGGGATCATCGGCGCTGAACGCCACCGCGGTCACGCCCGAGAAATGCGCGTCGAGCGCCTCGAACGCCGTGCCCTTGAGCGCGCGCTTCGCGATCGTGTTCTTCACGACCCGATAGCTCGCGTGCGCCGCGCGAATCTGACGCCGGAGCTCGGTGACGCTCGGCACGTCGAGCCCCGTGTAGTCGATCAGGATCGCGCTCTCGGATGTCTGAAACGCCTGCTCGAGTCCGGCGAGCTCGGCGACCTTGTCCTGTCTGGTGACTGCCATGATCCGCACCCTCGTCGGAGGTCGGGGACCGGAGGCCGGGGATCGGCCCGACCCCGCCGCGTCCGCACTCCGCCGTCCGAAAAACTCCGCTCCCAGCTCCGCCCCGCGCCGGCCTCTGGCCTCCGGCCTCGGGCCCCTAGCGTTTGGCGGCCGCCTCGAGCGTCGTCGTGTCGATGGAGATGCCCGGCCCCATCGTCGACGACATCGTCACGCTCCGGAGGAACCTGCCCTTGGCCGCCGACGGCTTCGCGCGCACCACGCTGTCGACCAGCGCGTGCGCGTTCTCGATCAGGCTCTGGGCGGGAAACGACACCTTGCCCACCGGCGCGTGCACGATCCCCGTCTTGTCCACGCGGAACTCGACCTTGCCGGCCTTGATCTCGCGCACCGCCTTGGCGATCTCGACGGTCACCGTGCCGGTCTTCGGGTTCGGCATCAGGCCGCGCGGCCCGAGCACCTTGCCCAGCCGGCCGACGGCGCGCATCATGTCGGGCGTCGCCACCACGGCGTCGAAGTCCATCCAGCCCCCCTGGATCTTCTCGACGAGCTCCTCGCCGCCCACGTGGTCGGCCCCGGCGTCCTGGGCCTCCTTCTGCTTCTCGCCGCTCGTGATGGCCAGGACGCGCTTCGACTTGCCGAGACCGTGCGGCAGCACCACCGTGCCGCGCACCATCTGGTCGGCGTGCTTGGGGTCGACGCCGAGCCGCATCGCCAGCTCGACCGTCTCGTCGAACTTGGCGAACTTCACCTGCTGCATGAGCGGCACCGCCTCTTCAATCGAGTGCGGACGCACGGGCACCGCCTTGCGCGCAGCCGCGAACTTCTTGCCGGACATTGGCATGGATCACCTCGTGGTCCGAACGGGCCGACGCCCTCCCACCTTTACGTTCCGAATGTCGAATGGCGAATGGCGAATGTCGAAGTCCAAGACCGGAGATGGAATTCCAGGGCTCGGCCTTTGACATTCAGCATTCGACATTCGACATTCGACATTCGACATTAGGACCTCGACATTCATCCAATCACATCGATGCCCATCGACCGCGCCGTGCCGGCCACGGTCTTGATGGCCGCCGCCAGGCTGTCGCAGTTGAGGTCGGGCATCTTCGTCTTCGCGATCTCCTCGACCTGCTGGGCGGTCACGGTGCCGACCTTGTTGCGGTTCGGCTCCGCCGAGCCCTTGGCCAGGTTCGCCGCGCGCTTGAGCAGCACCGACGCCGGGGGCGTCTTCGTGATGAAGCTGTAGCTCCGGTCGGCGTAGATCGTGACGACCGCCGGGATGATCAGCCCCTCCTGGCTCGCCGTCTTCGCGTTGAACGCCTTGCAGAAATCCATGATGTTCACGCCATGCGGACCGAGCGCGGTGCCGACCGGCGGCGCGGGCGTGGCCTTGCCCGCGGGAATCTGCAGCTTCACGACCGCCTGGACTTTTTTCGCCATACGTCTCGCCTAGAACTTCTCCACCTGGAGGAAATCCAGTTCCACCGGGGTGGACCGCCCGAAGATGGTGACCATCACCTTCAGGGTGTTCCTGTCGAGGTTGACCTCGTCCACCACCCCGTTGAAGCTCGTGAACGGTCCCTCGTTGATCCGCACCTGGTCGCCCTTCTCGAAGGTGTACTTCGGCTTGGGCTTCTCGGCCGCCTCGGTCACCTGGTGGAGGATCTGGTCGACCTCCTCCCGTGTGAGTGGCGTCGGCTTCGCGCCGGCGCCCACGAACCCGGTGACCTTCGGCGTGTTCTTGACGACGTGCCACGCGTTGTCGGACATCGCCATCTCGACCAGGATGTAGCCGGGGAAGAAGCGCTTCGAGCTCACGACCTTCCGCCCGCCGCGCATCTCCACCACGTCCTCGGTCGGGATCAGGATCTCGCCAATCTCCTCCCCCAGGCCGTAGGCCTGCACGCGCTGGGCGAGCGACTCGGCCACCTTCTTCTCGAACCCGGAGTAGGTGTGGACGATGTACCACTGCCTGGTCTTGTCGTCCGTCATGCCGCACCAAAGGTCCTGAAGATCCAGCCGACGACGCCGTTGAGCAGCAGGTCGACGCCCCAGAGGTACACGCCGAAGAAGATCGACACCACGATGACGACGAACGTCGTCGCGTAGACTTCCTTGCGCGACGGCCACGTCACGCGGCTCAGCTCGTTGCGCACCTCGGACAGGAACCGGCGCGATCGGCTCCACCAGTTGAGCGGCGCATCCTTGACCGTTTCGAGTGCCATGGTTCAGTCGTGTCCTCACGTCCCGTGCGATCTGGCAGGCCAGGAGGGACTCGAACCCCCAACCCCCGGTTTTGGAGACCGGTGCTCTACCAGTTGAGCTACTGGCCTAAGTTCACATGGGGCTCCGCCCCATACCCCGGCTCGGTCGCTCGCGGGGCCCCTACGCCCCGCGCCGCTCCCTCGCCCTTCGACGTCGCTCAGGGCGTCCCGAGCGAAGTCGAGGGACGCGGGCCGCGCCGTGCGCGGCCTGGCCGTTCAGGGTCCCGAGGCCGGAGGCCGGCGCAGGCGCCCCCGGCCTCTGGCCTCCGATCCCCGGTCCCCGCTACTTCGTCTCCTTGTGCACGGTGTGCGTCCGGCACGAGGGACAGTACTTCTTCATCTCGAGACGCTCGGTCGTCTTCTTCTTGTTCCGGGTCGTGCTGTAGTTGCGCCGCTTGCACTCGTTGCACGCCAGGCTGACGATATCGCGCATGACTGACGTCCGTTTCTACTCGGTGATCTCGGTCACCGTGCCGGCGCCCACCGTGCGGCCGCCCTCGCGGATGGCGAAGCGCGAGCCCTTCTCGAGCGCGACCGGCGAAATCAGTTCGACGCTCACGTCCGTGTTGTCACCCGGCATGACCATCTCCACGCCCTCCGGCAGGTGGAGCGAGCCGGTGACGTCGGTGGTCCGGATGTAGAACTGCGGCCGGTAGTTGTTGAAGAACGGCGTGTGCCGGCCGCCCTCGTCCTTGTTAAGGACGTAGACCCGGGCCGTGAACTTCGTGTGCGGCGTGATGGTCCCGGGCTTCGCCAGGACCTGACCGCGCTCGACGTCGTCCTTCTCCGTGCCGCGGAGCAGGACGCCGATGTTGTCGCCCGCCACGCCCTCGTCGAGCAGCTTCTTGAACATCTCGACGCCGGTGACGACCTTCTTCTGCGTCTCGCGGAAGCCGATGATCTCGACGTCGTCGCCCACCTTCACCCGGCCGCGCTCGACGCGCCCGGTGACGACCGTGCCGCGCCCGGAGATCGAGAACACGTCCTCGATCGGCATCAGGAACGGCTTGTCGACCTCGCGCTGCGGCAGCGGCACGTAGTTGTCCAGCGCGTCCATCAGCTTGAGTACGCCGTCGATGGCCTCCTGGTCGCCCTGGAGCGCCTTGAGCGCCGAGACGCGGATCACCGGCACGTCGTCGCCCGGGAAGCCATAGCCGCTGAGCAGCTCGCGCACCTCGAGCTCGACGAGGTCGAGCAGCTCGGGGTCGTCGACGGCGTCCACCTTGTTCAATGCCACGACGAGGCACGGCACCTCGACCTGGCGCGCCAGCAGCACGTGCTCACGGGTCTGGGGCATCGGGCCGTCGGTGGCGGCCACGACGAGGATCGCGCCGTCCATCTGCGCGGCGCCCGTGATCATGTTCTTGATGTAGTCGGCGTGACCCGGGCAGTCGACGTGCGCGTAATGCCGGTTCGCCGTGGAGTACTCCACGTGGCTCGTCGCGATCGTGAGGATCTTGGTCGCGCCGCGGCGGCCCTGCGACTCGGAGGCCTTGGCCACCTCGTCGTAGGACACGAACCGGGCCCAGCCCCTGTCCGCCGCGACCTTGGTCAGCGCCGCGGTCAGCGTGGTCTTGCCGTGGTCGATGTGACCGATGGTCCCGACGTTCACGTGCGGCTTGGAGCGATCAAATTTTTCCTTCGCCATGTCGATCAACCCTCGTCTCTAGTCTCTCGAGACCTGACGGCCGCCGCCGAACCGCGCCGCCGTCGTCAGAGCCGGTCCAGCGGACCGGGCCACGTTGAACAAGTGGAGCCGATGACCGGGATTGAACCGGTGACCTCGTCCTTACCAAGGACGCGCTCTGCCAACTGAGCTACATCGGCTTGCCGTTCCCTCCGGCCCACGCCGGATTCCTCCGAGTGCGTCCGGCCCGCGCGGACCGTCCTGCCGATTTATCGCGACCAGTCCCTGCCGCGCCTAGCGCTCCGGGCGCTCCACTCGGCCTTGGAGCGGGAGACGGGGATCGAACCCGCGACCAACAGCTTGGAAGGCTGTGACTCTACCACTGAGTTACTCCCGCGTTTCTGCCCCGTGTCGACGTCCCCTGGCCCCACCTGTCGTCCGCCCTCGCGCGTCGCGCGTCGGCGGACAACCTTCGCGTACCAGACTCACTGGCCTGCCAACCGAAGCTCGCGACAGCGACCGCCCCTTGGCTTGCCAACCGCAGCTCGCAACAGCGAGCGAAGGTTGGCTTGCCTGGCCGAAGCGCGCCGTCGGCGCGCGAAGGCTGGTGGCGAGGGGAGGATTCGAACCTCCGAAGCCGCTAGGGCGACAGATTTACAGTCTGCTGCGTTTGACCGCTCCGCAACCTCGCCGACAACTCATCAGCTCGTCCGCCAGCCACGCCCCTCTGTCGCGACCACGCGGACGTTATGCTCCCGACCTGGTCTCGCTCTGTGTGGGTTGAAGCCTGCTCGCGATTCCCTGTGGACTGACCAAGGCCCGGGCCGGTCCTGGCTGGAACCACCGCGGTCGTGCGGGAAGCTTGCCCGTCGAGCCATGGAGCTGGCGAAGGGATTTGAACCCCCGACCGGCTGATTACAAATCAGCTGCTCTACCGGACTGAGCTACGCCAGCCAGACAAAACGATATTTGTAGCACATCCTGTGCCAGTCCCGCAAGGGCCAAGAGTCAGCAGGGCTTCCGGGCAAGGGGGTCTCAGGACCTCCGGCCCCCGGCTCCCGGCCTCCGGTCCCTGGCCTCCGGCCTCAGGTCCCAGGCCTCAGGCCCCCGCCCAGCCGCTGCCGGACCGCCTCGAAGAGCACCACCCCGGCCGCCACCGACACGTTCAGGCTCTCGACGTGCCCCCGCATGGGAATCGACACCAGCCAGTCGCACCGCTCCCGCACCAGGCGCCGCAGGCCCGTCCCCTCGGCCCCCAGCACCAGGGCCGTCGGCTGGCGGTAGTCGACCTGGTCGTACCGGGTGGTGGCCTCCCCCGCCAGACCGACCGTCCAGACGCCGGCCTGTTTCAGCTCGTCGAGCGCCCGGGCGATGTTGACGACGTGGGCCACCTTCACCCAGGCGGCGGCGCCCGCCGAGGCCTTGGCCGCGCCCCCGGCGAGCGGCGCGGCGTGACGGGTCTGCCGGATGAGACCGTCCGCCCCGGCCGCGTCCACCGAGCGCACGATGGCGCCGACGTTGTGCGGGTCCTCGATCCCGTCCAGCACGACCAGGAGCGGCGGCCCCGCGGCGCCCGCCAGCAGGTCCGCCACCGAGTAGTCCTCGCCAGCCCGCATCTCGGCCACCACGCCCTGGTGCGCCTGGCCGCCCGAGGCGTGCGCGAGCACTTCGGCCGGCACGCGCTCGACCCGCACGCCCGCCTGCTCGGCGAGGCGGATCACCTCCGCCACGCGGCCGTCGTCCCGGTCCGCGAGACGCACGCGCGTCACGCGGCCCCCCCGCAGCGCCTCGATCACGGCGTTGATGCCGAAGACGATCACGACGGCACCGCGTCCTGGAGCGCGCGGGAGAACGCCGCCGCCCGCTCGCGACACCCGGGAATCGGCGCGAGGCCCGCCGACGGCGGCAGCTCCGCGCCGCGGTCGATGGCCGGTACGGCCAGATCCAGCTCGGGCCCGCCGGCCTCGCCGGTGAGCGCCACGCGGATCGGGTGGAACAGCGCGCGCCCCCTGGCGCCGGTGCGCGCCCGCACGCGCGCGGCGGCCGCGCGGAACGCCTCGCGGTCGGCGAGCCGCGGCGTCTCCGCGAGCTCGGCCGCCAGCGCCGAGACGACGTCGCGCGCGCCCGGCCCGCCGAGCACCTCGCGCACGTCCGGCCGCGCGAGGGCCGACGCCGCGTCGTGCTCGAACAGGAAGCGCAGGCGATCGGGAATCTCCTCGAGGCGGTCCACCGATCCGGCCGCCATCGTCATGGCGTCGCCGAGATACGCGAGGCCGGCCGGGTCGGCCGCGCGCAGGAACCCGCGCGCGCGGAAGTAGCGCGCGGTGTCGCGCACGAGCCGCGACGGGTCGGCCGTCTTCATGTAGTGCCGGTTGATCCAGGCCAGCTTCTCCGGATCGAACACGCCGGCGCTGTGGCCGACGGCCTCCAGGCTGAACCGCCGCGCCAGCTCGTCGAGCGGCAGCAGCTCCTCGCCGCCGCCGGGCGACCAGCCCAGGAGCGCCAGGTAGTTCACGAGCGCCTCGGGCAAATAGCCGCGGTCGCGGAACTCCCGGACCGACGTGGCGCCGTGGCGCTTGGAGAGCGGCGTGTGATCGGGCCCGAGCACGAGGGCGAGGTGCGCGAAGCGCGGGACCGGATAGCCGAACGCCTCGTACAACAGCACCTGCCGCGGCGTGTTCGAGATGTGGTCCTCGCCCCGCACGACGTCGGTGATGCGCATCGACACGTCGTCGACGACGACGGCGAAGTTATACGCGGGGGTGTCGTCCGAGCGCAGCAGCACCGGGTCGCCGATCACCTCGGTGGCGAACGCCAGCTCGCCGCGCACGAGATCGACGAAGCGCACCATGGGCCGATTCGGCACGCGGAACCGGACGACGGCCGGCTCGCCGGCCTCGCGCCGGCGCGCCGCCTCCTCGGGACCGATGCGCCGGCAGGTGCCCGGGTAGCGGTACGGGCGGCCGGCCGCGAGCGCCTTCTTGCGCTCGGTGTCGAGCCGCTCGGGCGAGCAGAAGCAATAGTAGGCCTGTCCGGCCGCCAGCAGCTGCGCGGCCTGCTGGCGGTAAAGCGCGAAGCGCTCCGACTGGCGGTACGGCCCGTGCGGCCCGCCGGCGTCCGGCCCTTCGTCCCACGAGAGGCCGAGCCACCGCAGGTCCTCGAGGATGCTCGCCTCCGACGCAGCCGTCGATCGCTCGCGGTCGGTGTCCTCGATGCGCAGGACGAACGTGCCGCCGCGCCCCCGGGCGTACAGCCAGTTGAAGAGCGCCGTGCGGGCGTTGCCCACGTGCAGCTGTCCGGTCGGGCTGGGCGCGAAGCGGACACGGATCGGCCCCTCAGCCATGCCGCACCAGCGCGACGGCGTGCGCGGCGATCGCCTCGCCGCGGCCGACGGCGTCCATGCCCTCGTTGGTCTTGCCTTTCACGCTCACGCGGTCCTCGCCGACGCCCAGGGTTGCGGCGAGCCGCCGGCGGATCTCCGCGAGGTGGGGCGCGATCCTGGGCCGCTCGAGGACGACGACGACGTCGACGTTGTCCACCCGGAACCCGCGCTCGCCGACGATGGCGACGGCGCGCGCGAGCAGGTCGAGGCCCGGCGCGTCCGTCCAGGCGGGGTCGGTGTCCGGAAAGTGGCGCCCGATGTCGCCGGCCGCGGCCGCGCCGAGCACGGCGTCGGTCAGCGCGTGGCAGACGACGTCGCCGTCGGAGTGGCCGAGCGGCCCGCGCCCGCCGGGCAGCTCGACGCCGGCGAGCACGAGCCGCCGCCCCTCGACGAGGCGGTGCAGGTCGTAGCCGGCGCCGACGCGCGGCGCGGATGCCTCCGGCGCGCCCGCCAGCGCGCGCGCCAGCGTCAGGTCGTCGGGCGTCGTGATCTTCATGTTGCGCGGGTCTCCCTCGACGAGGCGGACGGCGTAACCGGCGCGCTCGGCGAGCGCCGCCTCATCGGTGGCCTCGACGCCGCTCCGGCCCACCTCGATCGCGTCGCGCAGCACGTCGCGCCGGAACGCCTGCGGCGTCTGCGCCAGGAACACGGTCTCCCGGGGCACCGTCTCGCCCACGAGGCGGCCGTCGGCCGACCCGCGCTTCACCGTGTCGCGCGCGGCGACCGCGGCGATCGCCGCGCCCGTCTCGGCCGCAGCGTCAATCGTCCGCGCGATCAGATCCGCGCTCACGAAGGGCCGCGCCGCGTCGTGGACGACGACGATGTCCGCGCGATCGGCCACCGCCGCGAAGCCGTTCGCCACCGAGTCCTGCCGCCGCGCGCCGCCCGCCACGATGCGCAGGGGCTTGGACGAGGCGGCGAGCGGAAGGCCGCCCTCCGCAAGGAGCGCTGGCGGCGCCGTCACCACGATCTCGTCCACGCGCGGGCTCGCGTCGAAGGCGTCCACCGATCGTTGGAGGATCGAGCGCCCGCCCAGCTCCAAGAGCTGCTTCGGCCGGTCCGCGCCGACCCGGCGCCCCTGCCCTGCTGCCGCGATGATGGCGACCACGTGCATGGTGACTCCATGGCAAGACGAATCGTCAGGCAGGGAAACGGCAACCACGATGACACGAAGCTGCACCCGGTGGATGGTACGAAGGTGGGCCGTTCGTGCCCTTGCGCATGACGGCGACCTGTGCGGTCTGGCCTTAGGGCCGTAACGGCCAGACCGGCAGGCGGCGCCGGTGCAGGCGCCGGAACACACGCGAGACCACTGTGACGGAGCATGCCGCGTGCGTTCCCGCGCGCGCGCCGACGCCGCCCGCCCGGGGGCGAACAGGTCGCCGCCGGAACGCCCATCGTGCCATCGTGGTTTTCGTACCTCGGCGGTCCGTTCCTCCTGGCGTCGAAACGGTCAATTATACAGCTGGCGGGGCCACCAGGACGGCGCGATGGCACGCCACGCCCCCGGCGTGACGCGCGACGCGGGCGGCCGTGACCTCGAGCACGGCCGGCAGCCGCCGGGCCGCCTGATCGCGCGGCGCGTAGACGACGACGAGCGCCCGAACGGTCTCGAGGGTCACCATGGTGCGGGCCGAATCCGAGCTGGGGTTGCCGAACGGACCGAGCCGATCGGCGACGACCGGCCGGCCCGCGACGTGCACCTCGTCCTTGCGGATCCCGGGATAGGCCTCGCCCTCGCGCCCGAGCCGCAGCTCGACGTCCCCCTCGATGCGGTCCAGGTCGTACAGCCCGTAGGGCAGCTGGAACTCGGCGGAGCACCAGTTGCACAGGTCCACGAGCGTGTTGATGCGCGGCAGCTCGTCGCCCTTCCGGACGCGCCGCAGCAGGGCCTCCGACGAGGGCCGCGTCTTGGTGGGATCGAGGCCCAGGCGGCGGTACATCGCGCGCGTGGCGGCCACGTCCTCCTCGCGCGCGCCGCCCGTGCGCAGGGCCGCCGCCGCCGCGGCGAGCGCCGCGTCCAGCTCCGGCTCGCGCGCACGGACGGCCACCGACTCGAACGCGAGCACGCCCAGGCCGATGGCCGCG
>JAHECP010000085.1 GCA_024641665.1 Acidobacteriota bacterium
TCAAAGATCAGCTTGTTCACGCAGACAGGGTAGAGATTCTCACGCTGGAAGCCTTCGTCGCGAGGGCTAATCAAGGGAGGTTATAGGTCCATCATTAGAGTCAAGAACCCAATCATTCGAGACATTTGGCCGGATGGGTACCCATACAGCGTACGCCTGAAGAACGTATCGAAATCAACCGATTTGCTCCACGATTCCGTGGAGGAGCACCATAAGTACACCATTGCCAAAACCGCCACATGGCGGTGTGTTCCATGCGGCAGTGCACTACTTGGTTGACGAGGGTCTCCAACAACCTGGCAGACCTATCCCGAAGTCCAAATATTCAGTTGTACGTTCAATAGTATGGGACAGAAGTGAATCGCGCGAGAGGGTAAAGGCCGCAGGAACGACAACATTTCCACTGACTACGAACCTCTCAATTCTGATATCATCGCCGCAAGTCGGTCGCCAGCACCTGTGAGGATCTCCATAGCGCATTCGGCGCAATAATTCTTCGAACCGAGACCTCCCTCGTTACGAATTACCAAGTGTCGTTGCCCAGGTCCAATCTGGTGTTTCGATGAGCGGTGACACTTCCGCTCTCTCACGGCAACGCCAACTGACACATGAATTAGGATGTCTCGAGTCTTTGGCATAAACGCTAAGCCTTCGCTGACTTAATCATCTCGCGAACGGCGTCGCCAATGGCGTCCAAGTCATCCTTTGCCGCTTCCATCTGCGCTGTCGTCGCGGTGTTGCGCTGGGCGTTCTTGATTCCCAGCTGTGCGTTGATCTCGCGGTGAATCAGCCTTATGACGGCCTGGAGATTTTGTGCTCCTGATACGGTCTTGATTCGCTTACTGACGTCATAGCCTGTGACGGCAAAGCCAAGATCCTTTAGGACTCGAGCTGCGACAGACCGTGGACGATCCGCGACACGTTTGCGCGCAGCTTGGCGCCGGCGCTGAGGCGACACCGGGACTTTCGACGGGGTCCCGCTCAGCATTTGCTGCTGCGCCTTCTTCAACATCTCCTTGGCCTGCTCGCGGGACATGAAGGAACGAAACGGAATACCCACACCAGGGACAACCGCGTCAAGGATCTTGTCGATGATTCGGTCGTCGTTCGGGTCGAGAAACGATTGTCGAACGAACTCACTGATGATTTCGCCGTGCACGAACATCTCGTTGTCAAAGCGTCGAGGCTGGCCGCCGCCAGCTTCTTCAGTTGTGTTAACTGCCTGCTCAGACTGCGACTCAAGCCACTCTCGAAAGATCTGTTGATCCTCGAGGTCGAATTCGCGAAAATCTCGCCAGTTGGCATCGTTGTTCAGGCCGACGTGTGAGATCACATACCCGTGGTTCGCCGGATTGGCCGAGTCATCTTGGATCATGACGCGCATGATCCGACCGACGAACTGGACGTACGGCGACAAGCTTCTGAACGGTCGAAACACGGCTGCGACCGCCAATGGCGGATGATCAAAGCCCTCACCCAACATTTGAACCTGCACGATGCAGTCGATTTGCATGCTCTCAAGCTCGTGCAGTACGCGATCCCGCTTGTCGGGGTCCATCTCGCTATAGATCTCGCGGGCTTTCAAGCCGCGCTGCTCGTACAGCGTGCGAATTTGTCGTGCGTGATCAATTGAACATGCCGCCGCGATAATCTGCTGCCTTTGACCGGTCTTGGCGCGCAATTCACGCATCCTTTGGATACTGGCGTCAACGATGCTGACGTTGCACTCCGGGGCCAGCGCCACGCCCTTGCGAAACCAGGCCTCTTCTCGCAACTCCATGACTTCGTCAAGGGTATGCCGTTGTTCCTCTCCTCTGTACGTGAAGTAGATCTCTGACGGTGCCACGTTGATGGAGTGGATCTGTTTGATGTAACCAGAGAGCATCGCCTTAGCATACGGATAGCGGTAGACGACCTCACCGGTTACCTTCTGACCGTCGCTTCGAAAAGGTGTCGCCGTCAAGCTGACTACCTTCGCCTCTGGGAATCGCTCAAAGACCTTCCGCCAGCTCTCAGCCACGTTGTGATGACCTTCGTCGACCAGAATCATGTCGAAAAAGTTGGGCGGGAATTGTGGGAGCCAGCGGTCTGCTGAACTAGCCAACTGCTGAATGTTTGTAACGACGTATTGGCTCTCGGTGCAATCGTGAATGTTCGCCTGAGGGCCGTCCAACACCGCCGCGAATGGTCCGGCGGCGAATGATGCGAGCACCTCGGTCTTCCCAAGGAAGAACTTCGGGTGGCCAGCCTCAAGCGCATCTGCGATGCCCTTTCGAATTGTTGTGTTCGGCGCGATCACCAGTACGCGACCAGCCGAGACGCCGAACGGCAAAGTGGCGATGATGCCGGTCTTACCGCAACCAACGGGAATCTGGATGATGGCTGATGTGCGTTTCTGAGCAAAATGTAGCCGGACGGCCTTGTGAGCCTCCCTTTGCGGCTCGCGGAGTCGATTGTTGTTCTCAATGTTCGCCGTTTGTGTCGCAAAGAACCGGCCAGAGTTAATCTGCTCGGCTCGCTGGTATTCCAATTTCAACGGTTCAAGGTCGGAACGCTTGTAGTAACGATAGTCGTTCCCGGGACGGCGAACCGATTTGAGTTTGCCTTCGGCATCCCAACGGCGCAAGGTTTGGGCGGAGACCCCAACATATCGCGCGGCCCCTTGAATTGTTAGGTAGTCTTTGTCAATAGAGTTGTTAACCATATCCAACATTGTACATCATTGACAAGTTCTGGCAAGCAGGCCTAAAAAAGGATCACTCTGAGAGAAGCTACGGCGTCAGAGTGCCTACCTCCGCCCTCACGAGCCACTTACCCCGACCGCGGGGTCTCGGTACGGCATCGCAGCGGCGCGCATGACGGTGCCGCTATTCTCCGAGTTGTATCTGGATCTCCGATGGCGTTGCACGGCGAGTCCTGGACCAGCCGTTAGACCACCGGCGAGATGTCCTTGCTGTTCCGTGAGAACATTCTGGATGATGCGTTTGTCGAACAGCATGGCCGATAGCGCCCAGACAATCGGCGCAGCGTGAGCTGGCCGACCCTCTCACGGGTGATAGGTGGTGGTTGCTAGACCACCTCGGCACACCTCGGGCTGGGGCTGTCGATCCCCATTTCGAGTTCACCTCCACTTGGGTCACCAAACGACCGACTATCGAAGTCGGTTCTTTTGTTGGGATTCCGCACACACGAGTGGTTCGTGGATCCTCAAGAACCGTTCGGGAATCCGTCCGGTTGGGCAGGCATACGGTGAACGGCCGGGAACATAGGTCAGACCCTAACAGGAGTTTCGAACTCATCCCGCCGCTGTTCGAGTCCTGGAACGCAGGCCATCACGAAGCCTCCCTGGATAACCGACCGTGAGAGTCTGGTAGGATCCCGGCAGGCCGCCAGCCAACGCATACTTGGTTGACGTGCCGGGGAGGGTTTGATGGATGACTCGCATGCTGAAACAACCGGATAAGCAGCAGCCGGCTACCGCTTACTGCCTACTACCAATGCCACGACGTCCTCTGCGAGTCCTGGGACCACCTCGCCGTCTGTTGGAAACCCCGCCTCGCCGAGGGCCTGTTGCAACACCACGGCCCTTGCGGGCGGACGCTGTGCATTAGCAACTTGGAGTATTAGTCCCGATGGACTGGCTCCGACGAAGATTACGCCTTCGCTAAACTCCGAGACGTTCCAACCACTTTCTCTCAGGATCTCAACCAGCTGGCGGGCAAAAGCACACGGTTCAGGGTTTCCGCCCACGCAGCTGACGCGAATCTGACCGGTCGTATTTCGCAGAGCCGAAATCAACGCAGTTCTTTCCGCGGGTGAGATTGCCCGGTCCTGAACGCGCTGCTGAAGCTCAAGCAGCGTTCGCTCAGCATTCGCTGCACGTTCACGTTGACGTGCCGATTCCACCTCCAACGCACCGGCGCGTTCGTTCGCCGCAGCGGCCTGAGCTAGGGCCTCGGCAGTTCCACGACCGGCCTCCGCAGCTTGACGGTTGGCATCGGCAGCCCGCGCATCCGCAGCCGCAATCTGAGCAGCCGACTCGACCTTGAACCGTTCGAAAGCTGCGTCTTTCTCCGTGTTAAGTCTGGAGGCAAAGTGCAGCGCAACGACGCCTGCGACGGCCGCAGCGAGAGTAAAAACGACAACTGCGACGTTAGACCAAGAAGACGCGCTCTCCACGTTGCTCCGACTCATGTAGGCAACAGGACCTCAACTACTGTCCCGATCTCGCCCGCTTAGTCTGGTTAACGATTCAAGTGAGCCGCGCGCCGCAGTGCCATGATCGCACAAACGGGCCGGCGCGGCGGCTCCATTTGAAGATAGACGGCTCAGAGTCAACTCCCGTGGCACTTCTTGAACTTCTTGCCGCTACCACAAAAGCAGGGGTCATTTCGGCCAGGACGTAGCAGCCTCGCCACGATGGCGGCGTACGCCGCCTCCTTTCGCTCCCTGATTGCGATCAGTTCGAAAGCCTCGTCGTTCCGAAGTCGAATCTGGCCATGTTCGTACGCCCGGGACCCGCGGTTCATTAGCTCGAATTCAGCGTCGGCCGCCGCGATAAACGACGTCACATCCGGATGTCTCGAAAGGGCTCGCCGAACGTTGTTGACTTGGCGACCATCATAGCTGCGCACGGGATCAGGAAGAAAGAGAACCCTCTGGCCTTGAAGCTGTTTCGGCGTGATATCTTGAAGTGTCCCGTTGGTGTCCTTCCATACTGCGTGGAACTCGGCCTCGATGTACACGGTCGGCAATTCCCAGATCTGCCACCCACAGCAAATCGAGCCACCATTGTCGTGAACATGTTTTTCGACAATAGCGAAGCAATCGTTGACCTCTGCGGACGGAAGAGGAGCGACCGGGAGAAATACCGGTGCGGGGTCCGAGACAAGGTCCCGGCACAGATCCCACATGGCCGGCGAGACCGCGATTGGTGTTGTTGCGTGCACTGTCGCTGGTCTGGCCGTCGAACGATCGGCGCTGAGCCGCGACCGGCGCGTCTCAATGCCCTTCCTTCCAGAGGATGTGGCGCGCGGGTTGACGGCTTCAGTGCTGTTACTGTAGCCGGTGTTATTCACGCTTTCTTCCTGGCTCAAGCCTTCACCCTTTGCGAAGTTGTGACGTTCCCAGCACTCGCGATGCCAAAAGACCTCGATCACCTCCCCGTCCTGGTCGTTGGTAAAGACACTTTCGACCTTGTCGTTGGGCCCGTAATTCAATGGTTCCCCGCATCCCCTGCAGCGGCCAGACAGATCTACTCGGTGGCTCACTTCCGACTCCGCCCGCCCAAGATACTGCCGACTCCGGCGAGAACCTTACTTGCGAACCCAACGATCGTTCCGATGACTGTGGCATAGATCACGGTCTCAAGGTAAGGCCGTCGAACAAGTCCGACGATCAACCCAATGACGAAGCCGATGGTCGCTCCGCCCCAGACTGGGGAACGCCCAGATACAACTGCTGCTGATCCGCGGTACGCTGAGCACCGCTGACAAACCGCCCGATGACCTGGGGTCCATGCGTTGAATCGCTCAACGATAGCCTCATGTCTTTGTAAACCAGTCATGCCGACAGCCACGACCTCTTTGGCTGCCCTCGTCAAGAAGATGTCGATCTCGGGGCATTGGGGATCGACTTTGTCGTCTGGGCTGTCCGTCATGATTCCCCTGGTGGTTGATCACAACCTGTATGGCTATTGGCGTCGCTGCATCGAGCCCTCGATCAATCATCCGGCTAAAACGTCAACCCTGAGCCGCGGCGCACGCGATCACGCCGGCGCCGGCGGCTCCAGTGCTCGGTTAGCCGGCGGCACGCATCGTGAGTGCGAAGGCCGCGTCCTTCACCTCATAGGCAGGTCGACAACTGTACCGCGAAGCTCCCTTCCACTCGGTCCGCCGCCCATAAGTGGCTTGTCCTTGTAGATGGCAATGACCTCGTAGGCCTGCATCAACACTTCAATGGGGAATGCAGCAACCATGCCTCTCGACTGCCACTGTGCACCAAACAAGTTCGTGAACACCGAGACGCTCTCTTTGAGCCACACGGGCCGAATCGCCTGGGCTGGGTCCTTTGAGCCCTTGGGCATGACCAACACCGTTTCCACGTCGATGTACTTGTCGAGTGGCGTCTTCGCACCTGGCCTCTCCTGCGGCGGCACTTGGACATACACAAGTGGCTCCGTCATGTCTGGTGTGACGTCGGCCTCAGTAAAGGTCTTGTACGCGTCCCTTGCAGCTCGCGCGGCCAATGCGATGCGTAGATACGGCGTGTAAGCCTGGCCAAGCTCGAACGCCATCGCACTGCGGATCAGCTTTGCCCGCCGGCCGATTCTGTACGGTTTCAACTCCTTCTTGGACTGGCCATCCTGGATGGCAGCGGCAATTTCAGCCGCCGACATCTGGGGAGTCAGTGCTTCGCTTTGAGTCGACCGAATCGAAGTACCTGTGAGAAGAACAGCCGCTACGATACCCAGCACCAACGTCTTCATTGGTACCTCCTGAGTGCCGCCCTGTTGGGATCTCTCGTCTTTGGCATCCGGCTGATAGTAACGCGACCGGCATATCGCAGCCGACGCCGCGAGGCTTGCAGCATAACGCCTAACGGCGTTGCCGGGAAGCACCCCGCAAGTCACTGGCTATTGGGCACTTGCGAAGATCACAGGTTGTCGTAGCGGCTGATTAGGTTGACCCGTATAACGGATAGGGTTTCATCCGCACTGCCCGCACACAGCGGGTGAGGGCCAGCGCGGGTTCAGTGCGGATAGACCCTGTTGGACTACACCGCGTCGCTGCGCCGCCGCAGGGCTATGGGGATTATAAGGGTGCGCGGGCGTGAGGCGGGGCGACTTTCGGAAACTGCAACCTTCCCTGCCAGTCGCACTATTGGATCAGACATGACGGCGTTTCCTGGGCACCACGCTGGTCACTGGCTGAGGTTGACTTGGGCCAGGCGCGTGATCGTGCGGCGAAGCAGGAGTTCTACGAGCGCCGAGACTAGTCCGGAATGGAGGACTGGTACCTGCTCAACACCTGTTTGGGGCTTTGCCGGCCAACTTCGTGCAACAAGAGGCTACTGTTTGATCAAGTTGAATTCGCCGTTATTGAACGGTGGTGAACACGTACTCGTTCCTGAGTAGGTCCCGGCGAGTGTCGTCGCCGTGATGCCAGACGCGGTTCCACTGATGTTGATCGCACACGACGGAATCGCGGACACGCCGCCAGGTGGAACGATGATGGTGAAGGTCAGGGTCGTGCCGGAGATCGTTCCAGAAATGTTTCCTCGGAACACGACAGTTCCGAGCGGCGTCATCGCGGTCATGGTTCCAGAGACCGCCGTGCCGGCTTGAGTCAACCGCCACGTCATTGTGCCTGGTCCGGAGGAGTCCGACGCTGGCCCCGAAAACGTGCCGCTGAGAGTCACGCTGGGCGTTGAGGGCGCAGCCGGCGCGCCGGAGGGACTCGTGGAGGATCCGCCGCACGCACTTCCTAGCACGACCGCAACGATGACGACTCCCACGTTGAGCGATAACTCTTTGTGCATGGCAGTCATTGAACGTCTGACACCTTGCCGTCTATGAAGATGACTTTCATGTCCTTGTAGGTGTAAATCGTTTTGGTCCCCAACTTGGCCACGGACACCGGCTTGCCCAAGATCTCTTCGACCTGCGCGATCGTCTGGCCGAGTTCAATCGTTTTGGGCGCGGAGGCTTCGGCTTCGGAAACAATGAAGCCGTCAATGACCGTCTTCATTGCTGCCGCGTTTTCAACCGCTGGGAATCCTACTGACGTTCCTCCGCGAAGTGCCCCGGTGAACAATAGCCTGGCCTTGTAGGGCACCTGTCTTGTGCGGCCCTGATCGATGATAGGAAAGGTGTCGACGGTCATAACGTCCACGGCCACGCCGTCGGACAGCGCATCGATGCCGGTGACGTAGACACGCTCACCCTTCTTCAGGGCACGTGCATCTTCGCGGGTCTTGCCAGAGAGAACCGAGCTCAGAAACTTCCCCGCGCCACTGTCGGCGCTCGTGCGAATCTGACCGTCGACGATGTATGTCGGAGCCGTGCCACTCTGAAGCGACACTTCGCCTTGAATTCCGTCGACCGCAATCACGTAAACACCACCGATCTTGTTGACCTTGGTGTGGTCGAAGAATGCGATCTTGGACATGTCGTACATGCCTTCAAGGTCTTTTTGAATTTGGTGGCGCTCCTGCCGCGTTTGCGCAGACGCCGAGACCACGCAGACAAGGAACCCCAAGATGGCTGCGAACGGTTTCCGCATACTGCCTCCGTTCTGGACGGCGGACGCAAAGGACATGAGATTCTGTCCAGTGCAATTGGTGATTATGCCGGTACCCCCCCCCCCCCGAAGTCAAGCGGAAAAAACTGTAAGTCGGAAGTGCTTGCGGCTGAGGCAGATAGCGAGAACGCCGGTTTCGGAAACGAGAGTTATTTTGGCCTAGGCTCGGTGTCCTGAGCAGTAGAAGACGAGCTCGAATCCCTGCGACGGCCGCCTGCCGGAACGGCCCCGGCTGGGATGCTCGCTAATGGCTCCAGGCTATCGGCACGCTTGTCCTGGCCCCCGAAACGTTCCCGGCGACATTTGCCGGGGGCGGCGCTAGAATGCTCGACGTGAAGACACTCGTGTTCGGGATGGCGTTGCTGGCGATCAGTCAGAGCGTCGGTGCCCAAACGGTTGCGCCGTGCTCACCGACCACGCCGAGACACCAGCGGTGGGCCATGAAGACCCGGAAGGAACCCGCCACGTTCAACGTCGCTGACGCAACGACCCTGTCCATCCAGGACATCGTCAAGTGGAAAGTGCCAAAGGGTAAGATCCTCACCGACAGCACGATCGATCCGCACGAGGATCAAATCGTGACCGTCACCGGGTGGGTGCGCCTCGTGAAGATCTCGCCTGACGATTGCGACATTCACGTGCAGCTCGGAAGGTTCCCGGACAAGCACGTGCCGCAAATCATCGTCGAAATTCCCGCAACCGAACCAGCGGTCCGGCAGGCGCTCGCTGCGAAGCTCGGGGTGGACATTCCAAAACCGGGGCGAACGCTGTTCTTCGATGGACCGAAGGCGGTGCAGGTCAGCGTCATCGGTCCCGCCTTTGACGACAGCTCACACTGGACCAGTAAGCACCCGAAGACGGGCAACAAGCATGGAAGCGGCGTCAGCACTCTGTGGGAAATACACCCGGTGTGGGACGTGAAGTAGCGACGTGACCCCGGCTGGTCTCAGCGGAACGGCCGCGGCGAGCCTCTCGGCTGTGGATGATTTTGTAGCTAAATGCCGCGGCGTTTTTCGAGAGTGAGGCCTTCGGCGCGAACTTACTGGTCAGAGCGACGAGCGCGCCGTGAGGAGACCTAATCGCGCAGGACAATGGCGCGACGGCTCGAGGTTTTGTTATGCGCTTGGCACGGATACAGGTTCGGCGCCTCCCAGGCTTCCCAGAGCCAGAGGCAACCCTGCGAGCTTACGTGCGGTACCGTCCGGCATGCGCCACGGGCTGCTAGTGGTGCCTGAGCGCGCAATCGTCGTTTCTTACCTCGCGTAGTTACTGGCCGCATCGGCCGCGACTGGACTAGCTCACTCGTCGAGACTCTGGCCTCAATCGTGAGGAGGCGGTTCCACTCGAGCTTCACCCGCCAGTAGGCAGCCGAGTTTTGAGAACCCGAGGCGCCGGGCGGCTTCCAGGGCCTCGGAAGCGCGGCCAGAATGAGCGAGAATGGCCAGTGGTCCGTGGGGCCAATGTTCTGCAATCGCGCTGAGTTCACTCAGCAGGCCGGCATCGAGTTCCAGACCTGATTCGACAAGCAGCGCGGCCAGAGCAAAGCGCCGTCCTGGGTGTTCGCCGTGCAGTTCCATCCGTAGCGTCTCGATCCTCGTGGTGCGCGTGAGCGGATCGCGGAGTAGGGCGCGGAGACGGCCCAGCGCCTCCGTGCGGCGGCGGTAATCATCGGACACGCCGATCGCGAGGCCCCGCACGATGCCGGCATCGGCGGCTACGCCGTGGCCCAAAAGGAGGAGGGCCGCCCCAGACGCAGTTGCGCCGTCCTTCTCCCACGTGGCCCGGTGGAGTGCGTATCGGACCGAGGGACCGAGGATGGGGTGCTCCCAGAGTTGCTCAAGGATTGCTTCGGCTTCTTTCCAACGGTCCCAGTGCCCCAGACCGTGCTTGACGATGGCGGCCGGTACGGTGTGGTCCGCTACACCCAACTGCACGGCCTGACACGCGGCCGCGAATGCCAACTGGGCCTCATCGGAACGGGACAGTTCAGTCAATGCGCATCTCGCCGCGTCCGCCGCTCGGGCATTCTGGTTCAACAGCTCCGCGACGTCCTGGCGTGCCGACTCCTCCTGCACGAGAGCTCGGATAATGAGGCGGAGGCGGCCCTCCACTTCGTGTCCCTCTGCGGCGGTGACGCGCTTGAAGCCGTCGGGAAACAGCAGCCGCAAAGCACGAACCGCACCCCAGCCGGCGTCATCCGTTCCCTCCTCGACGGCGCGCCACAGCTTGCTTTCGATTATGCTCGCGCCCTCGGGACCCTCTCCGGCAAGCTTGGCCAGGGCGGAGTGGACCTCTTCGTGGCGGCCCCGTTGGGCGAGGCCCCCGAAGACGACGGCATCGACAACGGGTTCAGAACGACACTCTGGTATGCCGACGAGAACCTTTGCGATCCGCCACGCCCGATCAAGGCGGCGCAAGCGCAGCGTGCTGTCATGCTGCTCGCGATAATCACGGGTGAGAGCTTCCTTGACCGCCTCCTCTGCCGCGGTAATCGCTCCCACACCGGTCCATGGGTTCTGCACGAGCTCGGTTAACCACTCGCATGCCTGGCTCGCCTGCGGTTCCGAGTGATCCAGAAGCTTCACGAGGGCCGCAGGTAATTCGGCATCGGTCCGGATACCGGCCGTCCAAAGGCAACGCACCGCTCCCCAGGTTATGTTTCGGTTGTCGGATTCGAGTCCCTCCGCAAGCGCCTTACGACACTCGGTTACATGCTTGCCAGAAGACAGCATCTCCTTCAGGTGAGCGATAACCTCGTCGTGCAGCCCGGCGTCGGACAGGCCGGCTTTCACAAGGAGCGCGGAGAGGTCTGGGAAGTCCAGGTGGCCAGCTGCCGCCAAGGCGCTCACCACGTGACCGGTCGTCGTCGTCGTGGCGCCGGATGCGAGGTGCTTTCTAATCGCCTCGATCGTCGCCCCTGGCTCACGCTCCAGCAACATGCGGAGGCGCGGCAGCGTGTCTGGAAGACGGCCTGGGTCTCGCAGGAGGGCGGGAACCACCCGCCCGATCCGCCGTCGATCGGTGGACTCGTCGGCGTCGACGAGAAGGAGGGCGCTGGCAGTGGCGACGGATACCTCTTCATTGGCCAGCGCGTCGAGCAAGGCCGCACGCACGCCCTTGGTATGCTGCGGTTGCGCCCGCAGCTCGTGTAGGTAAGCTATGGCCTGCTCTCTCGTTGGCGCCCGCAGCCCCGCGCGCACCAGGGCCTGATAGACGCCGGGGACATCTGGTCTATCTGCGTCGACGAGGGCCTGTGCGGCGTGCCACGCGACCTCCGGACTCTCGTCCCACAGTTCCTCCGCGAGAGCGTCTAGAGTCGCAGGTCCTGTGGCTGGGTCGGCGAGCAGTGAAGCGAGCGCGCCACCGCGCGCCTGCGCGTCGCCCGCGGAATCAAGTGCTTCTGAACGCGCAATGTCGAAGCCTGCAGCGGCAAGGATCCTGGCGACCCCACGACGGACATCCGTATCGTTCGCGTGGAGTCCCTGCCTGAGTGCGCTCAGCATCACGAGACGAGAGTCGACATTGCGAACCAACTCCGCGAGGCGAGCGCAGAGCACGTCGTGCTCGGCCCAGCCGAGGGCCTGCACCAAGACACGCGCCATGTCGGACGTCAGCGGTTCTCCCAATGTGAGCAGGAGATTGCCGGCTCGGAAGCCTTCTCCATAGCCATGGCTCACTTGCTCTCGTAAGGCTTCCCGAACCTGGTGATCTGGGCCTGGGCTACGGCCCAACGGTCCGAGGATCGCCGCCGCGCGATCCTCGAGCGACTCGCCGAACTCACGGGGCCAGGACATCACCCATACCAGAGTCTTGACGTGATCCTCTGGTCGAAGCGTCCCGGCTTCAATCAACATCAGCGTCGCGAGGGACGGAAGCAGTGAACGTCCGGACCGCTCTCTGGATAATGCAGAGAGGCGCTGGAGGAACCATGCGAGTTTCGGTGGCAGCGCCCGCTTGGGACGCGTACCGAGGACAGCGAGCGCCCATTCGTCTTCCATGCGTCCTCGCCTCCCCTCCTCGATCTGGTAGCTCAAGAACTCCAGCAGAAGATCGTCAGCCCGCTCGCTGCGCTCGAGGAGCAGCCAAACCGCACGGGCGACGGTCCCGCCGCGCATGTGGTAATGCCTCTCGATGTCCGCGCGCTCCAAAGCAGAGCGCGCCAGTCGTTCCGCTACCGCACTTGCGAGCGGCAACCGCGGCGCTTCATTGAGGCAGGTCGCGGCGAGAAGAGCGTTACGTTCCCCGACACGTTCGATCAGCGTCAGCGCCCGTTGGTCGGACTCCGTCCGCTGGTCGGCGGCGAGAATCGCCACTGCCCAACGCACAACCTCGGCCTGTGTCCCGTCTCCCGAGAGGGCAGCAAGCTCGGAAATGGCGCGCTCGCCCAAACCGATCAGGGCGCGCGCTGCAAGATACTCCTGGAAGGTCAAATGCACGAAGGCAAGAAGACCCGGGCTGCGCTCCTGGATGAGGCCTGACCGTTCGAGGAGTAGGCGAAGGAGCAGCCGGGCCTTCACGCCGGGAGGGGTTGCCTCGGGCGAGACCGTCTCGAGCCCGCGAGCGAGGGCCGCAACGGCTGCGGTTTCCGTGAAGTCGCCCGTTCCCTCGCCGCATTGAACGTCATGCGCCAGGCATTCTACGATTCGCCGGATCTCCCTTTCACGGAGACTCAGTCGCGGTGCCCAGTCGAGTGGAACGGCGTCTTCGCCGAGATCACGGCCCGCAGGATCACGCTCCCAATGTCCCAGCATGGCCAGGGTGGCCTGGTCATAGAGCGTCGCTCGTTCGACTGGCAGGCCCTGCCGGTTGAAGTGGACCAGCGCGAGAATCGAAAGCAGGAGCGGGGTCTCGGCCAGCTCCGGCATGGTGTCCGCGGCCGTGGCCAGGTCGTCAGCCTGGTCCTCGGCTGCTCGGGCGCCGAGGGCGCTACCGAGATGAATCCGCACCGAGCGGTACCAGTGGCGGGCGAAGATGCGACGTCCGGCTCGATCGAATGGCAAGGGCGCGAAAAGAGCCAAGCCGAGCCGCGAAACATCTCGCCGGACGGCATACGGCCGGGACGACAGCACCACCCGGGGACGTGGGAAGCGTGCCAGCAGGTCCGCAACTGCCTCAAACAGCGCAGTTCTCATTTCGGCGTCCGGGACCTCATCCAAGGCGTCGAAGAGGAAGATCGTCCCGTCGGATTCGAGGAGCTCCTGGGCGATCTCCAGAGACTGACCTCTCGTCAGTTGGCGTCCGGCGAGGCCAGCCTGGAATTCAGCCGCGAGAAAGTCTGCTACCAGTGCAGCCCGTCCTGCGACGCCGGCGAGGCCCCTTTCGCGCACCCGTTGCGCCAACCTCCGAAAGCGCACGAAGACCGGCACGAGGGGCTGCGGGGGAAGGCCAAAGCGGAGCCGCCTCTCGCGACCTTCCTCACCATCGAGCGCCGAGATCACCGCTAGCCACTTGAGGGTAGTTGTCTTCCCCGAGCCAGGGCCGCCAATGAGACCGATGCGTTGAGTAGACGACAGAACCTCGCTTAGCTCGCTGGACTCCTCGCTGCCCTGGCGGCGCGGCCTGCCATGCACGCGGCGCTCTTCGCCGGCTAAGAATCGATCGGTGATCGGTTTGCGCTCGTCATCGTCTTCATTGCGTTCGTTGGGGTACGGGATGGGCAGGAGGCGCAGGGGCACGAACAGCGAGGGGAGGTCAGCGAAGACAACACGATCTACCTGCAGTCCGTACACACGCAGCGTCCGGAACGAGTTGACCACCTCCCTTCGGTACTCGTCCCAGAAGCTCGGATCGACGTGGCGCTGCAACTTGATGAAACTGGCGCCGATGAGCGCCTTCTCGACCGCGCGATCCTCTCGCAAGCGAGTAATCAGGTCCGACCGCGTGTAAGCCGCCCGTGCTCCTCTTCCGCTGTGTTTGCTCTCAACTACCAGTCGCAGCAACCTATCCGCGATCGAAGGGGCGTATTCGCCGAACACGGCGAGCGACCTGACGATCAAGCTGTCCAGATTCGCGGCGTCGGGCAGGTTTTCAACCTGCAGGCACTTGAGAAACGATAGGAGTTCGGAACTGTCTTCCGCGAGGCTCAACGAGTGCGCGATCACGTGCAGTTCCCGCAGCGCCGCATCTGAAGCCTCGCCGCCTAGCAACTCGGCGGGTGTCCGCGAGCGCCCAGCCGCGTCCGCCAACATGGCCAATGGCCTAGTGTCTCCGTTGCTTGCCAAGCGCAGCGAGATCGCGGCTCGGCGCGTCGGATCTATCGAGTCCCATTGGCGCCAGAACTGTGTAAGAACGTGAGTCTTGGCGAGCCGCGCTGCCGACCAAGAAGTGTCGGAGGCCTTAACCTGGACGTAGACCTCCCGGCCGCTGGACGTCCGCACGATGAGATCGTCCACATGGACGCGATCAGCGCGCGCCGCCTCGACCTCGAGAGCCTTCTTCTCCCAGATCACCTCGAGCACCGGCTCGCGGTCGTCCACGAGAAGCGTCACGAGCTGCAGAGTGAGGTACAGGTCTTGGAAGTTGTAGCCAGCCGCGCCAGCGCGCCCTCCGCTGCGCCCGCGGAAATGAGGAACATTTGGCGCCACAGCGGCTCTCGTTGGTGCCTGACCCGGCGCTTTGCGCTTCCGCGAGGTCACTCGGGAGTCCTCTCTGCTCCGGCCGCTTCGGCCATCGGTCGAATTGGCTAGTCTGTGGCTAGCCGTGCTTGCACGGCTAGAAAGTGTACGAAACGGTCGTAAAACGATCATGCCGCAAGTTGAGCCCCGGTGATGTGGGCATCGATCGCCCGATCGAGCGCGGTAAACGTGGTGCGCAACGCGGGCGGCGCCTGCGCGGTGAAACTGAGGTCCAGGGCTTGGAGTCCGGATCGGAGGACTCGGGCGTGGACCTTGGTCAGAAACAGAGCCACGCGCCGGCCGTAGGGCGTCAGGACGTACCGCTTCTGCCCCTCGAGCCGGTTGAGGAGGCCCTTGCGGCACAACCGCCGGAGGTCGTATCCCATCTGCCGCGTGGTGTACGAGGAGCCGAGTAAAGACGCGACGAGCGGACGGAGTTGCGCGTTGGTCAGGCCGTCGGCGGTCCAGAGGAAGTGACAGAGCGCATTGAGCAGGGCCGTGACGCGCGGCTGGCCAAACTTCAGGGCGGGCGCCGGCTGGCCCTCGGGCGTCTGGGTCGGCTGCACGAGGTCGGCCAGTTGCGCGGGCGCGAGGCTGCAGTCGTGCGCCAGGCACTCGGTCTCCAGGACGCGGCGGTTGATGTGATCGCCCAAGGTGCGGAGGTAGCTCAAGTTCGACAGCCGCCTTCCGACGCCAAAGTCGTAGGTGTCGTTGAAGGTGGTCTCGGTGCGCAGCGCGCGCTCCTCCTTGAAGTACTGCTTGATGTGGCAGCGCTTGTAGGCGATGTGCAGACTGGGGTTGACGCCGTCGGTGATGACGCGGGTCGTGAAGCGCCCGGGCGTGGCGCGGGTGATCCGTCGGGGAAAGAGCAGCTGAACCTGATCGGGCCGGCCCAGGTCGAGATGGTCGCGAATGACACTTTCGAAGAATTCCCGGCCGCGCAGCGGCCGGTCGAAGACCTGCGTGCGGCTGACCTCCACCTGGAGCAGCGACAGCTGATAGGTAAATCCGGCGCGCCGGTGGGCGGCGGTCAGGGGAAACGGCAGGATGGCTTGCCACCGCCGGAAGAACGCCTCGATGTCGGCCGCGTTCAGCTGGTCGCAGATAGCTTGGAGCGTCTCGGGATGGGCGCAGCGGAGGAACCCGTTGTCAAGCGCTTCGAAGCGCAGGCGTCGACCCGCCAGCTGGCGCTTGGCCCACTCATGTCCGTTCAGGCAGATCTTGACCGCGTAGGGGGCGTAGCCGCAGATCTTGATGAAGGCTGGCCCCCATTCGGGGTCGAGCAGGTACACGTAGTAGTGGTTGGGGCAGACCGACTTGCGGGAGTACCGAAAATCGACCCACCGCCCCTGCCGCACCTTGGTGGCCGTCCAGGCCGACGTCCGCTCCTGGGCGACGCCAATCAGGACCACGCCGCTCGGCTTGGCGAACCGGTCGCGATAGCGCTGAGCGACGGTGTCCTTCCGCTCGCCTTTCCGGAATTCCACCCAGGGGGTGCCGTGGGCGTCGGCCCAGGCGCGGAGCGCCGCCTTGAATGCGTTCGTGATCTGGCCGAAGATGGCCGGCGACGCAATCTTCTGGCCGCAGGCGCGGACCAGGAAGTCGACCACGCCCCCTGAGGTCTGGAGCCGTGGGACGAAGGCGTTGAGATACAGGCGGTCGAAGCTCCGGACTTCCAAGGTCACGTGGTCCTTGATAATCTCGGCGACGTTGGGCATGGCCTCCTCCCGTGTGACAACAGGAAGAGATACCACCCAACGGGCGTCCGCGCCGAGCTCCGCTCGGCCGGACGCCTTTGTTTTCCCGAACCGCGAAGCGGCCCGCCGCGAAGCGGCATCAAACAATGCCACCTAACGAAGCTGCGCCGCCCCGCCGTTTCGCACCGTCATCAGTTCCCGCAATGAGCAAGGGCCGAGGCCTTTACTCGTTGGTTTGAGGCGCAGCTTCGTTAGTGTCCATCATACCTCGTTGGCGAAATACAGATCCGTCGTGACCGCATGATTCCAGCCGCAGGACCGCTCCTGAGTAGTCGCTAGCGTTCATCGGAAGTGCCTCGGCGCAAGTTGGTGACGTGCGCGCTCGTTGTTGAGGCCGAGGCACTTTCGATAACGAGACTTGAAGGAAGCCGCTGGCGCGGCGGCCGGCTATGGAGCTGGAATGGGGATCCCCGAGCGTGGCTCGGACTCGATTGAGAGGCTGGCGGCGCGCGAGCGGCGCCAGGCGTGGCTGTGCGGATGGCGCGTACGCCGGCGGGTGGGGGTGCGCCGCCTTCGAGGACGGCGTCGCGGCACACCACGTCCGAGACGTGGACCGTCACGCGTCGGTACATGACGACCGGGAGGCTGTCCGGCGCTCATGAGCTGTCGATACTCCAGGTGATTGAGGCGAGCTGGAGCGCCGACAGGATCGGCCCGACGATCATCGCGGCGCCGCATCGTGGACACGCCCACGTCGCCAGGGTCCTTGGCTCCGGCGTGGTCGAGCCAGTCGCGTCTGGCGCCGGTGTCGGCGGTGAGGACGTGGTGAGCACGGTCTGCGCGAGGGCCACCCGAGCGGTGCGGCACGCATTGGCGAGGAATCCTGACTGGCGGATACGGACGAAGCGGCGCGGCAGGATGTGTTGGACGAAGCGACGGAGAAACTCTGCCGCCGAGAGGGTTATCGTGCGCCGTTCGTTGCCCCGGGCGTAGTCCTTGTAGCCGAAGGTCACGTGCTCGCCATCGAAGGCGAGCAGCCGATGATTGCTGATCGCCACGCGATGGGTGTAGCGCCCGAGATATCGAAGGACGGCGTGTGCGCCACCGAAGGCCGGCTTGGCGTACACGACCCAGTCGGCGTCGAAGAGCGCGTCAACGAGGGACCGCCACGCCACCGGATTCCGCAGGTGCTCGCTGCCGCCGGACAGGTCGAGCTCGTTGCGGTCGTACGCGCGTCGTAAGGCTTCAACAAATTTCCCGCGAAAGACCCGGCTGAGGGCCGTCACCGGGAGGAAGAAGCCTGCGTACTTGGGATCAATCCAGCCCTGGTGATCAGCCGAGAGCCCGCCCGCCGGCACGACGCAGTGGACGTGGGGATGCCGGACCAGTGTCTGCCCCCACGTGTGAAGGATGCTGAGCACGCCGATCTCCGCGCCGAGATGCCGTGGATCAGCGGCGACCTCGCGGAGTGTCGCCGCACTCGCCTGAAAGAGCCACGTGTACAACCGGGTGCCATTCCGGTAGGCCAGGGGCAGGAGCCCATGCGGGAGCGTGAAGACGACGTGCACGTAGGGCACGTCGAGGAGGTCGCGCTCGCGGGCGTGGAGCCAGCGCTCCCGCGCCTGCGCTTGGCACTTCGGGCAGTGCCGATTGCGACACGAGTTATAGGAGATGGCCTGATGCCCGCAGGTGGCACACCGATCGAGATGCCCGCCGAGTGCCGCGGTCCGACAGCGCGCAATCGCCCGAAGGACCGATCGCTGCTGCGTGGTCAGCCACGGATGCTGCTCGAGGAAGGTGCCGCCCTGCGCGCGGAGGATATCGGCCACCTCCACGGCCGGCCGGCTCACGACTGCGGTTTCCGCAGAAGCCGGGAGCGCAGCACGACCAGTGGCGGCGTCGAACCATGGAAACTCCTTTCAGCAGCCGTCATACGCGAGAGAATGTAGGCGTGGCGATCGGTACTGGCAAATGATCGAAACGACCCGTTTGGTCAGAAGCGGTCACCGGCCCTCGTGGACCGTCAGCGACTTAGCGGGTCATTTCTTCACCGGAAAGTAGTCTAGGGGCGTTCGCGTGTTGCTGCACGCGGGCGTCCCGCCTTTGTCTCATCAGATCATTGATGAGATCCGGTGTCAAGTGGAAGCGACGGAGGATTGCAGTCTCGCGGGCGACGAGCGTGCGTGGACGTGCACTCGCTACGTGATGACGTGACCGCGGCTGGTCTTCAGCCGAGGTGATGTTCCTTCGTCCTCCGCCAGAGAGTCGTCCGACTGATCCCGAGGAATCGCGCGACGTCGTCGGCCTCGAAGTGCTTCAACGCAAACCGCAGCGCAGCCCGCTCGGCCTGCTGCGCCTTGCGCGCCGGAATAACGTAACGCCGCCAGAGTCGTTCAAGCTCCCGCTCGTGCATGCGGACATGCTATCAGATGGACCAGGAGGACCGGTTCCCTCCCGGCGGCCTGTCCCGGCAACGCCTGAGGGCCCCCACCTCCCCGCGCGGCGGCCCCCGGTGCCCTTCATACTACTAGAGCCCGCAAAATTCGCGACCGGGAATCTCGACCTGCGTTGAGAGATACTTTCGCCGT
The DNA here is from genome assembly GCA_024641665.1 of Acidobacteriota bacterium. GTDB lineage: Bacteria > Acidobacteriota > Vicinamibacteria > Vicinamibacterales > JAHECP01 > JAHECP01. The sequence goes on from JAHECP010000085.1 coordinate 19,200, forward strand.
GTGTGCCGTCGTCATCCACCGTCAACACTCGTTCGCCGCGCACAATCCGTGCGTCACCGAAAGATCATGGCCGGGATCGTCGAAGAGTGATATTCTCCCGGATGAGCTAGCCCGCCCCTTCGACGGCCCCGTCTTCAACGGGAGGTCCGGTCATGATGCGTCACCTCGTTGTCCTTCTTCTACTCCTCCCTTGGACTTCCGCAGGCGCCACGGCACAGACGCCCTCCTCGACTATTCCGCCAGGCCCGACGGTCTCTGTTTATGGGGGGCAATACCACCTGGCCACGTGCCCCAGACTGGCCGGCCACACCCCGCAGACGATGCCCCTCGCTGATGCATTGCGTGCTGGAGCTGGTCCGTGCGAGGTCTGTCGGCCTAATGTCGTAGACCAGGCCATCGGTGCTTTCGCCGCCGAATACGTCGTCGCCATCGCCAGAGAGAAGGGCGGGCAGGCGGAACCGCCTCCTGAGATCGAGCCTCCCCTGACGTTCAGAGAACAGGCCGGACTGATCATGGTGCGGGTCAGGCGTGGCGCCGAGGCCAGTTTCGAGCAGGGTCTCGGAGACCTCAAGGTCGCTCTGGCAAACGTCCCATCACGCCGGTCGCAAGCACAGGGTTGGATGGCATATCGAGCCGTGGAACCGATGGCCGGTGACACCCTCTACATGTTCCTGTTCGACCCAGCGGTCCCTGGAGCCGACTACAATCTCATCAACGTCCTCAACGAAGGCCTACGACAGAACGAGGCCGTGCTCGCTCTGCAGCGTTTCACTGGCAGCCTCGCCAGCTCCATGAACCTGTTGAACCTTCAGCTGGTTCAGCAAATGGACCTCGCGGCTCCGACATTGCCGCCGAGCACGACAACACTGCCGCCCGTCGCCCAAAGGTCGATTGGTATCCCCACGCTTGGCGAGGCGACACCGCGCATTCGGTCCAAATGCGCGGCGGACTGGCCAGACGACTTTCGGATGCGCGCCTACTGCCAGGAGCAACAGACCACCGCCCTGCAGAAGCTGCAGACACGAAGCATGACGACGACTGATCAGCTGATCATCCGCCGCAAGTGCCTCACAGATTGGCCCGACGATTTCAAGATGGAGGACTACTGCGAAGAACAGCAGCTGAAGGCACTGGCATCGATTCGTTGAAGCAGGTAGGAAGCGTCAGAGTTAGAGCGAGACGCGCCACAGGATGACGCTCCTGATCACCCGGCGTGACAATCTGGAGCGTCCAACGCCAAGCACGCCTCAAGCACATGCCGACACGTACACACCACTCCGTGTTGTGACGTGAAGAAGCCAGTTTGGGCTTGATCCGATCTCGTGGACATCTTTTGAAAGGCGGCTACGATGTCCATCATGCCCAAGAACGGCAAGACCCGGCGGCCTCGCCGGCAGTTTGATGAGGAGTTCCGAAGCCAAGCCGTCCGGTTGGTCCTGGACGAGGGGAAGACGGTCGGGGCCGTCGCCCGCGATCTCGATCTGACCCCCTCCGCCTTGCGGCTGTGGGTCAGCCGAGCCCGGGCCAACCGCACGCACGGCCGCACCGGCCTGACCACCGCTGAGCGCGAAGAGCTCGCCCGGCTCCGCAAGGAGAATCGGGAGCTGCGGACGGAGCGCGACATCCTAAAGAACCATCGGGCTCGGCGGGTGCCGCGCTACCTGGTAGACGAGAAACCCCCAGTGCGTCTATTGTCGCGGCACCCCGGGAGGAGTGGCCGTTTGCTTTTTGGTGACGCCGCGAACCCGT
>JAHECP010000086.1 GCA_024641665.1 Acidobacteriota bacterium
CGGCGCCGAGCCGGCCGGCGCCCCCGCGCCGCGCTTCGAGGCGGGCTCGCTCGTCGAGACCTTCTCGCGCGACCCGCTCTTCGACCCCGCCGTCGTCGGCGAATTCCTCGACGAGCTGACGTTCGCGGCGGCGCGCGACCTGTCACCCGCGCTCGAGGAGGCGGTGAAGGACGCGCGCGCCGGGCGCTTCGCCGAGGCCGCCGACAAGGCGAAGAGCGACCGGCTGCATCCGCTGGCGACCTTCGTCCGCGGTCTCGCCGCGCTCCAGCAGGGCCAGCTCGAGGCCGCCGCCGGCTTCTTCCGCTCCACGCTCCAGACCGCACCCGGCGCCTATTCGCCGATGGCCTACCTGGCGGCCTGCTACGCGGCCGGGGGCCGCGACGACGAGGCGGCCGGCGCGTGGCAGACGTCGCTGCTCGGCCTCGAGGACTCGCCGCTCGTCTACCAGCTGCTGGTGGACGCGGCCATGCGCAGCGGCGACGCGCAGACCGCCATGGGCGCCCTGCAGGAGGCCATGGGCAAGTGGCCCGACGATGGCCGCTTCACCGGACGGCTGGGCGTGGCGCTGCTGCTCTTCGGCCGGCCGAAGGACGGGCTCGTCGCCCTCGATCGCCACCTGGCGGCGCACCCCGACGACCAGCACGCCCTCTTCGTGGCTGTCCAGGCGATCTACGGCGTCGGCGCGGCGGGCGGCGTCGTCGAGTCGCCGCAGCAGGACCTCGCCCGGGCGCAGGCGTATGCGGAGGCCTACGCGCGCCTGGGCGGCGCGCAGCAGGCGCTCGTGAAGCGCTGGCTCGACTTCCTCGAGAAGCGGGCGGGCGACGCCCGCTGAGTGTGCTAGGCTCCCTGAAGACATGAACCTCGTGGTCATCGCGCTCGGCGGCGCGGTCGGCGCGCTCGCGCGCTACGGCCTCTCCGGCGCCGTGCACCGCTTCGCGTCCCGTACTTCCCGTGGGGCACCTTCGTCGTCAACGTGGCCGGATGCCTGGCGTTCGGGTTCATCGCCGGCCTGACCGACGAGCGCCTGACGATCGACCAGACGACCCGCGCGTTCCTGCTCGTGGGCGTCCTCGGCGCCTTCACCACGTTCTCCACCTTCAGCTTCGAGACCGTGGAGCTCCTGCGAAGCGGCGAGACGACGGCGGCGCTGATGAACGCTGGCGGACAGCTGCTGCTCGGGCTGGTGGCCATGTTCGGGGGATTCCTGGGGGGAAAGGCCCTCTAAGGGGTCAGCCGTCAGGGGTCAGCGGTCAGGACCATCAGCCGTGAGCCGTGAGACCTGAGCCGGTGTGAGAGGCCGCATGAAGCTACCGACGGAAGGTAAGCTGCTCCGCGTGTTCGTGGGCGAAGCGGACCGCTGGCACGGCCGCCCGCTCTACGAAGCCATCGTCGAGGAGGCGCGCACGCGCGGGCTGGCGGGCGCGACCGTCTGGAAGGGCTTCATGGGCTTCGGCGCGCACAGCCGCCTGCACACCGCGAAGGTGCTGCGTCTCTCGCAGGATCTGCCGGTCGTGATCGAGATCGTGGACGCCGCCGACAAGATCGAGGCGTTCCTGCCGGCGCTCGAGGAGATGGTGCAGGAAGGGCTCATCACGCTCGAGCGCGCCGAGGTGCTCGTCTACCGCGCGCCAGAGCCGTAGAGCCGACCCCGCCTCCGGCCCTCTACTTCCCTGCTCCCGCTCTCCCACCCCGGCGTTTGCCCCGCCACGCCGAACCGGGTACAGTGCGGCCGGTCAGGGGTCATGTGGTCGTCCCCTGGCACCCTGACTGCTGACCGCAGCCTCCTGACATCTGACCCCTGACCGCTGACGGCTGAAGTCATCACACCCCCTGGAGGAAGACCGTGACACGCCGACTCCTTCCACCTCTCACCGTGGGCCTCGTCACGCTGGGGCTCGTCGTGGCGCTCCCCGTCGGGGCGTCGCGGGTCGCCGGCCAGGCGGCCCAGCCCGGCGCGACCTTCGCGATCCGCGGCGCGACCGTCCTGACGGTGACGCGCGGCACCATCCCGAACGGCACCGTGCTCGTGCGCGACGGCAAGATCGCGGCCGTGGGCGCCGACGTCCAGGTGCCGCCCGGCGTCCCGATCGTCGACGCCGCCGGCAAGTTCGTCTCGCCCGGCATCATCGACGAGCACTCGCACATCGCCACCGACGACATCAACGAGGGCGGCACGACCGTCAGCTCGATGACGAGCGTCGCCGACACGCTCAACCCGACCGACGTCGACATCTACCGCGATCTGGCCGGCGGCGTGACGATCGCGAACGTGCTGCACGGCAGCGCGAACCCCATCGGCGGCGAGAACGCGGTCATCAAGCTGCGGTGGGGCAAGACGAAGGCGGCTGATCTGCTCTTCGACGGCGCCGTGCCCGGCATCAAGTTCGCCCTCGGCGAGAACCCGAAGCGGCCGGGCGCGGGCCTGCGTCCCGGCCCGCGGCGCTTCCCGGCCACGCGCGAGGGCGTCGAGTTCGTGATTCGCGACGCGTTCACGCGCGCGAAGGCCTACCAGAAGGCCTGGCAGGACTACCGCACGAGAAGGGCGGCGGGCCAGGACGTGCTGCCGCCGCGTCGTGACCTGCAGCTCGAACCGCTCGTCGAGGTGCTCGAGGGCAAACGCCTCGTGCACGCGCACGCGTACCGCGCCGACGAGATGCTGATGCTGCTGAAGCTGGGTGATGAGATCGGGTTCAAGGTCACCAGTTTCGAGCACGGGCTCGAGGGGTACAAGGTCGCCAAGGAGATCGCGGCGCACGGCACCGGCGTCGGCAGCTTCGCCGACTGGTGGGGCTACAAGGAGGAGGTCGTCGACGCGATCCCCTACAGCCCCGCGATCATGACGCGCAAGGGCGTGGTCGTGGCCATCAACTCCGACAGCGCCGAGCACGCGCGCCGGCTCAACACCGAGGCGGCCAAGACGATGAAGTGGGGCGGGCTGAGCGAGGACGAGGCGCTCGCGCTCGTCACGATCAACCCGGCGAAGATTCTCCACATCGACAAGCGGGTCGGCTCGATCGAGGCCGGCAAGGACGCCGACCTGGTCATCTGGAACCATCATCCGCTCAGCACCTACGCCAGCGTCGAGCGCACCTACATCGACGGGATCGCCTACTACGACCGCGCCGCCGAGGCCGCGCGCCTGGCGGCGGTCGAGAAGGAGAAGGCCGCGCTCGTGGCCGCCCAGACGCCGCCGCGCGAGCGGCCGAAGACGGGCGCCGACGACGGGTTGCCGATGGCGCGCGACGGCGCGTCCGCGGACGCGGAGCCGAGCCGGCCGGGCGCGCTGCCGCCCCCGCCGCAGGACGCGCCGGTCGTGGCCATCGTGAACGCGCGCATCCACCCGGTCACCAGCGCGACCATCGAGCGCGGCGCCATCGTGATCCGCGGCGACCGGATCGAGGCGGTGGGAGCCGACGTGCGGCCGCCCGCGGGCGCAACGGTGATCGACGCGAAGGGCCAGGACGTCTACCCGGGCTGGATCGACGCCGCCACGACGCTCGGCCTCGCCGAGGCCGGCCCCGGCGGCTGGTACGACGACACGACCGAGCTGCACGATTTCAACCCCGAGCTCCGGACGCGCGTGGCCTACAAGGCCGACAGCGACGCCATCCCCATCGCGCGCGCCAACGGCGTCACGGCCGTCGCCGCGGTACCCGACGGCGGCATCTTGGCCGGCGAGGTGCCGGTGATGAAGCTCGACGGCTGGACGTGGGAAGAGGCCACCGTGAAGCCGTCGGCGGGCATCGCGTTCGACTTCCCGGCGATGGGCGGCCGAGGCTTCGGCTTCGGCGGCCAGGCCGCCCGCGAGCGCAGCTACGAGGATCTCAAGAAGGAGCGCGACCGGAAGCTCGACGAGCTGGCGCGCCTGCTGGACCAGGCCCGCGCCTACGCCAAGGCCGGCCCGGACCGCGCCCGCGATTGGACGCTCGAGGCGCTCGTGCCGGTCGTCGAGCGCCGGACGCCACTCATCACGACCACGCGCACCGAGGCGGATATCCGCGACGCGATCGCGTTCGCCGAACGCACCGGCGTGAAGGTCGTCATCGCGGCCGGCCCGGAGGCGGCGCTCGTCGCGCCGCTGCTGGCGGAGAAGCACGTGCCGGTCATCCTCGGGTCGGTGCTGACGCTGCCCGCGCACGAGGACCAGTTCCACGCCGCCTCCTACCAGGCCGCGGGTCGGCTCGCCGCGGCCGGCGTGACGTTCGGCTTCGCGACGCGCGACACCACCAACGTGCGCCTGGTGCCCTACGAGGCCGCCATGTCGGTCGCGTGGGGCCTGCCGCGCGAGCGCGCCCTGCAGGCCCTGACGATCGACGCCGCCCGGATTCTCGGCGTAGACGACGTCATGGGCAGCCTCGAGCCCGGGAAGATGGCCAACCTCTTCATCGCCGACGGCGACCCGCTCGAGATCCGCACCGCGATCACGCGCGTCGTCATCGGCGGGCGGGACGTGGGCCTCGAGAACCGGCAGAAGGACCTGTACGAAAAGTACATGGCACGGCGGTAATCCTGCCGAATGTCGAATTTCGAATGCTGAATGTCGAATTGAGGAACACAGCATCATGCGCACAAGATTTCGCGTTCCATTGATCGTCGCCGCGCTGGCGGCGGGCGCGACGCTCGCGGCGCGCGCCGACGCGCCGAACGTGTACGCCATCCGCGGCGCCCGCATCGTGACCTCCGCCGGCGCGCCCATTGCGTCGGGCACGATCGTCATCCGTGACGGCCTCATCGAGGCCGTCGGCGCGGGCGTCACGGCGCCCGCCGACGCCTCGGTCATCGATGGCGCCGGCCTCACCGTGTACCCCGGGCTCATCGACCTGGGCACGGCCGCCGGGCTCGACCTGCCGACGATCGCGCCGCCCGAGAACCCGCAGACCACCGAGGAGGTCGAGCGCTGGAAGCGGAGCGTCATCCTGCGCCCCGGGCTGAAGGCGGCCGACCACGTGAAGACCGAGGCGACCGACCTGCACGCGTACGCGGCCGCCGGCGTCACGACCGTGCTGGCGCGGCCCGAGGGCGCCGGCATCACCGGCCAGAGCGCGCTGGTGAACGTCGTGCCGCCGCCGGATCACCCACAGGTGGGCGGCGTCGAGGACGTCCGCAGCGGCCTGCTGGTCGTCCGGGACCGCGTGGCGGTGCACGTGGCGCTCCAGCGGGCGAGCGGCGGCGGCTACCCGGTCTCGCTGCTGGGAATGATTGCCTTCGTGCGCCAGGCGTTCCTCGACGCTCAGCACTACCAGCTCGTCCAGGCCGCCTACGCGCGGAGGCCCGCGTTCCCGCGGCCGGCGTACGACCCGGCGCTCGAGGCGCTCGGTCCGGCGCTCGGCCGCCAGGAGCCGGTGGTCTTCGACGCGGGCCTCAAGCGCGAGATCGTGCGGGCGCTCGACATGGCCGCCGCGTTCGGGCTCGACCCGATCATCGCGGGCGGCCTCGAGGCCGACCAGCTGGGCCCCGAGCTGAAGGCGCACGGCGCGCGCGTCATCTACTCGCTCGACTACCCGACCCGGCCGACGACGCTCGCGCCGGACGCCGACGAGCCGCTGCGCGTGCTGCGCGAGCGCGACCACGCGCCGAAGGCGCCGGCGGCGCTCGCCCGGACCGGCGTGACGTTCGCGTTCGAGTCGGGCGGTCTGAAGGACCCGACGGTGTTCGTGAAGAACGCCGCGCGGGCGGTCGAGGCCGGTCTGTCGCCCGACGCGGCGATCCGCGCGCTCACGATCGATGCGGCGCGCATCGCGGGCGCCGCCGACCGGCTGGGCTCGCTCGAGGCCGGCAAGATCGCGAACCTCGTCGTCACCGACGGCGACCTGTTCGCCGCGACCACCACCGTCAAGCACGTGTTCGTGGACGGCCGGCCGGTGGCGCTCGACGCGCTCGCCGCCCCGGCCAGCCAGACGCGCCGCGGCCGCTGAGGGCCGCAGGCTGGAGGCATACATGAGACTTCGCTCCTCGCTCGCGTCGCTGCTTGCGCTCGTCCTCCTCGCGCCGGCCGTGGCGTCGGCCCAGACCGGCCCCGCGCATGGCTCGCTCGTCATCGTCGGCGGCAACATGCACGACCAGGCGATCGTCGAGCGGTTCCTCGACCTGGCCGGCGGCGCCGACGCGCCCATCGTCGTCATCCCGACAGCGGAGGGCGCGGCCAGCTACGACGAGTACTGGTCCGGCCTGCGCCCGTTCAAGCAGGCCGGCGCCACCCACCTGACGGTGCTGCACACGACCGACCGGCAGGTGGCCGACTCCGAGGCGTTCGTGAAGCCGCTCACCACCGCGCGCGGCGTGTGGTTCGGCGGGGGACGGCAGTGGCGCCTCGCCGACGCCTACCTGAACACACGGACCCAGCGCGAGATCGAGGCCGTGCTCGAGCGGGGCGGCGTCGTCGGCGGCTCGTCGGCCGGCGCGACGATCATCGGGTCCTTCCTGGTGCGCGGCGACACGAAGGGCAACACGATCATGATGGGCGATCATCAGGTCGGCTTCGGGCTGGTGAATGGCGTGGCGATCGACCAGCACCTGCTGCGGCGCAACCGCGAGTTCGACCTCATCGCCGTCATCGAGGCGCACCCCGACCTGCTCGGGATCGGCCTCGACGAGGACACCGCCATCGTCGTCCAGGGCAACCGCTTCGAGGTGATGGGGCGGGGTTACGTGGCCATCTACGACCACCGGAAGATGCTCGACTCCGGCGGCCAGTTCTACTTCCTCGCGCCGGGCGACCGCTACGATCTGGAGAAGCGCGAGGCCACCCGGCCGACGACCAGCGCGGAGCCGATCGGGCGGGTGGTGAAGAAGGAATGGGGAGGAAGGTGATCGTGTCCGAATGCAGACTGTCGGATGCCGAATGTCGAATTGACAGCATTCTGTCACGCCGACGCGGCGTCACCTGGAGCTGTGATTCGACGTTCTGCATTCCATGTTTGGAGCAGGTGTCGCCTTCGGGTCAGTCTCGCTGAATGATCCGCGCCTGCGTTTCAAATCTCCGGCAGTTCGTGTATTGCGCGACGCCCTTCAGCCTGGGCTTGTTCGGACCGAGGTCTATGTCCTCTCGCATCTGAACCGGTACCGCTGCGTCCAGCTTCGCGTCGACTCGATACTCGACTTGAAGATCCGTGTGCTCTACGGACCCGCCGTGACGCACGGTCGCGCGCAAGACGTAGCCTTGCTTCGAGTCTATCCAGACGTGCCCCTGAACCGGAGCGATGTAGGCATTCCCGGCCGGCCGAATCAGGCTGGGAATGGCCTGCTCGCGGTACTGGACCACTCCGGCCTTGCGGCCGCCAACTTCTTCGAAGCGCTCTAGCGTATAGGCGAACCGCCACTGGTTCTGCCGGATCACGAACAGCAGGGGCAAGAGGGGAAAGTTCAACGTCCTTTTCACGGGACCGATGTTGAATTGTGCGCTTTGCTCTGCGATGCGCTTCGCAGCAGACGAGTCGAGCGTGCCCGATCTCGCCAGCAGCCTCAGCGCGCGGTGCGGTTCGTACGGCTGCGGTTTGCCATCGACCTCGTGCACATCTCTCAGTTGCACCCAGGGGGAGCCATCGGACGCCGTGTCCGGCGTCGCGATCGTAATAAGGTCGCTCCGAAGACGACGCGTCCCCAGATTACGCCGCCGGACGGTTTCGTGGTACGAGAGCCCCGGAGACCATTCGACGCCGCGGACGTCCACGTACTCGTGCTGCTCGTACCGTTCGTCGCAGACGAGCCTCAAGAGCACGCCCTGGCTGCGGTGGAGTGCGGCTGCGGCCAGAGACAGCAGTTCGGGAGTGACTGAATCGGCCGCTGCGGCCGGTCCCGCCGCGGACGGCGTGCCGCCCTGCGCCAGTGATGCGACAAGGAGCAGCGGCGCCAGAAGTCTGACGCACTGCCGTGCGCCCCCCCCACCAGGAGCGTTCCGCCAGCGACGCCGTGGCCTAAGACGAAGGTGGTGCGGCATGACCAACCCGACGACTGCGCAAACCCCGCGCGACAGGCGCCCGAAACCAGCCTGGCCAAGATCGTTCCGTATCCGCGATCGTACAACGGCGTGCCTGACACGACAACCAGGCCAGCGCTCGCCCTCGGGCACATGCGACGTCCGTTCATGCCGCCCAGCGCACCGGGATCGGCTCCTGTCCGCGCTGTCGGCCAGTGCCCCAACCAACAACCCCGACTGCACGCTTACCAGAAGCAGGACTGTTTGCACTCCTGGAAGTCGTCGAAGCAGTTGTCCCGGCAGAGGGCGGCTCCCTGGTCACTGAGCTCGCCGGCCTGATATTGGTCGTTGCAGTCGCTGCTACACTGCAATCGCATGTCGAAACAAGTAGTACAGTCGACACTGCCCACGCAATTGAACCCCAAATCCAATTACCGGTTATCGGGTCGGCGAGCTGCGTCTCCCAGTAGCAGTAGTCGGCCAAGAGACGCTCCGTTGCGGGCCCGAAGAAGAGGACCGACGCAAAAATGACCGCGATGCCGGCTCGAATGAACGTCCGCGTCCCAGAGCGATCCATAGCTTACCTCCTCGCCGGTTGCGCCACATCGGCGCGCGAGCCCTATCGAGGTGCAGTGGCCAGATAACGGACTACCTGCGACTGCCTTGCCGCAGAAAGGCGCCCAGCCCAGATTTTTCTCACGGTTCCGTCTCTGCCCACCAGGATCAGCGTGGGAGTGCCGGAAATCCGAATCGCGGAAGGCTTGACACGGACAATTCGATCTACACGCACGTCCGCCCGCATCAGGTAGTCCCGAGCGACCTCCAGTGCCCCGGGTAAGGCAGCAATCATCCGCAGCCGCTGAAAGCGCGTTCTGTCGTCGGTCAGCGTGGCGTAAAACGGCAGGCTCTGCGTACAGAATCGACAGTGCGTAGATAGCACCAGCAAGAGCGTGCGGTCAGAGGCGGCCCAGTCAACGCCCTGCAGCGAAAGGGTAGAACCGGGCTTCAGAACTCCGGAATCCATGCTGGAGTTGCCTCGCGCTACGAACACGCGAAGCTGTCCAGCGAAAAGTAGTGCCGCGAGCACACCGCAGACGAGAATCGTGATGTTCGAGGCAATTTCAATCCGGCGGAGGGTACGTTCTTTCAGCATTCGGGTTCCTTCGAGCATCGTTGTGGCTCAGCACGTCGCCACAGACATCACCAAGCGGGACACGTGGCTGCCTCACAGAGGCGGCGCCCTCCCACTCAAGGCAATGTGAAGGGTCAGCACGCCGGCGTCAAGAGAGCGCCGGGGATTCTCTTGAAGATCTTCTGGAGGATCTTCTGGAAAGGTTCTCTGCAAGACTCCGTGGAGGATTGCCTGGGCGGATCCGGAAGCTTGGCCGTCGGCCCCGTTGGCAACGTACAGTGCCCGGCGCGATTCGGGATTCTAATACTCCCCGCGAACGCACGCGCGCAGCGCCGCCACCGCCACGGGGTCTTGTACGAGTGTCTGCCTCGCCAGCACCTGATCGGTCGTCGACGCGGCACTCTCGCCCACCCCCCCTGGACCAGCAGGCGCCTAAGCGTGTGCCGGTCGCTCACCGCAAGGAACTGCGCCGGCTTCCCGCCCCGCTGCCGCGCGCACCGCACGGCCCGCAGCACCCGCGCCAGATCCAGCGACGCCTTCGCCCTGAGCTCCTGCGTGCGGCACCAGGTGTACAGCGTGTCCTCCGAGATGCACAGCATCACCGCCCACCGCCCCACGGTCGCCACGTCGTGCGGCGCGTGCACGACCCGCCACATCGCCGTGGTCCACAGCGCCAGACCGTCCGCGGCTATCAACGGCTCCTCGGCGGGCGCCGCCACGGCCTCGTCGGCCCCCGCTACCGGGGTGGCCGGGCAGGGCCGACCGAGAGCCCGATCGACGATCGCGATCAGGGCGTCGTCGAAGAGTGGCTTCCTCACATAGTCCACCGCCCCCAGCCGCATCGCCTCAACCGCCGTGTCGAGACTGGCATACCCCGTCATGAGGACCGCTGGCGCTGCGCACCCCCGCCGGCGGGCTTCCGCCAGTACGCCGAGGCCACTGATGTCAGGGAGCTTCAGATCGAGGATCAGTAGATCGCAGGGCCGGCCCCGGAGCAAGTCGAGCGCCCGGCGCCCGCTGGCCGCCAGTTGAACCTCCAGCCCTTCGTGGCGAAGGATAGCCCCGCAGGTCTCCCGCACGCCGGTGTCGTCATCGACGATGAGCACGCGTGCGCCGGCGCGACGATCATCGGGTCCTTCCTGGTGCGCGGCGACACGAAGGGCAACACGATCATGATGGGCGATCATCAGGTCGGCTTCGGGCTGGTGAATGGCGTGGCGATCGACCAGCACCTGCTGCGGCGCAACCGCGAGTTCGACCTCATCGCCGTCATCGAGGCGCACCCCGACCTGCTCGGGATCGGCCTCGACGAGGACACCGCCATCGTCGTCCAGGGCAACCGCTTCGAGGTGATGGGGCGGGGTTACGTGGCCATCTACGACCACCGGAAGATGCTCGACTCCGGCGGCCAGTTCTACTTCCTCGCGCCGGGCGATCGCTACGATCTGGAGAAGCGCGAGGCCACCCGGCCGACGACCAGCGCGGAGCCGATCGCGAGGGTGGTGAAGAGAGAATGGGGAAAGCAGTGATCGCGTCCGAATGCTGAATGTCGAATGCCGAATGTCGAATGCCGAATTGAGAGCATCGTGTCACGTCAATACAGCGTGATCGGGAGTCTCATTCGACATTCAGCATTCGACATTCGACATTCGACATTCCTCACTTCTTCTCCTTCAGCTCCTCCTGCATCTTCAGGTACGGCACGCCGTCGAACCACGCCGGGGCCGGCGCGCCCTTCAGGTAGTGGTCGAAGAACGCCTTCATGCGCGTCGTGTAGTCCTGCTGGTTGGCCGGCTTCCGCAGGCCGTGGTTCTCGCCGAGGTACTCCAGCAGGACGACCGGCTTCTTCAGCCGGCGCAGCGTGTTGAAGTACTCCACGCCCTGCGTGAAGTCCACGGCGCCGTCCTTGTCGTCGTGCAGGATCATCAGGGGCGTCGTCACGTTCTTCGCGAACGCGATGGGCGAGTTACGGACGTAGGCCTCCCAGTTGTCCCAGTAGCCGCCCTTGAAGCGTCCCTGGCTGCTCTCGAAGATCGCCTGGTTCGCGCCGCCGGTGTTCTTGTAGATCAGGCTGTACATGCTGATCATGTCGGTGAGCGGCGCGCCGGCGACCGCGGCGGCGAACATGGTCGTCTGGGTGACGAGGAACGCCGTCTGGTAGCCGCCCCACGAGTGGCCCTGCAGCCCCACGTGCTTCGGGTCGACGATCCCGGTGGCGATCGCCGCCTTGAGCGCCGGCAGCACGCACCACACGGCCGACATGCCCGGGTCGTTCACGCGGTAGGTGATGTCGGGCATCAGCACGGCGTAGCCGTTGCTCGTGTAGGCCGACTTGTTGAACCCGTTCGCGCTCGGCCGGTCGTACGCGTTCAGCCGGTTCGACAGCTTCTCGTAGATGTACACGATCGTCGGGTACGACCTGCCCGGCTCGTAGTTGGCCGGCAGGTAGAGCGCGGCCTGCAGCCGGTCGCCCTTGTCGCTCTTGTAGTCCACGAGCCGCGAGCCGCTCGACCAGAGGAAGTCCTTCTGCTGCGGGTTGATGTCGGTGACCTGCGCGTCGGGCTTGAACGTCGCGTCGGTGACGTGCACGTCCGGCGAGCGGTCGAAGGTCTCGCGCGTGTAGGCGAAGACGTCGGCCTTCTTCGCCTTCATCAGGCGTGAGAACAGGGCGTCGCCCCATGTGAGACGCTCCGGCGCCGCGGCGCCCGGCGCCAGGCGGACCAGGCCGTCCTGCTTCGTCCACTCGCCGTAGGCCTCGAAGTACTGCGGCCGTGACAGGTCGATGCCCTTCTCGTCCTCGTCGAGCACGAAGCGCCGCCGGTAGCGGATCGCGGCCTTGCGGCCGTTCACGGTCAGGTTGACCGCCGTGCCCTCGCCCGCGGGCACCTTCCAGACGTCGTAGTTGTCCGAGAGGAGCACCCACCGGCTGTCGGCCGTCCAACCGACGGGCCGGACCGGCGGCTTCACCATGTTCTGGTCGTTCTCGGTGTCCACGAAGGAGGCCGGCACGCCGGCCGTCAGGTTGCGCGAGACACCCGTGGCCAGCGCGCAGGCGTAGAACTGGGCGTCGTCGTAGTGGAGGATCGATTCGCCGTCGGGCGAGACGCCGTAGTTCCAGCGCGACCGCTTCAGGAGGAGCCGCCGGGCCCCGGTGCGCATGTCGACCGCGTAGACGTCCGTGTACTCGCGGCCGTCGAGGTTGCCGTCGAGCTCGTACGCGCGGGTGTCCCTGCCGACCGCCCAGCGATCGTGCGGCGTCGGCGTCACGGTCCGCAGCTCATCGTCGGCCAGCCGCAGGAACGCGTGGTCGGCGACACGGTACTCCGACAGGTAGCTGTACTCCCGGTCGCGCGTCGCCTGCACCTGCTGCTCGGACTGCAGCCGCGGGTCGCGCCAGCTCCAGAGCACCAGGTCGGGCACGTCGTCGTTGGCGCCCTCGGCCGCCGCCTCCTTCTCCGCGCCCTCCTTGGCCTCGGCCTTCTCGCCGGCCGGCTTCGTCTTCGCCTCGTGGATGCCGAAGAGCAGGCCCGACAGGTCCTCGGTCCAGCGCGGGTCGCGATCCGGGCTCACCGTCATCCCGTCGGGGAAGCCGTTCGCCTTCGCCGGGTCGAACACGGTCGTGACCGGCGTGCCGGGCAGGCCCGTGAAGCCCACGACCGAGTAGAGCTTGTCGGCGTAACCCTTCGTCTCGACGCCCTTCAGCGCAGCGAGGCCGTCCCCCTTCTCGGTCCAGGTGGGCCGCTCGTAGGAGTCCTTGTCGCCGCTGTCGAGCACCGTCGTGACGCCGGTGTCGAGGTCGCGCAGCGCGAGGCCGTTGCCCGCGCCGTCCCGGGCGTCCACCGTCCACGCGAGGTAGCGTCCGGCGCGGTCGAAGGCGAACGCCGAGACGTTGCCGACGTTCAGCACGCGGCCCGTCGAGAGGTCGCGCAGCAGCAGGTCCGAGCCCTTGGGCTTGTCCTTGCCGTTCGCCGCCTCGGGGTAGCGGTGCAGGGCGACCCATCCGGCCGCCTCGCCCGAGAACGCGGCCCGCTTCACCTTGTCGTACTCGGTCCGGGCGCCGGTCGCGAGCTCGACGAGGACGGCGCGGTTCTCGAGGGGCTTCTTCTGCTTCTTGAGGGCCGCCGCCTCCTTCTTCGTGGGCGCCACGGTCACGACGGCCCACTTCGAGTCCTCCGAGAACTCGACCGCGGACCCGCCGCCGAAGCCGGTGATCTCGCCGACCGGCACCCGGTACTCCCGCTCGCCCTTCGTCTCGCGGATCACCACCTCGCTGTCGCCGTCCACCGGCGACACGCGGCAGCCGAGCCACGCGCCGTCGGGCGAGAGGTCCGCCGCCGCGAGGCCCTTCCACGACAGGATGTCGGCGAGCTCGATGGGACGCTTGTCGGCCGCCGCGGCGGGACGTCCCGCGGCGCCGGCCAGGAGGAAGCACAGGACGATGAGGAACGCGATACGAGGGTGCTTGCTGAACATGCGCGGGAGTATACACCGCGAGCCGGCGACGCACCGTTCACTGTCACGCTGCGACCGCGTCCGACGTACGGCACCACGAAGCTCACGAAGAGCCACGAAGATCGTCACGCTGCGCGCGGCGACCTGCGGGCCCGATGGGCCCGCCGGATCAGGGATCGGCGCACGCAAGAGCGCGCCCGCCAAATCGGAGGACGGGAGCCCGATGCGCGTTCTTGCGTGCGCCGATCCCTGATCCGACCGGCGGCCCGGCCGACTCGATGGACGACGGCCGGGCCGCGCAGGTCGCCGCGCGCTGCCGGCTTCACGATGAGACCGCAGCCCTTCGTGCACTTCGTGCCCTTCGTGGTGATCTCGTGGGGCTCGAGTGCAGCGTGACGACCCTTCGTGCCTTCGGTCAGGTGCCATTTCGCGCCATCGTGGTGCCGGGGTGGCCGTTGCCGACGACGCGGCCGGCCTCGAGGCGGATCGCGACGTCGGCGAGCGCCTGCACCTCGCCCGCGTCGTGCGACACGTACATCATCGGCACGCCGATCTCGTCGCGCACGCGGCGCAGGTAGGGAACGATGCGCTGGCGGAGCTCCACGTCCACGGCGGCCAGCGGCTCGTCGAGCAGGAGGATGTCGGGCCCCGACAGCAGCGCGCGCGCCACCGCCACGCGCTGGCGCTCCCCGCCGGACAGCCCGGCCACCGACCGGTCGAGCAGCGTCTCGATCTCCAGGATGCCCACGACGCGCTCGAACGGCAGCGTGCCGCCGCGGTTCGCCGCGAACAGGATGTTGCGCCGGACGTTGAGGTGCGGGAAGAGCGCCACGTCCTGCGGGACGTAGCCGACGTGGCGCCGCCGCGGCGGCAGATCCACGCCCTCGGCCGACGAGTACAGCACGCGGCGGCCGATCCGGATCTCGCCCCGCTCCGGCCGGCGCAGTCCCGCGATCGTGTCGAGCACGGTCGTCTTCCCCGCCCCCGACGGCCCCACGAGCCCGACGACGTTCGCCTCGGCCCGCGCGCGCACCGCCAGCGTGAAGCGCCCCTGCGTCAGCGAGAAGTCGAGGGTCAGGGGAATCACGGCGCCAGCCTGCCGATCCGCGCCGACCCGATCCGGTTCGACGCCCAGAGCGCCACGAACGCGATGACGACCGACACGGCGAGCAGCAGCGCCGCCTCGCGGTCCTGCCCGGTCTCGGTGAACGTGTAGATCGCGATGGCGAGCGTCCGCGTGCTGCCGGGCAGCGCGCCGGCCACCATCACGGTGGCGCCGAACTCGCCCACCGCGCGCGAGAACCCGAGCACCGCGCCGGCCAGCACGCTGGGCAGGGCGAGCGGCAGGCTGACCGTCAGGAAGATGCGCGTGGGGCCCGCGCCCAGGGTGGCCGCGATGTCCTCGTAGCGCGTGCTCACCTGCTCGAAACCGGCCCGCGCCGTCCGCACCACCAGCGGCAGGCTCATCACCGACATCGCCAGGACCACGGCCTTCCACGTGAACAGCACCTCGATGCCGGCCTCTTCCAGCAGCCGCCCGAACGCGCTGCGCCGGCCCACCAGGTACAGCAGGATCACGCCGGTCGCCACGGGCGGCATCACGAGCGGCAGCGACACGACCGTCTCGACGATGGTCTTCCCCCCGAACTGGCGGCGCGCGAGCACCCAGGCGAGCAGCACCGCCGGCGGCAGCACCAGCGCGGTGGCGATGAGCGCCAGGGAGACGGTGAGCGATGTAATCTGCCAGATCAGGGACATGGGTCGCGGCCGGGAAGACGCCGGATCAGGACGGCGGGCCGCCGGCCCCGCGCACGACGAATCCCTGGGCCTCGAAGAGGCGGCGGGCCTCGGGACCCTGCAGGTACGCCAGGAACCGCCGCGCCTCGGCCGGCTCTTTCGACGCGCTCACGAGCGCGGCCGGATACTCGATGACGGGCCCCTTGTCGATCGGCACCTCGAAGGCGACCGCCACGTGCGAGGACAACCGCGCGTCGGTGCGATACACGAACGCGGCGTCGGCGCCGCCGTTCTCCACGGCACCGACCGCCGCCCGCACGTTCACGACGGGCACGATTCTGGGTCCGAGCCTGTCCCACAACCCCGCCCACTGCAGGTAGCGCTTCGCGTACACGCCGACCGGCACCGCGTCGGGGTCGCCGATCGCGATGCGCGCGAACGCGGGGTCGGTCAGCTCGTTCACCGACGCCAGGCGGCGCTGGCGGTCGGCGGGCACGATCACGACGAGCTGGTTCGACAGCAGATCGACGCGCGAGTCGGGCACGATCGCGCCCGCCTGCTCGGCCAGCCGCATCTGGGCCTCGTCGGCGCTCACGAACACGTCCACCGGCGCGCCTTCGACGATCTGCCGCGCCAGCGTGTTCGAGCCGCCGAAGTTGAACGCCACGCGGCCGCCGCCGCCGCCGCGCTCGTAGGCCTTGCCGACGTCCACCATCACCTGCCGGAGGCTCATCGCCGCCGACACCACGAGCGGCGACGGCGCGGTGGACGCCGGCTCGGGCTTCTCCGCCTTCGAGCAGGCGGCCGCCGCGACGCACACGGCGACCAGGATCGACCGGGTCCGCATCCATGCAGTTTAGGTCGGCTTTGTGCTATTTTGCAAACGATTCGACTCGATTCATCAGCGTCCGCCGTCGTCGACGGCGGCTCCGAGGAGGCCTGGACCATGCGGCTCACCGTGCGCGAAGCGGCCGACCGGCTCGGCGTCGGCTACACGACGCTCAAGCGGTGGATCTACAGCGGCGCGGTGCGCACCTCGCGCACCGCGGGCGGACACCACCGCATCGCCGACGCCGAGGTGGACCGCCTCCTCGTCCAGCAGGCGCCCGCGCGCGGGCGCGCGCGGCCCGCCGAGCCCGTGCCCCATGGCGCCATCGTCGCCCTGAGCGGCCGCAACCAGCTGCGCGGCGTCGTCGAGGAGGTGCGGGTGGAAGGGCTGCTGGGCCAGGTCCGGCTGCGGATCGGCGACCAGCGCCTGACGGCGATCGTCACCCGCGACGCCCTCGAGGAGCTGCGGCTCCGCCGCGGCGACCGCGCCACGGCCATCGTCAAGGCCACCGCCGTGATGATCGCCCGGGAGGCCGCCGACGTGCGGCCCCGGCGGCGGGCGGCCGCCCGGCCCGGGCGCCGTTCGACCGCCGGCGGCCGGCGGAAGTAGACTGTCCGGAGCCCGACCTGGAGTCCCCGATGCCGCTCCGATCGCTCCGGCACAGTGCGCTCGCGCTCGTCGCCGTGTGGCTCGTCGCGTCCCCGCCCGCCCGGGGCCAGGACGCCGGCGTCCCGTCCACCACCGGCCTCGTCGTCTCCACGTCCGCGCCCGCGTCCGACGTCGGCGCCGCGATTCTGCACCGCGGCGGCAACGCCGTGGACGCCGCCGTGGCGACGGCGTTCGCGCTCGCCGTCACGCACCCGAGCGCCGGCAATCTCGGCGGCGGCGGCTTCATGGTGGTGCGCACGCCCGCGGGCGAGGCGACGACGTTCGACTACCGGGAGCGCGCGCCCCTCGGATCGACCCGGACGATGTACCTGAACGCGAAGGGCGAGATCGACCGCGGCCTCACCGCGGCGGGGTACCTCGCGCCGGGCGTGCCCGGCACGGTGCGCGGCCTCGCGCTGGCGCACGCGCGGTTCGGGCGCCTGCCGTGGAAGGACGTCGTGACGCCGGCGGCGGAGCTCGCCGCGCGCGGGTTCCGCGTGTCGGCCGGCCTCGCCCGCGGCCTCAACTACCTGGTGGGCTTCGCCAAGGACCGCTTCCCCGCCACCGTCGCGGCCTACGGCAAGCCCGGCGGCGGCGCGTGGGCCGACGGCGACACGCTCGTCCTGCCCGACCTCGCGAAGACCCTGACCGCGATCGCGAGCGACGGCCCCGACGTTTTCTACACCGGCTGGATCGCGGATCGGATCGCGGCAGACATGCAGGCGCACGGCGGGCTGATCACGAAGAAGGACCTGGCCGAGTACCAGGCCCGGGAGCGCGCGCCGATCCGCGGCACCTTCATGGGCTACGAGATCATCTCGATGCCGCCGCCGAGCTCGGGCGGCGTCGCGCTCGTCGAGATGCTCAACATCCTCGAGCACTTCGACCTGAAGGCGCACGCGCGCTTCTCGCCATGGACCCTGCACCTGCTGATCGAGACGATGCGCCGGGCCTACCTCGACCGCGCCCGCTACCTGGGCGACCCGGACTTCGTCGAGATGCCTCTGGCGCGCCTCACGTCCAAGACGTACGCGAAGACGCTCGCCGCGGGCATCGATCTCGCGAAGGCCTCGAGCAGCGTCGAGCTGGGCCGGGACATCGTCACGGCGCCGGCCGATGACGAGCCCGACGAGACGACGCAGTTCTCGGTGGTGGACAAAGACGGGATGGCGGTGAGCAACACCTACACCCTCGAGGGCGGCTACGGCTCGAAGGTCGTGGTGCCCGGCGCGGGCTTCCTGCTCAACAACGAGATGGGCGACTTCAACAAGAAGCCGGGCGAGACCAACGAGCAGGGGGACATCGGCACGTCCGCCAACCTGATCGATCCGGGCAAACGCATGCTGAGCTCGATGACGCCCACGATCGTGACGAAGGACGGCAGGCTCGCGCTCGTGACCGGCTCGCCCGGCGGGCGGACGATCATCAACACGGTGCTGAACGTCGTGCTCAACGTGACGGCCTACGGCATGAACGGCCGGCAGGCCGTGGACGCGCCGCGCCTGCACCACCAGTGGCTGCCCGACACGGCGATCTTCGAGGAGCGCGCCCTGCCGGCGCCGGTCGTCGCCGCGCTGCGCGCGATGGGCCACGACGTCACGCTGCGCGGCCGCCAGGGCGACGCCGAATCCATCCTGTTCGATCCGGCGACCGGCACGGCGTACGGGATCAACGACACGCGCAGCGCCGATTCCAAGGCGTCGAAGTAGCCATGGCCCGGCACTTCACGGCGGTGCTTCAAGTGGACGCCCGGACGTCGGGCACGGTGGTTCCCGTCCCGGCCGAGGTGGTCGAGCGGTTCCACGCGCACGGGCGCGTGCCGGTCAAGGGCACCATCAACGGTTTTCCCTTCCGCGGCACGCTCGTGCCGTCGGCCGGCGGCCACCTGCTCGGCGTGAACCGGCAGGTGCGCGCGGGCGCCGCCGCGCGTCCGGGCGAGCCCGTCTCGGTGGTGCTGCGGCTCGACCCCGAGCCGCGCCACGTCGGCGCGCCGCCCGATCTGGCGGCGGCGCTCAAGAAGAGCCGCGCCGCCCAGAACGCGTGGGACCGCCTGGCGCCGTCCGACCGCCACGCGTGCGTGGAGGCGATCGACGATGCGAAGCGGCCCGAGACGCGCGCGCGGCGCGTCGCCGCCACGGTACAGGCGCTCCTCGCGGCGCGCGCGAAGCGCCCCGCGCGGCGCCGGCCGGCGTCCAAGACCACGACCGAGCACCGCGCGGGTTGACACCGCGCCCACTCGTCCGCTAGGCTGGAGAGCACGATGACGTTCAGGCTCCACCACGCGACCCGCCATCAGCACCGCCCGCAGGCGGAGGCACGCGTGTGAGCTAGAGCAGCATCCGGACTGACCTGACTTCACCGAGCCCCGCCAGCGACGCTGGCGGGGCTTTTCGTTTGTACCCCGTTATGCGACTGGCGACGAGAGCGTCGTGCTCGTGTTCAATAAGCGAACGGAGCGGAGCGAGCGACGAAGCGCGAGCGGAGCGGAGTGAGCCAGGCGGGGTGCAGCCGCCTTCGCGGCCGCACGGGAACAACGGCCGCTTCGGCGAGCCTCGCCGAAGCCTGAAGCGCGAAGGCGGGGGGGGTCCCGCCGATTCAAGAAGCGAACGGAGCGGAGCGAGCGACGAAGCGCGAGCGGAGCGAAGTGAGCCAGGCGGGGTGCAGGGGGCCCCGCCGATTCAAGAGAAGAGTCGCGCGATGGACTACAGCAAGCTGAACGGCCTCGTGCCGGCCGTCGTTCAGGACGAGGAGTCGGGCGAGGTGTTGATGGTGGGGTTCATGAACGCGCAGGCGCTCGACCGGACGCTCGCCTCCGGGTTCGTCACCTTCTTCAGCCGGACGCGCGGCGCGCTCTGGACGAAGGGCGAGACGAGCGGCAACCGCCTCGCGGTGAGGCGGGTCCTGGTGGACTGCGACGAGGACACGGTGCTCGTCCGCGTCGAGCGGCTCGGCGGCGGAACAGTGTGTCACACGGGGGAGCGAAGCTGCTTCTTCCGCGAGCTGGTCCCGCGCGGGGGATGGGCGTAGCGCACGGCTTCAGCCGTGCGCCGGGCGGGCGCACACCTGAAGGACGGGGCGCACACCTGAAGGTGTGCGCTACGGGAGAAGACAAAACGATGGCCTTGAAACTGGGCATTCCGAAGGGATCGCTGCAGGACGCGACGATCCAGCTGTTCGCGCGCGCCGGCTTCAACATCTACGCGAGCGCGCGCTCGTACTTCCCGTCGATCGACGACCCCGAGATCGAGTGCATGCTGATCCGGGCTCAGGAGATGCCGCGCTACGTCGCCGACGGCGTGCTCGACGCGGGGCTCACGGGCCAGGACTGGATTGCCGAGCAGTCGGCCAACGGCCACGGCCCGGTCGTGCCCGTCGCCGACCTCGTCTACGCCAAGCAGAGCCTCGGCCGGGTGCGCTGGGTGCTGGCGGTGCCCGAGGACTCGGCCTTCCAGACGCCCGCCGACCTCGCGGGGCGCACCGTCGCCACCGAGCTGGTGCGCGCGACCGAGGCGTACTTCCGGCGTCTGGGCGTGGACGTCGACGTCGAGTTCTCCTGGGGCGCGACCGAGGTGAAGCCCCCGCGGCTCGCCGACGCCATCGTCGAGGTCACCGAGACCGGATCGTCGCTCCGCGCCAACCGCCTGCGCATCATCGACACCGTGCTCGAATCGAACACGCAGCTCATCGCCAATCCGGCGGCGCTCGAGGACGCCTGGCGGCGCACGAAGATC
The DNA here is from genome assembly GCA_024641665.1 of Acidobacteriota bacterium. Classification (GTDB taxonomy): domain Bacteria; phylum Acidobacteriota; class Vicinamibacteria; order Vicinamibacterales; family JAHECP01; genus JAHECP01. The sequence continues at coordinate 20,445 of JAHECP010000086.1, forward strand.
GAGGGCCTGGCCCTGCTGCTCCGCGCGGCCATCGAGGCGCAGGGGCGCGTGGGCGTCATGCTCAACGTCCGGCGGGACGATCTCGGCGACGTGCTCGCCCTGCTGCCCGCCCTCCAGCGTCCAACGATCTCGCCGCTCAGTGACGAGGCGTGGGTGGCCGTCAACACGATCATCGAAAAGCGCACGGTCCGCGAGCTGATTCCGAGGCTCAAGGCGGCGCGCGCGCAGGGCATCGTGGAGTACCCGCTGAACAAGATCGTCATGTAACACGGCTCACGGCTTACGGCTCAGGGCTCAAGGCGCACGATATGTTGACGATCCTCTCTTCCACCGACCGCAAGGCCGTCGAGCGGTTGCTCGGTCGTCGTCCCGGGCGCGACGCGGCGCTCGTCGCGCGCGTCGCGCGCATCGTGGGCGACGTGCGGCGACACGGCGACCACGCGCTCGTCCGCCACGCCCGCCGGTTCGACGGTCTCGC
>JAHECP010000288.1 GCA_024641665.1 Acidobacteriota bacterium
TCGCTCACACACCGTGCCGCCGAGTCGATCGATGCAGGACGACGAACAAACGAGGGGACACGCTCACGCGGTGAGCGAGGGAGAGATCTGGCCACTTGACAAGTGACAGCCATATCAACGCTTCGGCTTCAGCCGCGGCGGCCTCAGGATCGCACCGGCCGCCGTCGGCTGCAAGCGATGGAATGGACTCCTCCTGCCGATGCGGCATCATCGTGCCAGGCAAAGACGGCCTCTTGAGGGCCAGGGCAAGGAGGAGTCCAGATGGAGCATACGACCATTGCCATCGATCTCGCAAAGTCGATCTTCCAGGTCGCGATCTCACATCGAGTCGGCCACGTAGACAGGGAGAAGCGTCTCACGCGAGACCGGTTTCTTGCGTGTCTGGCTCAAGAGCCGCCCCGCTCGGTCGTCTAGCACGCCAAGGCGGCGACACACCCCACGTCGCTGCAGCATCCGCTCGCGGGGAGCCAATCGATTACACGGCCCTGGTGGCCAGCGGAGTTATCGGCGTGCCCCCGCGCCGGTCCGACCGGGGCGCCATGATGCGGTGCGCTCGGTGCAGTCCTCCGGGTGAGCGACAGTCGACTGGGCGACTATACGGGTCGGTGATCAGCCGCGAACGGGCGGTGGGCTCCCCTTGACGAGGCCGAAGATCCGTCTGCAGTCCGATCTCACGCGCGTCATGACCCGCGATGTCAGGCCACCGCGCTCCGCGCGCGTCAAGGCCCGTCGGCCGCCTGCGGCGGTGCGCTTCGCGCAGCCGTGACCCGTGCTCACGCCGCGGCCTGAGCACAACTACGCGACGAAGGCCAGCCTTCGTCGCGACCTAAACGGGACCTTTTTCCTCGAACGGCTGACTTTCTTCTTGACCGGAGGAGTCCAGATACGCTGGTTAGGCGGCGCGATTGCGAGCTCGAAGGCGACCGCGTAGCCGAAGATTCGCGACGGTGTAGACGATCGCCGTGAGCAGTGTGAACCCCCGGAGCACCCACAGGGCTGCGGGGGTGTGCGATAGCAGAGACAAGAACAGAAAGAGCCAGAGCACAGTGACAGAAGCGTAGAACTCCCGACGTGTCACGTGTTCAGAGTTCTGTGTGGGAGCCATGGAGCGATTCCTTTCACAAGAGTAAACGTCCGCCTTCATAGAGGTGGAAGGCGTCAATTGCTGGTCAGCCGCCCGGTGCGCCTGCGCTCGCGCTTGGGAACCCTCCACCACTGGCGGGCATTATTGCCCCCGTTCCGTCCGGGGGCAAGTCCATCTGCCAGTGCGGTTCGGCCGAATTCGACCGTCCCTGAGCAGGCAATTGGTGCCGGCGCCAATTGCCGGGAAATCCGGGGATAGGCGGAAGGTGCCATTCCCAGGACTAGCGTCAACGTGGGTTGGCAGAGAGTCAACCTGGGTTGACACCGAACTGAGGTGCCCCGTGTTGGTGATCCCGTAACGTGTTGCTGGAACCGGGGAGCTGCACAAGAGTCGTGATGGCATGCACCTTACCCCTCGGGGCCCGAGGTGAAACATGCGTGACGCCCGGCGGCGGCTCCCTACTTCGTGCGCTGGGTGCGACGGTTCCTGTCGCGCCCGGCCTCGGACGAGCCGCTGGCGGATCAAGTGCGAGGGTTCTGCGAGGAACTGGAACGGAACGGCAGGTTCGAGGACTGGCAGGTGCGTCAAGCAGACCAGGCACTCCGCATCTATTTCGTCAACTTCCTCAAGCGAACGGACTGGCATCGGCGGCCGGTCAGCACGGTCGTGGACGAGCACGGGAGGACGAGTCCGTTGGCGGCGCTGGAGCAACTGCGAACGCGCCTGCGTCAGTCGGCAAACGCACCCGCAGGCGGTCCGGGCGCGGCGGCGCCGCTTTCGACAAGGGTCGAGGCATTGCCCGGTTGCGACACATGATTGTTGGCTGTCCTCCCGACGAACCCCAGCCGACGCGCGCATCGTGAGGACACGCGCCGGAGGGTGCGGTTGCCGCGCGAGCCGTCGCAGGGCGCGGCCCCGATGCCACCCGGGCCCGCAGCGCCGCACGGCAGCGGAACGCTGAGCGACCAACGCCCAGCGCCCCGCGCCCAACGCCTCTTACTGCACGCCCGCGGCGGTCGCCTCGGCTTTGATCCCCTCCAGATCCTTCATCACCTGATCGAACCGCCAGAAGGCGCTCGCGCCCACCTTCGCGTCCGCGCTCGTCGCCATCCGGTAGACGTTCTGGATCTGCGTGATCAGCATGTTGGCCGGGTACGGGGGGGGCTGGTTCACGAGCTTGTCGTACACCGCCTTCAGCTTCGCCTGATCCGCCGGCCGCGCCTTCATCGCCGCTTGCAGGCGGTCGGCGAGCTGCTGCGCCTCGGAGAGCGCCGCGCGCACCTTCAGGGCGAACTGCAGCTGCTCGACGAGATCGGCCTGCGTCACGCCGGCCTTCGCCACGCGCGGGTCGATCTTCACCTCGAAGGTCGCCGTCTGCGTCTCGCCGCCAGCGGTCAGCTTCGCCGTGTAGGTGCCGGGCACCGCGAGGGGGCCGCCGCCGAAACCGCCGGCGCCGCCCGGATACCGCAGGTCCCACACGAACCGGTTCAGCCCCACGTCCTTCGGGAGCGTCGTCGGAAGCGCGAACCGGCGGAAGAAGCCGCCCGCCGCCGGCGCACCGCCGCGCCGGGCCTCGCTCGAGTAGTGCCGCACGAGCTGGCCGCCCCCGTCGAGGATGTCGAGCGTCACCTCGCCGGCCGGCGCCGAGGCGAACGAGTAGTCGATGTTCGCGCCGACGGGCGGGTACTCCGGCTCGTCGGGGTTGCCGCTCATCGGCGAGTACTCCATCCGGTACGCGGACGCCGGCTTGAAGAGGTGCGTGGCCTGCGGGTCGAACGTGCCGGTCGGGACGCCGCCCGGCGCCGTCCCGCGCCTCCACGTCGCGATCTCCCGGAGCGGCGCCACGTCGTCCAGAATCCAGAACGCGCGGCCCATGGTGGAGATGACGAGGTCGTCGTCGTGCACCTTGATGTCGGTCACCGCGGCCTGCGGCAGGTTGAGCTGCAGCGACTGCCAGTGCCGGCCCTGGTCGAACGACACGTAGGCGCCGTACCAGGTGCCCGCGTACAGCAGGCCCTCCACCTGCGGATCCTCGCGGACGACGTGCATGGCCTCGTCGGCGGGGATGCCGTTGGCGCCGTCGGTGAGGAGGGTCCAATGCTCGCCGTAGTCGTTCGTCATGTACAGGTACGGCTTGAAGTCGCCGAAGTAGATCCGGTAGACGGACACGTAGGCCGAGCCCTTGCGGTGCGGCGAGTCCTCGATCGTGTGCACGCGGCCGCCGGGCGGCAGGCCCTTGGGCGTCACGTTCTTCCAGGTCTTCCCGCCGTCGCGCGTCACCCACACCGGGCCGTCGTTCGAGCCGGTCCAGATGACGCCGGGCTCGAGCCGCGACGCGCGGATCGCATAGAGCGCCGAGTACACCTCTTCACCGGTCACGTCGCGCGTGATCGGCTCGCCCGAGTGCATCTGGTACCTCGGGTCGTTCGCCGTGAGATCCGGGCTGATCTTCTGCCAGTGGATCCCGCCGTCGGTCGTCTTCATCAGGTACTGCGCGCCGTGGTAGACGATGTCCGGGTCGCGCGGGTCCACCTCGATCGGCGCCTGCCGGACGAAGCGGTAGGTCTGGTCCTTCGGATCCAGCCCGTAGCGCTGCTGCGGGTCGATCCAGTACGCCTGCTCCTGCCCGGTCTCCACGTCGTAGCGGCCGAACTCGCCCTTGCAGTCGCCGTAGACGATCCTCCCCGACGGGATCGCCCGGATCTGCCCGCTCTCGCAGCCCGACGCCTGCCCCCACACCTGCGTCGGGTCGTCGAGCCGCCACGAGAACGGCGGAAGGCTCGAGATGACGATGGTCGAGTTGTCCTGCTGCGGACCGTACACGCGGTACGGGAACTGCCGGTCGGTGTCCACCATGTAGAACTCGCCGGTGGGCTGGTTGAGGATCGACGACCAGCTCTCGCCACCGTTCTGCGTGATGTTGGCGCCGCCGTCGTTCGATTCGATGAAGACCTGCGGGTCGTCGGGATTGAACCACATTCCCTGGTTGTCGCCGTGCGGCGTCGGCACCTGCTCGAACGCCTTCCCGCCGTCGGTGGACTTGTGCAGGGCGAGCTCGTTCACCCAGACCTCGTTCTCGTGCTTCGGGTTGACGTACACGTAGTCGAAGTAGAACGGCCGCGCGCGCAGGCGCGTGCTGTTGTTGACGAGCGTCCACGTGGCGCCCGCGTCCGACGAGCGGTAGAGCCCGCCCTCGTCGCCCGGCGCCTCGACCATCGCGTAAACCACGCTCGGGTTCGACTGCGCCAGGTCGAGCCAGACCTTGCCGATGAGGTCCTTCGGCAGGCCGTTCGTGAGGTGCGTCCAGTGGTCGCCGCCGTCGGTCGTCTTGTAGATGCCGCCGGTCGTGGCCGGGCCGCCGCTGATGATCGTCCACGGCTTGCGCTGGCCGCGCCAGGCGCCGGCGTAGATGACGTCCGGATGCGACCGGTCCATCGCCAGCGAGACGGCGCCCGTCTCGTCGTTGATGAAGAGCACCTTGTCCCAGGTCTTCCCGCCGTCCCTGGTACGGTAGACGCCGCGGTCGGGCCCCGTCATGAACGGGTTGCCGAGCGCCGCCGCGTACGCGACGTCGGGATTGGTCGGGTGGACGCGCACCGTGCCGATCTGGCCGGCGTTCATCAGGCCGACGAACTGCCACGTCTTCCCGGCGTCGGTGGACTTGTACATCCCGCGTCCGAGAATCACGTTGCTGCGGATGGCGGCGCTGCCCGTGCCGACGTAGACGACGTTCGGGTCGGAGTCGGCAACCGCGATGGCGCCGATCGACGGCGTGCTCATCTGGCCGTCGCTCACCGGCGTCCAGCCGATGCCGCAGTCCTCGGTCTTCCACACGCCGCCGCCCGTCGCGCCCATGTAGAAGGTGCACGGCTCGGTGCGGACCCCGGCGACCGCGGTGACGCGGCCGCCGCGGGCGGGACCGATGTTCCGCCAGTGCAGGGACTGGTAGAGCGACGGGTTCACGACGGTATTCGAGCCGGCCTGGGCCGCGCGCGCGGCGATCGGCTGGTGGGCGGTGGTGGCCACCAGCGCGGCGGCGGCCAGCGCGATCAGGACCGTCCGGAGGAGGGTCGAACGAGCATCAGGCTTCATCATGGCTAACACCCCAGGAAAAGCTGTATCCGCTTCGGGGAACGGCGGAGACGTGCGAGTGTGCCCTTGCCGCGAGGGGGTCAGTATAGCTGACCTGGAGAAATGGGGTCAGCCCCAATACTGTTCACTTAGCCTTTCCTGACGCGAATTCTGACGTCCACAATGCGGATGCGCAGGCGACGACGAGGCCGGAGGGGAAATTTGCTCATCTTCCGCTTCACCCCCCTGGGC
>JAHECP010000289.1 GCA_024641665.1 Acidobacteriota bacterium
CGCGGCGAGGGCGTCCGCCCCAGGAACCTGCCGTCCGTCGGCCCACGCGAAGCCCTCGCCGACGAGCACGAGGGCCAGGTGCGCGAGCGGCGCGAGGTCGCCGCTCGCCCCGACCGAGCCCCGGCTCGGGACCCGCGGGTGGACGCGGCGGTTCAGGAGGGCGAGGAGCGCGCGAAGCGTGCCGGGCCGGACGCCCGAATAGCCCTTCGCCAGGACGTTCGCCCGCAGCGCCATCATCGCGCGCACCGCACGCGCGGGAAGCGCCTCGCCGACGCCGGCCGCGTGGCTGCGCAGCAGGTTGCGCTGCAGGTCGGCGAGCGCGTCGCGCGGGATCGGCACCTCGGCAAGCGACCCGAACCCGGTGTTGATCCCGTAGACCGGCGTCGTCCCGGCCGCCCGGCGGTCGACGACCGCCCGCGCGGCGGCCACGCGCGCGGCGGCGTCGGGCGCGAGATCCACCGGGGCGAGATCGTCGGCGATGGCGACCAGGTCGGCCAGCGTGAGGGAACCGCCGTCGAGGAGGATCATAGGTACCGTGTATTTTATCCCCGCCATCCGGTATTCTAGGCGTCCGCGCGGGAGTCAGCGGCGCGGAGATGGCGGGACCTGTCATGAACATCGTGGTGCTGGGCGCGCAGTGGGGCGACGAGGGGAAGGGGAAGGTCGTCGACCTGCTGAGCCGTCACTTCTCGATCGTCGCGCGCTATCAGGGCGGACACAACGCGGGCCACACGGTGTACGCGGGCGGCACGAAGTTCATCCTGCGCCTGATTCCGTCCGGCATCCTGCAGCCCGGCGTGAGCTGCGTCATCGGCAACGGGGTCGTCGTGGACCCGCAGGCGCTGCTGGCCGAGGTGGACGAGCTCGAGAAGAACGGCGTCACCGTCGGCGACCGCCTCGTCGTCAGCGACAAGGCCCACCTGATCCTGCCGTATCACCGCGAGCTCGACCTGCTGTCGGAGGCGCGCCGCGGCGAGCGGCGCATCGGCACCACCTCGCGCGGGATCGGCCCCGCCTACGAGGACAAGATCGCGCGCCGCGGCGTGCGCGTGGGCGACCTCGCGCAGCGGGCGCTGCTCGAGGAGGCCATTCGCCACAACGTGGACGCGCGCAACCGCATCATCCGCGACAGCGCGATGGACTGGCGCGTGGTGATGGCGGAGCTCGAGGCCGCCTGGACGCGCATCCGCCCGTGGGTCGCCGACGTGTCGCTCTACCTGGCGCGCGCGCGCGCCGCCGGACGGCGCATCCTCTACGAGGGCGCGCAGGGCACGCTCCTCGACATCGACCACGGCACCTACCCGTACGTCACCTCGTCGTCGGCGTCGGTCGGCGGCGTCTGCACCGGTCTCGGCGTGGGGCCCCGCGCCATCGACGGCATCCTCGGCGTGGTGAAGGCCTACACGACCCGCGTCGGCGAGGGCCCGCTGCCCACCGAGCTCGCCGGCCCTGTGGGCGAGCGGCTGCGCGAGACCGGCCAGGAGTTCGGCGCCGTCACGGGCCGCCCGCGGCGCTGCGGCTGGTTCGACGCCGTCGCCGTGCGCTACACGGCCCGCGTCAACGGCCTCGATGCGCTCGCCCTCACCAAGCTCGACGTGCTCGACGGCCTGGACGCGATCGAGATCTGCACCGGGTACCGGGTGGGCGGCGCGGTGACGGGGGATTTCCCGTCCGACTGCGCGCAGCTGGCGGCGGCCGAGCCGGTGTACGAGCAGTGGCCGGGCTGGGCGGCGCCCACGCGCGGCCTGCGCCGCTACGGCGATCTGCCCGCGGAGGCGCGGCGCTACGTGGCGCGGCTGGAAGAGCTGACCGGGGTGCCGGTGGCGATCGTCTCGACGGGATCCGGCCGCGACGACACGATCGTTCGCGAGGGATCGCTGGCGGAAGCCTGGGTCGCCTAGCGCCCGCCGGCGCGCCGGGCTAGCTGCGGTTCCGGTCCAAGTAGGCCTCGAGCCACGCCGGGTCCGCGTCCACGAACTCGACGCCCACGCGGTAGTGGGGCTGCGCCGGCGGACGCGCCAGCTCGAACCGCGCCCAGGCCACCGTCGCGCGGAACCGGACGACCTCCTTGTCCCCCTGAATCGTCACGCGGACCTTCTGGTCGGGGCGGAGCGCGCGCGGGCACAGCGCCTGCGCGCCGATCACCGACATGTCCACCACGCGCGCGTGATTGCCGTCGAGCTGAATGTCGACGCCGTCCTTGAACCGGAACCGGCGCGCGCGGCGGGTGCCGTGCCAGTCAAGGGGGCGCGGCTCGGCCTCGGCCTCCGACGTCGCCACCACGGCGGGCGCCGCCGGCGCGGCGACGGCCGCCGTCCGCTCGGGCATCGCCACCGGCGCGGGGCGCGACACCGTCCGTACGTAGTCGCCGCTGTGCGACACGATGCGCACCTCGACGTGGGTCAGCGACGGATCGCTCTTGATGCGGTTGATGAGCGCGGCGCCGCGCGGCGTGGCGGCGAACAGCCGCTCGAGCACGATGAGCGGTGGCCGGTGCGCCGTGATGGCCTTCAGCGCCTCGAGCGGCTCGGAGTCGGCGAAGCTCAACGCGTCGCCGGCGCCTTCCACCCGCTCGCGGAGCGCCGGCATCACGTCGGCTGCGCCAATCAGGACCGTGGACGCCATCGGAATCAGAATCTCTCGCCGCTCAGTCTAGCTGGACGGTGAATCGGGTGCAAATGGGGCGGGACGCCCGCGGCCGACCGCCGCGCGCCGTCGCCGTCCGCGCCGCGTCGCCACCCGAATCGCCCGGTCCGCGCGCTCGATGTCTCTCACCGTCGCCTCCGGGTGTGCACCGGCGACGGAAGATCGGTCCGGCTCGGGCGCCATCGCTCTCCGATCCGTGCGGGCCCGGGTCGGAGATCGGGCGACCCGCCGTGAGGGGGTCGCCAGGCCGGTTCCGCTCGGCCGCGCGGTGCGGACGCGGAATGGTAGTCCCACCGGGACGCCGGAGTCCAAGCGCGCGGGGCCGCCCCTCGGGCGGAGCCGTGAGCCGCTCTGTGCCGCGCGGGGACCCGCGACGCGGCCATGCCGGAAAACCGGCGGCGTTCGCGCGAACGCGGCGAACGTGGCACACAAATGCTTCTTCCGCGGCCGGTTCCGACCATGGCTCGGCTGGCAATGGCGTTGCTTGACAGAACGGCAGAGGCGCGGCCGGGTGCCGGGCTTCCGTCTGTGTCCGCCGTGGACCCTGGTCCCTCCCGAACGAGGTAGGCATGCCGTTCGTGCTCCCGCTCGCGCTGCTGGTCGCCCAGGTCGCCGCGCCGCCCCCCGCGCTCGACGATCAGTCGGAGACCTGCCTGGCCTGCCACGCGGACCGGACCCTGGCGGTGACGCTGCCCGACGGCGAGGTGCAGCACCTGTATGTGGACGTCGAGGCGTTCCGCAAGTCGGTGCACGGCGATCGGCTCGGGTGCACCGACTGCCACACCGACATGACGGAGGTGCCGCATCCGGCGAAGCCGTTCCGGACGCGGCGCGAGTTCACGCTGGCGTACTACGAGCAGTGCAAGCGGTGCCACTTCGCGAACTACACGAAGACGGTGGACAGCGTGCACTACGCGGCGCTGGCGCGGGGCGACACCACGGCACCGGTCTGCGTGGACTGCCACGGCTCGCACGACATCGTGAAGCCGGGCCAACCGCGGGCCGCCGTGTCGCGGACCTGCGCGAAGTGCCACGAGGGCGTGTCGTCCACCTACGCGAAGAGCGTGCACGGCGAGGCGCTGCTCGAGGGCGGCAACCCGGACGTGCCGGTGTGCACCGACTGCCACCGCTCGCACGACATCGCGGGCCCGCGCGAGCAGCACTGGCGGCTGAGCACGCCGGAGCTCTGCAGCAGCTGCCACACGAACAAGGCGTTGATGGCGAAGTACGGGATCTCGACGGCCGTGCTGCAGACCTACCTCGAGGACTTCCACGGCATGACGGCGTCGCTCCAGCGCGACGAGCCGGGTACCCCGACCGGGGCGTTCGCCGCGGTCTGCACGGACTGCCACGGCGTGCACGACATCACCCGGGTGGACGCCCCCAACTCGAAGGTGATGCGTGCGAACCTGGTGAAGACGTGCCAGCAGTGCCACACCGGCGCGACCGAGAACTTCCCGGCCGCGTGGCTCTCGCACTACGAGCCGAGCTGGCAGCGCGCGCCGCTCGTGTACGGCGTGAAGCTGTTCTACTCGATCCTGATTCCGTTCATGATGGCCGGGCTGGTGCTCCAGATCCTGTTGCACCTCTGGCGGGTGGTGGTGAATCGATGAGCGCGAGCGTCGAACGGTTCAGTCCGCGGCAGCGGCTCGAGCACCTCGTCGGGATGACGCTCTTCATCGTCCTGGCGGTCACGGGGCTGCCGCAGAAGTACGCGGAGGCCGGCTGGGCGCAGTGGCTCATCGGGGCAATGGGCGGCATCGAGGTCGCCCGGTGGTTCCACCGGACGGCCGGCGTGCTGTTCGCGACCCTGACGGCGCTGCACGTCGGCACGCTGGTGGCCGGCGTCCTCCGCGGCGCCACCTCGCTCTCGATCGTCCCCACGCGCAAGGACTTCGTGGACGCGATCGTCAACCTGCGGTTCTATCTCGGCCTGTCCGACCAGCAGGCCCGCTTCGAGCGCTTCGACTTCCGCCAGAAGTTCGAGTACTGGGGCCTGCTGATGGGCGCGGCCGTCGTGATCTCGACGGGCTTCGTGCTGCTGTTCCCGATCGAGACGGCGCGGTGGCTGCCCGGCGAGGTGATTCCCGCGGCGCAGATCGCGCACAGCAACGAGGGCTTTCTCGCCTTCCTCGTCGTGATCGTCTGGCACATCTACAACGCGCACCTGAACCCGGACGTGTTCCCGTTCGACACCACGATCTTCACCGGCCGGATCAGCACGGAGCGCCTGCGGCACGAGCATCCCCTCGAGTACGAGCGGCTCAAGGCGGCCGGCGTGATCGAGGAGAAGCCGGTTGGGTGAGTACCTCGCCGAAAGCCTGCTGCACGCGCTCGTGGCCGCCCTCGTCGTGGAGGGGCTGCTCCGCGTGTGGCGGGTCGACGATCCCGCCGAGCGCCTCCGCTACCGCCTCGTCGTCCTGATCGTTCCCCTGGCGCTGCCCGTCGCCTTCGCGCTTGCCGCGCCCCAGCGCACCGGGGGCGCGTTCGCCGACAGCCGCGCGCTCTTCGCGCTCTCACACTGGTCCGGTGTGCGCCTGGCGGGCGTGCGCCTCGACCAGGCCGTCGTCTGGCTGGCCGGCGCGCTGGGCGTCTGGCTTTTCCTCCGCGATCTGGCGCCGGTCGTGCGCGGCGGCCGGCGCCGGCTCGCCGCGGGGGACGGCGAGAACGCGGACGCCATCGCGCCGGTCGTGGCGGCGCTCGCCGTCGAGATGGGCCTGGCGCGCGTC
>JAHECP010000290.1 GCA_024641665.1 Acidobacteriota bacterium
CGGCGCCGGGACGCCCGCCCGGACGCGCCTCGTCGCACGAGGCGGTCTCGCACCGCGTGCCCCAGACGATCGGCTCGCCGCCCGGCGTGAGCGCCGCGCCCCAAACGACGTCCCGGGCCCACGCGCTGGCCCCGGGTCGGATCACGCCGCCGCCGAGGCGGTGGTTGCCCCAGATGATGTGCCGGCTCCAGGCCGTCGGGTCGCCCGCATCCGCCTCCGCGCCGGTCCGACCGGCCAGCTGCGCGGCGAGCTGGACCGCGCCGCGGGCGTTCAGGAAGCCGGCGCCCTCGGTCAGCGGGTCGTCGCCGTCGCGGGTCTCGGCGGTGTACTCGAGGATGGCCTTCACTGCGTTCGGCGTCAGCGCCGGGTTGGCCTGGAGCATCAGCGCGATGGTGCCCGCGACGACCGGCGCCGCCATGCTCGTGCCCGTCAGCGAGAGGTACGGCAGGTACCACGTCGGCACGTCGCCGGGCAGCAGCCAGCCCGGGTGCGCGACATACAGCGTCGAGTCGGGATCGCTCAGCGACTCGAGCCCGACCCCGGGAGCCAGCAGGTCCGGTTTGGCCAGGAAGTCGAGGGCGGTCGGTCCGCGCGAGCTGAACCGGGCGACGACGTCGTCGTGGCGGTCGGGCGTGCCCTGGTGGTTGGACGCGCCGACGGTGATGACCCACGGCGCGTTGCCCGGCGCGGTGATGCCCCCGTACTGCGGGTCGCCGTCGGCGCCGGCGCCGGCGTTGCCGGCCGACGTCACGACCACGATGCCCGCCTCGACGGCGCGAAGCGCCGCGCGGGTGAGCGGGTCGGTGTCGTACGACTCGCGCACGGCGGCGGCCACCGAGAGGTTGAGGACGCGGATGCCGAGCGCGTCGCGGTGCGCGATGGCGTAGTCGACGGCCGAGATGACGTCGCTGACGCGGCCGTGGCCCGAGGCGTCGAGCACCTTGAGCGCGATCAGGCTGGCGCCCGGCGCGACGCCGGCGCGCGCGCCGTTCGAGTCGTAGCCGTTGCCGGCGATGACGCCCGCGACGTGCGTGCCGTGGCCGAAATCGTCGTAGGCGCTCGGCGAGCCGTGCACGAAATCCACGAAGCGCGAGACCCTCTGGGCGCCGCCCGCCGACGGGCCGGGGCGCGGCGTGCCGGTCAGGTCGTCGTGCCAGTTCGTGACGCCCGAGTCCACGATCGCGACGCCCACGCCCGTGCCGTCGTAGCCCAGGTGCTCGCGGACCCAGGTCGCGCCGATGGTGGCCGTGGTGCGCGCCATCGTGGCGGCCACCGGCCGGTCGGGGCGGACCCGCACGACCGCGGGGTCGGCGGCGAGCGCGGCGAGCGCGACGGGGGGCACCGCCGCAATCCAGACGTCGAGCGCGCGCAGACGGCGCTCGACGCGGGCGTGCACCCGCGCCAGCAGCGGACCGATCTCGGCGCCGGGGCGCGTCTCGATGATGGCCAGCGACACGCCCGCCGTCGGCGCGGGCGCCGGCTGCCGGAGGGAGAGCCAGACGGCGGCGGAGGCGCCGCACAGCAACCACGCCAGGGCGATCGACCGAGCGATCCGGCGGGACGGCATTGGGCCTGGGACCAACGGACACAGCTATCCTGATCACGTTGTGCAAGTGGCGTGCCTCACACCTGCACACACACACAGTTCTGACAACCTGTTCATATTGAACGACTAACCAGTTGTTCCGGCCGTCCGGGGCGGCGCCCGGGGGCTATCAGAAGTGTCGTGGTGTGTTCCACATCGGAACCACGACGTGGTTTACATCGGAACACTCGAAGCCGGCGGGCCGCGTCGCGTGCGCCCCGACGGAGGGACCCTACTCAGCGGCTCTAACGGAGCGGCGCGCGCGGCTGCGGGCGGGGCGCTCCTCGGGCTCGAGCCCGTATTCGACGATCTTGCGGTAGAGCGTGCCGCGGCTGATGTCGAGCACGGCGGCGGCCTGCTTCTTGTTCCAGCTCACGCTCTCGAGCACGCGGATGATGTGCGCGCGTTCGGCCTCGCGCAGCGACGGCATGCGCTCGCGCGTGTCCTCGGGCGGCGACTCGGTGGCGTGGAGGAAATCGATGTCCGAGCCGCGGATGATCCGGTCGGGCGAGGAGAGCGCGGCGCGCGAGACGGTGCTGTCCAGCTCGCGGATGTTGCCGGGCCAGTGGTACTGCATCAGGAGGTCGACGGCCTCCTTCGAGAAGATCTTGCCGTCGAGCGGCAGGCCGTTGCCGGCGCAGTAGCGGGCGAGGAAGCGTCCCGCGAGGATCGGGACGTCGACCGCGCGCTCGCGAAGCGACGGCAGGCGGATGGAGAAGGCGTTGACGCGGTAGTAGAGGTCCTCGCGGAAGCGGCCGTCGCGCACGAACTGGTCGAGCGGGCGGTTGGTGGCCGACATGAGGCGGAAGTTGACCTCGATCGACTGGTTGCCGCCGAGCCGCTCGAACCGCCGGTCTTCGAGCACGCGCAGCATCTTGGCCTGCGCCAGGATCGACATGTCGCCGATCTCGTCGAGGAAGAGGGTCCCGTTGTTGGCCAGCTCGAGGCGGCCGGGCTTGCGGTCGGCGGCGCCGGTGAACGCGCCGCGCTCGTAGCCGAAGACCTCGGACTCGAAGAGGGTGTCGGGCAGGGCGGCGCAGTTGACGGCCTGGAACCGGTTCGAGCCGCGCCGGCTGAGCTCGTGGATCATACGCGCCACGACCTCCTTGCCCGAGCCGGTCGGCCCGAGGATGAGCACCGCGATATCGGACTTGGCCGCGGTGCGGATCCACTCGAAGATGATCAGCATCTTCTCGTCGCGGCCGATCATCTCGCGGAAGCGCTGGACGGCCGGCGAGCGGTCCTCGTGGCTGACCGTGACGCGGCGCTCGAGGAACCCGTCGAGCAGGTTGCGGATGACGGCGCTCTCGGGGCGGCGGAAGCCGAAACGCGGGGGCGTGTCGTCGGAGCGGTGGGCCACGCCGAACGCCACCAGCTCGCGCATGCAGTTCTCGATGTCCAGGCGCATGCGCCCGAACGTCTGCATGAGCCCCTCGAGGTCGAACGCCTCGTCGGGCCGCGCGTTCAGGAAGCGCAGCAGGCCCGCCCGGAGGGGCGACTGCACGAGCGACTGGAAGCGGGTCTCGAGCTCGCTCGGATCGGCGCGGCGCGGCGTTGCCGGAGCTTTGTCCACGAAGCACCCTGGACAGCGCGCCCGGCACGGCCGGGGCTGCCGCCTGGATCATACCCGATCAGTCGCGTGGAAGCTGTCTACCTTTGCCCGCCGGCGCGCCGCGTGTCAAGCGCCCCGGCGCCGACGGGCCCGAAAAGAATGCTAAGCTAGCCTTGACACAGGCAACCGTCCCGCCGGGCCGCGCCGCCCGGCGGGCGTCCGTTCCGCCATCCCCGAGGGAGGGACGTTCCGTGCCCCATCGTGCCCCTGGCTCGCCCGGCCGAGGGAGGGCCGGGTACCTCAGCGGTCAGGCCATCCGTTACTACCGGCCGCGCGGCAGCGCCGACATCCGCCAGCTCGTCGACCACGGGTTCCAGGCGTTCAACGCGGGCCGGCTGTCGGAGGCCTGCCACATCTTCACCGAGAGGATGCTGGACCCGGAGAACGACACGACCATCGGCCTGACGGTGGCCGGCGCCCTGACGCCGGCCGGCCTGGGCGGGTGCGTCATCGAGCTGATGGACCGCGGCCTGATCGACTTCGTCATCAGCACGGGCGCCAACCTCTACCACGACCTGCACTACGCGATGAACTTCACGCTGCACCGGGGCTCGCCGTTCCTCGACGACGTGGAGCTCTACGAGCAGGGCATCATCCGGATCTACGACATCCTGTTCCCGGCGACGGTGCTGCTGGAAACCGACGCGTACGTCCGCGACTTCCTGGCCCGGACCGCGCTCGCCGGTCCGGTGTCGAGCGCGGCGTTCCACTACGAGCTCGGCCGCGATCTGATGCAGCAGTTCCCCGGCTGCGAGGCGCACTCGGTCGTCGCGCGGGCGGCGGCGGCGGGGGTGCCCATCTACACCTCGTCGCCGGGCGACAGCTCGATCGGCATGAACGTGGCGTACCACGCGCTGCTCCGGGACGGCACGCTCCTGATCGACCCGAACCGCGACGTCAACGAAGTGTGCGCGATCATCCTGGCCGGCCGCAAGAACGGGTGCGTGATCCTCGGCGGCGGCTCGCCGAAGAACTTCTACCTGCAGGGACAACCCACGCTGTGGGAGATCTACGGCATCCCGAAAGGAGGCAACGACTTCTTCATCCAGCTGACCACCGACCAGATGGTCTGGGGCGGCCTGTCGGGGGCCACGCCCTCGGAGGCCGTGAGCTGGGGCAAGGTGAACCCCGGCGTGCTGCCCGACACCGTGGTGGCCTACGGCGACACGACCATCTCGTTCCCGATCTTCGCCGAGTACGCGGTGGGGTCGGAGTGGGGCCGCCGGCCGCGGCGCGAGCTCGTGCACCGGCGCGACGCGCTCGTCGCCGATCTGAAGCGACAGGCGGAGGCCGCGAGCGCCGCCCGGTCGAAGGTCACGACGTAGACGTGCCGGCGACGCCGGCCGCCCGGCCCGGCTGGGGAGACCGCGATTGGCGCGCGACGGGCGCGCGACTGGAGCGATCGATGGGCACGCTCGCGACCGAACTCGGCCGATTCGCCAACGACGTGTCGCCCGCGCCCCGCATCTACGCCGACGCCAACATCCCGTTCGGCGTCGTGTCGTTCATGCGGACGCGCCTGAAGTGGGACGTCCTGTACGTCGTCGAGCACGACGACCTCCGCCGCGCGAGCGATGCCGAGCACTACCGGCTCGCGCGTCAGCTGCGGCGCACGCTGGTCACGCTCGATCGAGATTTCGCCGACGACCGCCGGTTCCCGCCCGACGAGAGCGGCGGCGTCATCATCTGCCAGGCACCCGACGAGCGCGCGCTGCACACGCTGATGCGGCGCGTCGATCGCGCGCTGTTCCGCCGGGGCGACGACGGCGCGACGCCCCTGGCGGGCCGCAAGGTGCAGTGGCACCCCGGGGAACGGGTGTTGAAACCATGAACACCAGCATCGGTGTGGACGTGCGCGGGGCCGTGGTGCTCGCGCTGGCCGTCGGCGCGGACGGGCAGGTGCTCGCCGAGACGACCGCGCCGCTCTCGACCGACGGCGCCGTGGACGCCGCCGTCCGCGCGGCGCGCGACGCCGGCCTCGGCGAAGCCACGCCCATCGGTCTGGCCGCCTGGGAGCCGAAGCTCGCCGAGGTGGGCGAGGTCACGCGGCGGCTGGCCGCCCGATCGGCCCCGGTCTCGGTGACCGGCGCCGGGCTCGCGGCGGCGGCCGGCGAAACCCGGATCGGCGCGGCGCGCGGCGCGCGCTACGCGGCGTGCCTG
>JAHECP010000087.1 GCA_024641665.1 Acidobacteriota bacterium
CCGCCGCCGAAACGGCGAACGAGAGGATAAACGCCTCGGCCGTGAGGATCGTGCGCAGGCCCGAAAAATGGGTTACCACCTGCGGCACCGTCGCTCCCAGGCACATCCCCAGCAGCCCGCCGCCGATCGACAAGATCAGCGTCTCGACCAGGAACTGCGCCATGATATCGCGCCGGCGCGCGCCGAGCGCGCGCCGCACGCCGATCTCGCGCGTCCGCTCGGTCACCGACACCAGGATCGTGTTGGTCACGACGACGATGGCCGCGAGAAGTGCCATGGCCGAGATCGGACCGGCGGCCAGGCCGATGCGCTCCGAGAGCCGGAAGACGAAGCTCCGCGCGGCGTCGGGCGTTAGGACGTCGAAGGTGTCCTCCTGCCCCGGCTCGAGCCGCCGCCGCGCCCTGAGCGTCGCGCGCGCGCGTTCCTCGGCGGCCACGAGCTCCCGGGCGCCGGGCTCGGCCATCGGCGGGCGGGCCAGCACCTGCAGCGTGGCGGGCGTCCCGAACGCCCGCGCGAACGCGCCGAGCGGCATCCAGACGTTGCGGTCGAGCGACGTCCCCCCGAGGTTGCCCAGCCGCTCCTGGACGCCAATCACCCGGAACCCGCGCCCGGCCACCCGCACCGTCCGGCCGACGGGATCGCGCGCGGGAAACAGCGCGTCGGCGACGTCCGCCCCGATGACGGCTACCTGCGCGCTCTCGATCTCCTCCTCGCGCCCGAAGAACCGTCCTTCGGCGATCCCCAGGTCGCGGATGGTCGCGAGCGACGAAGTGGCGCCCACCACCGCGGCGTTCTCGTATTTGCGCGAGCCTGCGATGACATCGGCGCTGCGCTGCGCCGTGGCGCCGTACTCCACGGCCGCACCGGCGTAGCGATCGAGGAACCGAACGTCGGGCGACGTGATGGCGGGGTTCCGCTCGAGCTTCCGCGCCAGCTCGCGCCGGCTGGTCTGCCCCGGCGCAGCGACCTGCGCGACGACGAACGTGTCGCTGCCGAAGGCGCGCGCGGCGCTCGCGCGCGCGTAGCGCGCCACCCCGTCAAGCGCCGTCACCACGGTCGCCATCGTCGCCACGGCGACCGCAATGGCCGTGGCGCCGAGCGCCGAACGCAGCGGGTGCGCCCGGATGGAGCCGAACGCCTGACCGATGGGGGTGAGCAGGTAATGCCGCATGGTGGAGGTGGACGCTGGTAGGGGCGACCCGCCGGGCCCGCCGGGTCGCCCCTACGACCCGTGAGCCCTGAGCCAAAGTATCATAGCCCTGATGCGGAGATGGTTGGGCTGGCTGCTCGTCGTCGTGATGGTCGCCGCGGTGGCCGTCGCGTTGCGCCTCGGCCGGAACGGTGCGGTCCTCGTGGACGCGGGTACCGTCGCGCGAAGAGCAGTGTTCCGCTCCTACGTGACGGCGTCGGGCGAGATCGTGGCGACCCGCTTCGCCGACATCGGATCGAACGTGATGGGCAAGATCGTGAGCCTGCCCGTCAAGGAGGGCGAGGAGGTCAAGGCCGGCCAGCTCCTCGCGCAGATCGATTCGGTGCCGGCCCGGAGTGACCTCGATGCGGCCGAGGCGCAGGTACGCGCGCTCGAGGCCGACGCGCGCGCCGCGACCGAACAGGTGGCGACGGCGAAAGCCGACGCCGAGCAGGCGAGGGCGCGGGCGCTCGAAGCCAACCTGACGCTGACCCGCACGCGCCAGCTGCACACGCAGGGACTCTCGCCCAAGTCCGACCTCGACGCCGCGCAGGCGGCCGCCGACAGCGCCAACGCGCAGGTGACGTCCACCGCCGCCGCGGTGGCGCGGGCGGTGGAGTCGCGCGATGGCGCGTTGCGCCGCGTCACGCAGGCGCAGGCGCAGGCCGCCCGCGCCCGCGACGTCCTGTCGAAGACGTCGATCAAGGCGCCCATCGACGGCGTCGTGTCGCGGCTGCAGGTGCGCGAGGGCGAGATGGTCGTCATCGGGATCCAGAACCAGCCCGGGACGACGCTGATGACCATTTCGGATCTGAGCGGGATCAACGCGGAAGTGAAGGTGGCCGAGGCCGACGTGCTGCGGGTGAAGCTCGACCAGTCGGCCCGCGTTACGCTCGAGGCGATGCCCGATCGGCCGTTCACCGGCCGTGTCATCGAGATCGGCGCGTCGGCGCTGCCGACGACCGGCGCCGGCGCCGCCGCGCGCGAGTTCCGGGTGGTGATCCGGCTCGATCATCCCGACGCGTCGCTGCGTCCGGGCCTCACCTGCGACGCCGAGATCCTCACCGGCGAGAAGAAGAACGTCCTCACCGTCCCCCTCCAGGCCGTCGTGCTGCGGAGCCCCGGCGCCGAGGGCGCCGGCGACATCGGCGCCGAGCAGCGCGGCGTCTTCGCCATCGAGGGCGGCGTCGTCCGCTTCGTGCCGGTGACGACGGGCATCATCGGCGGCCTCGACATCGAGGTGGACGGCGTCGAGGAAGGGACGCCGATCGTGGTGGGACCGTATCAGGTGCTGCGGACGCTCACGACCGGCGAGGCCGTGCGAACCAATTAGTTCATTGGCGATTGCCGATTATTGCCGATTGCCGATTGAAGAGCGTCATGTCACGTTTCGGCGTGACCCGAGGCCTGTCAATCGGCAATCGGCGATCGGCGATCGGCAATGCCGGTGTCCGCCCAGAACCGCTCCAACAGGTTCCCCGCCACCCGGCGCCGGTAGGCCGCCGTCGAGCGCAGGTCGTCGATCGGCGCGATCTCGGTCATCAGAGCCCGACGCGCCTCGGCGACGTCGCCCGTCTCGGCCAGGACCGCCTCGGTTCGGGTCGCGCGGATGACGGTGGGCGCGACGCTGCCGAGCGCGACGCGCGGGCGATCGGCCCGGACGCCGGCCATCACGACCTTCGAGATGGCCTGCGCCGCGCGCGTGCCCACCTTGCGGAACCACTGGCGCCCGTCCACGGCGGGAACTTCCACCGCCACGATCAGCTCGTCCGGACGCCGGACGCTGGCGCGATAGCCGGTGTAGAAGCGGTTGAACGGTACCTGCCGGCGCCCGCGCGCGTTCTGGAGCACGACGACGGCGGCGGCGGCGGCGAGGACGGGCAGCGAGTCGCCCGCCGGCGAGCCCGTGCCGATGTTGCCGCCGATCGTGCCGCGGTTCTGAATCTGGATCCCGCCGATCTCGCGCGCGGCGGCTGCGAGCATCGGCAGGCGCGCCTGGACGGGCTTCGAGCGCGCGAGCTGGGTGTAGGTCGCGAGCGCGCCAATCATCAGCGTCGAGCCGCGCACCTCGATGCGCCGCAGCTCGTCGAGCGCCCATAGATTGAGAAAGCGGGTACCGGGCGGCGCACCGGCGTTGAGGGACACGTAGACGTCGGTGCACCCGGCGAGCGGGACGAGCGGCCCTTCGTCGGCGAGCAGGCGGAGCGCGTCGCGCAGGGAGCGCGGCTCGAAGAGGCGAAGGGGAGAAAGGGGTGTCCTCATATTCCGGGCCGGCTAAAGCCGGCCCCCATGCTTCTTCTTTCCAGCGCGCTGGACGGCGCGGTAGATGCCGCCGTAGCCCGTGCAGCGGCAGAGGTTTCCGGCGAGCGCCGACCGGATTTCGTCGAGCGACGGCGACGGGCCGAGCGTCGACGCCGTCATGATCATCCCGGGCGTGCAGATGCCGCACTGCGCGCCGCCCTCGCTGACGAACGCCTCCTGGAGGGCGCGATGCCTCTTCAGCCCTTCGATGGTCGTGACGCGCGCGCCGCGCACCTGGCCGACCGGCACGAGACACGACGTCACCGCCGCGCCGTTCACGAGCACCGTGCACGCGCCGCACTCCCCTTCCCCGCACCCTTCCTTGGTGCCGGTCAGGTGGCAATCCTCGCGCAGCACGTCGAGCAGACGCTTCATCGGGTGCGCGCGAACGTTCACGACCTTGCCGTTCAGGGTGAAGCGCATAAGAACAGCCTCTCGGCTTTGGGCTTTTGGCGCTCGGCTCTGGCACGGCCGGGGCCTCGAGGCTCTTGCGTGAGCCGTGAGCCGTGAGCCTAGAGCCCTTTTCCTTTCCGCGTCAGCTCCATCAACCTCTCCGGCGTTGCCGGAATCTCGCGCACGTCGAAGCCCAGATGGCGCAGCGCGTTGGCGATCGCCGGCGCCGGCCCGTCCATCGGCAGCTCGCCGACGCCCTTGGCGCCGAAGGGGCCGTGCCGGTACGGGCGCTCGAGCAGCACGACGTCGATCGCCGGTGTGTCACGCGTCGTCGGGATCAGGTAGTTGGCGAGCTGCGCGTTCGCCATGCGGCCGTCGCGCATCACGACCTGCTCGACGAGTGCGTAACCGACTGCCTGCAGCGTGCCGCCCTCGATCTGACCGCGCGCCATCACCGGGTGCAGGACGCGGCCGAGCTCTGCCACCGCCGTCACGCGCACGGGCCTGACTTCGCAGGTGTCCGGATCGAGCTCCACTTCCGCGACGTCGCAGGCCCACCCGTAGGTGCCGTACGCGTCGCCGCGGTAGGCCTCCTCGTCCCATTCGATCTCGGGCGGCTTGCGGTACTCCTTGGTGACGGACAGGGGGCCGTGCGCTTTCAGATACTGGCGCGGCGTGAGCCCGGCCAGCCGTGTCTTCATCTCGGCCGCGCAGCGCTGGAGCAGGCCGCCCACGACCATCGCCGTGCGCGAGGCCACCGTGGGCCCGCTGTCGGGCACCTGGTCCGTGTCCGCCTGCGCGATCTCGACG
Organism: Acidobacteriota bacterium; assembly: GCA_024641665.1. Classification (GTDB taxonomy): domain Bacteria; phylum Acidobacteriota; class Vicinamibacteria; order Vicinamibacterales; family JAHECP01; genus JAHECP01. The sequence continues at coordinate 4,694 of JAHECP010000087.1, forward strand.
GCGTCGTACGGGAGGCCGAGCGTCTCGGCCACGATCTGCGCGTGCACCGTGCGCGACCCCTGCCCGATCTCGGCGCTCGCGACGCGCACGCGCACGCCGCGCTCGACGAGCTCGAGTGTCGCCTTCGACGCCAGCTTCACCTCGCCGGCGCCGGTGAATCCGGCGCCGTGGAAGAAGAGCGACAGGCCGAGGCCGCGGTTCGTGCCGGCCAGCGCCCGCCGCCGGCGCCGGAAGTCGGTGCGCCGCACGGCCTCGCGGAGCACCCGGAGTGCGCTCGTGTCGCGCCCGAGCCGCTGCCCGGTTGCGGTCGTGTCGCCGGCGCGCAGCGCGTTGCGCTCCCGCAGCGTCACCGGGTCGAGGCCCAGCGTCTCGGCAATCCGGTCCATCTGCACCTCGACGGCAAACTGCGTCTGCGGCGCGCCGAACCCGCGAAAGGCGCCGTTGGGCGGCGTGTGCGTCATCACCACCCGCCCGCGCACGCGCACGTGGTCGCACCGGTACGGCCCGGTCGCGTGCAGCACGCCGCGCGAGAGCACGACGGCGCTCAGCGTCGCGTACGCGCCGCCGTCGAGCAGGACGTCGATGTCCATCGCCGCCAGACGGCCGTCACGCGTCACGCCCGTGCGATGGCGAATCACGCCCGGATGGCGCTTGGTCGTCGCCTCGAGATCCTCGATCCGGTCGTAGACCATCTTGACCGGACGTCGCGCCTTCAACGCGAGGAGCGCCGCGTGGCACGCGAGCATCGAGGGATACTCCTCCTTGCCCCCGAACCCGCCGCCCGTCTCGACCTGCACGACGCGCACCCGATGAGCCGGCAGGCCGAGCACCACCCGCAGCGCGCGCTGCACGTAGTACGGACACTGCAGCGACCCGTGCACCGTGACGCCGTTCTCGGCCGGAATCGCCAGCATGCCGTTCGGCTCGATGTACAGCTGCTCCTGGTGCGGCACGCGATACTCGCCTTCGACGACGACGTCGGCCAGGGCGAAACCCTCGTCCAGGCTCCCCTTGTCGATGGCGAGACGCTTGAACACCTTCGGCGATCGCTCGGGATCGAAGACGGGCGTAGCGGGCCGGTACTCGATGCGCGTCTTCGCCCGCGCCTCGAGCAGCCGCTCGCGGTCCTCGTGCGCGAGGAGCAGGATGGGCTCCGCGTAATGGCGGACCTCGCGCTCGACCAGGCACGGCTGGTCGTCGTCGATGAGCGCGACGACGTTGCGGCCCGGGATGTCGCGGACGTCGACGATGGTGAAGCCGGTGGTGTCGAAGTCGAGGTGAATCGACGCGATCTCGCCGCAGGGGATGGTCGAGCGGATCGTCGTGCCGTACAGGAGGCCCGGATACGTCAGGTCGTCGATGTACGCCGCGAGGCCGGTCACCTTGGCGAGACCGTCCTTGCGCGGCACGCTCTTGCCGACGATCCGAAGCGCGCGAGGGGCCGTCACGCGATCGTCCTCCCGGGTTGAGCCGACTGCCGTGGCGCGCGACTTCAGTCGCGCGCCGATCGTCTGGCGCAGGGCTGACCGCCCTGCGCTACGCGAGGGGGCCGACGGCGCACTTCAGGGACCGGTCGTCGCCGTCGGTCACGACGCGACCGTGACGAATCAGCGTGCGCAACGAGCGTCTCCCGCGACGATTATACTTAGAACGACTCCAGGGGCTTGAGGCCGGGGGCCGGGGGCCAGAGCCCAGATGCCGGGTGCCAGGGGCCAGACCCCGCCGCCCGGACCTGGCTGCGGGCGGCGAGAGACGCACGCGATGAACCGCATCACCTTTACGTTGAACGGCGTCGCCCGCCGCGTCGAGACGCGGCCGGACGAGTCGCTGCTCGAGGTGCTGCGCAACCGCTGCGGCATCACCTCGCTGAAGGACGGCTGCTCGCCCCAGGGGCAGTGCGGGTGCTGCCTCGCGCTGGTGGACGGGAACCCGAAAATGACCTGCGCGGTGCCGGCGGCGAAGGCGAACGGCGCCGACATCCTCACGCTCGAAGGCGTCTCGACCGAGGAGCGCGACATTTGCGCGCGCGCGTTCGCGGCGGCGGCCGGCGTGCAGTGCGGCTTCTGCATCCCGGGCATCGCGCTGCGCGCCAAGTGGCTGCTCGACCACCACAGCCGGCCGACGCGGAAGCAGATCGCGAAGGCGATCGACGCCCACCTCTGCCGGTGCACCGGCTATCTCAGGATCATCGACGCCATCGAGCTGATGGCCCGGGCGCGCCGTGGGGAGTCGATGCCGGAACCGTCCGGCGACGGCCGTGTCGGCCGGTCGCTCGCGCGCTACCAGGCGGGCGCCCACGCGCTCGGCGAGCGGCCCTACGTGGGCGACCTGACCCGCGCGGACATGCTCTACGGCGCCGTGGTGCTGTCGCCGCACGCGCGCGCGCGCGTCACGCGCATCGACACGGCAAAGGCGGCCGCGCACCCGGGCGTGGCGCGCGTCGCGACGGCGGCCGACGTGCCCGGCAACCGCTGGTACGGTCTCCTCTACGCGGACTGGCCCGGCTTCGTGGCCGTCGGCGAAGAGGCGCGGTGCGTCGGCGACGTCATCGCGGCCGTCGCCGCCGTGGACGAGCACACCGCGCGCGCCGCCGCGCGCCTCGTCGAGGTCGACTACGAGATCCTGCCGCCGGTGGTCGACCCGGTCGCAGCCCTCGAGCCCGGCGCGCCGCGCGTGAACCCGACGCACGAGAATCTGCTCTCGCGCTCGGTGATCCGGCGCGGCGACGCCGACGCCGCCCTCGCCGCGAGCGCCCACGTGGTCAGCGGCACGTGGCAGACGCAGCGCATCGAGCATCTGTACCTCGAGCCCGAGAGCGCGCTCGCCGAGCCGCTCGGCAACGGCCGACTGCACCTCTACACGCAGGGGCAGGGCATCTTCGACGATCGGCGCCAGGTCGCGAGCTTCCTGGGCGTGCCGGAGGACCGGGTGTTCGTCGAGCTCGTCCCGAACGGCGGCGCGTTCGGCGGCAAGGAGGACATGTCGATCCAGGCGCAGACAGCGCTGCTCGCATGGCTCACCGGCAGACCCGTGCGCCTGACGCTGTCGCGCGAGGAGTCCGTCCGCCTGCACCCCAAGCGCCACCCGATCACCATGCACTACACGGCGGGCTGCGACGCCGAGGGGCGCCTGACGGCGGTCAAGGCGCGGATGATCGGCGACAGTGGCGCGTACGCGTCGGTTGGCGGCAAGGTGCTCGAGCGCGCGGCTGGCCACGCGTGCGGCCCTTATCGGGTGCCGCACGTCGATGTTGAGGCGCTCGCCGTCTACACCAACAACCCGCCGTGCGGCGCGATGCGCGGGTTCGGCGCGAACCAGGCCCACTTCGGCGTCGAGGGCTGCCTGGACCTGCTGGCCCGCGCGGCCGGCCTCGACGGCTGGGAGATTCGCTGGCGGAACGCCGTCGAGGTCGGCGATCGGTTCGGCACGGGTCAGGTGCTCGACAAGTCGGTGGGCGCGCGCCAGACGCTGATCGCCGTAAGAGACGAGTACTACCGCGCCCGGCGGGCCGGCCGCGCCGTCGGCATCGCCTGCGGCATCAAGAACAGCGGCATCGGCAACGGCGTCGAGGAGTGGGGCAAGGTCCGGCTCGTCGTCGAGGCCGACGGCACGGTGTCCCTCTACAACGGCTACACCGAGATGGGACAGGGGCTGCTGACCGTCCTCGTCCAGTTCGCAGTCGAGGTCACCGGCCTCCCGGCGTCGGTGTTCGTCCCGAAGGTGGACTCGACCTATGCCCTGGCGTGCGGCCAGACGACCGGCTCGCGCGCCACGCTCTTCGGTGGGCGCGCCGTCGTCAGCGCCGCCGAAGGACTGAAACGGGACCTCGACGCCGGCGCGACGCTGGCCGGTCTCGCGGGCCGCGTGTACGCCGCGGACGTCATGGTGAACGACACGACGCCGCTCGGCGCGGCGACCGATCGCCCGAAGACGCACACGGCGTTCGGCTACGCGACACAGGTCTGCATTCTCGACGACCAGGGGCGGGTCGCGCGGGTCGTCGCGGCGCACGACGTCGGGCGCGCCGTGAACCCGGCGCTCTGCGCCGGACAGATCGAAGGCTCGATCCACATGGGCCTCGGCTACGCGCTCACCGAGGAGCTGCCCTGCGAGGACGGCATGCCGGTGACGTTCAAGCTCCGCGACCTCGGCGTGCTGCGGGCGTCGGACATGCCGGAGGTGGACGTCATCCTGGTCGAGGAACCCGAGCCCGAGGGCCCGTTCGGCGCGAAGGGCGTCGGCGAGATCGGGCTCGTGCCGACGGCGGCTGCCGTCGCGGGCGCGCTCGAGGCGTTCGACGGCGTCCGGCGGTACACGCTCCCGATGAAGGACTCGGCCGCCGCCCGCGCCATGAGCGTCGGCCGTATTCGGAGGCCGGAGGCCGGAGGTCGGAGGCCGGGGGCCAGGGACCGGGGGCCGGGGGCGTGACCGGCCTCGTCAACGCGCACACGCACCTCTACAGCGGTCTCGTGCCGCTGGGCATGCCGCCCCCCGCTGCGCCGCCGCGGACCTTCGTCCAGATCCTCGAGCGCGTCTGGTGGCGCCTCGACCGCGCGCTCGACGAAACGTCGCTGCGGGCCGCGGCGCGCCTGTACGTCGCCGACGCGCTCCTTCATGGCACGACCGTCCTCGTCGATCATCACGAGTCGCCCGGCTTCATCGAGGGCTCCCTGGACGTGGTGGCCGACGCATGCCAGGCACTGGGCATGCGGGCGCTCGTCTGCTACGGCGCCACCGAGCGCAACGGCGGCCGCGACGAGGCGCACCGCGGCCTCGCGGAGTGCCGCCGCTTTATCCGGTTCAACACGCGTCCGCTCATCCGCGGCGCCGTCGGTCTGCACGCGTCGTTCACCGTGTCCGACGAGACGATCGCGGAGGCCGGCGCGCTCTGCCGCGAGCTCGGCGCCGTGCTGCACGTGCACGTCGCCGAGGACGCCGCGGACGTCGAGGACGCGCGGGCGCGCGGCTACGCGGACCCATTCGAGCGTCTGGACGCGCTCGGCGCGCTGCCGTTCGGATCGATCCTGGCGCACGGCGTGCACCTGACGGAGGCCGCAGTGCGCCGGGCGGCCGAGCGCGGCTGCTGGATCGTGCAGAACCCGCGATCGAACCGCGGCAACCGCGTGGGCTACCCGCGCGCGCTCGCCGGAAGCCCGCGCGTCGCCCTCGGCACCGACGGCTACCCCGCCGACATGGCCGACGAGCTGGACGCGCTCCTCGACATCGGGCGCGCACACGGCGACGATCCGCAGGCGGCCGGCGCTCGGCTCCTCGCCGGCCGCGCCCTCGCCGCCGAGCGCCTGGGGCTCAATTCGACGCCCGAGCCGGCGGACCTGTCTGAGGACGCCGCCGGGTTCGCCCGGGCGACGGCGGCGGCCTGCGTGCGGAGGCTGGTGGTGGAGGGCCGCGTGGTGGTGGAGAATGGACGCCTGCTGACGGGCGACGTCGACGCGATTCGCGCCGACGCGCGGCGTGAGGCCGGGCGCCTCTGGCGTCGCATGCGCGAGGTGGAGCCGTGACACGACTGGGGCTCGAAACCGACATCGTCGATCGGGCGGTCTACGAGAACACGGTGCGGCGCTTCCGCGACGCGCGCATCGTGCTGCCCACCTTCGCCGAGCTCTCCGACCCCGAGACGCTGCCGGCCGCGGTGGTGCAGGACCTCGCCGGCGTCGATCCCGACGCGCGCGACGCGCGGAACCTCTTTCGCGTGCACTGGCACAACGACCGCACCCGCCGTTCGCGGGTCGCCGTCCCCGATCACGTCGTGCTGCCCGCCTCGCTCACCGGTGTGCGCGCGCCGATCGTCGTCGCGCTCGGCGATCGCTTCCCCATGATCGGGGCGCACAAGGTGCTGGCCGCCTACGGCTGCCTCGCGCCGCGGGTCATCACGGGCCAGTTCGACCCGACCGCGCACCGAGCCGTGTGGCCGTCCACGGGCAACTATTGCCGCGGCGGCGTCGCCATCTCGCGCATCATGGGCTGTCACGGCGTCGCCGTGCTGCCCGAGGGCATGAGCCAGGAGCGCTTCCGCTGGCTCGAGCGGTGGGTCGTCGAGCCGGCCGACATCATCCGCACGCCGGGTTCGGAGAGCAACGTCAAGGAGATCTACGACAAGTGCGCCGAGCTCGAGCGCGACCCGGCGAACATCATCTTCAACCAGTTCTGCGAGTTCGGGAACTACCTCGCGCACTACAGCGCCACGGGCCGCGCGCTCGAGCGCATCGTCGAGGCGCTGCGACCGGCGCGCAAGGACCTGCGGGTGCGCGCGTTCGTGTCGGCGACGGGCTCGGCCGGCACGCTCGGCGCGGGCGACTACCTGAAGGACCGGTACGGCCTGCGGAACGTGGCCGTCGAGGCGCTCGAGTGTCCGACGCTGCTCTACAACGGGTTCGGCGAGCACAACATCCAGGGCATCGGCGACAAGCACGTCCCGCTCATCCACAACGTGATGAACACCGACGTCGTGCTGGCGGTGTCCGACCGCGCGACCGACGCCCTGAGCCTGCTCTTCAACAGCGACACCGGGCGTGGCTACCTGCGGGACCGCCGCGCGGTGCCGCAGCCCGTCGTGGACGCGCTCGGGTCGTTCGGGCTCTCGAGCATCTGCAACGTCCTGGCGGCCGCCAAGACGGCCCGTTACTTCGATCTGGGCGAGGCCGACGTCGTCCTGACCGTCGCCACCGACGGCGCCGAGCTGTACGAGACCGAGTGGACGAAGGTCGAGCGCACGCGCTTCGGCGGCCGCTTCGACCTCGTCAACGCCGGCGAGGTCTTCGCCCAGCACCTGCTCGGCGCGTCCACGGACCACGTGCTGGAACTGACCGCCCGGGACCGCGCGCGCATCTTCAATCTCGGCTACTACACGTGGGTCGAGCAGCAGGGCGTGTCGATCGAGGAGTTCACGGCGCGTCGCGACCAGCGGTTCTGGATCGGGCTGCGGGCCCACCTGTCGGTGTGGGACGATCTCATCCGCGAGTTCAACCGCCGCGTGGCCGCGGCCTCCTGACCGGGTGCAGCCGTGGAGACCCCCGCCTCCTGGTACGCGTGCCGCGGCTGCGGCGCCGTCGCGCCGCCGCTCTTCCCCTTCCGCTGCGCGCGCGCAGACGACAAAGACGACGTGGATCACGTGATGCGGCGCACGCTCGGCGTCGCGCGCGTGCGGGTCCAGACGGCCGGCGAGACGAACCCGTTCCTGCGCTATCGCCCGCTCCTCCATTCGTACGACGTGGCCGCGAGCCGCGGGCTGTCCGATTTCGACTACGTCTCGCTCGTCGCGCGTCTCGACCGCGCCGTCGCGGACGTGGACGGGCGGGGCTTCGTCCAGACGCCGTGTGGACCGCAGGACGCGCTCGCGGCCCGCATCGGCCTCGGCGCCGGCCGACTCTGGGTGAAGAACGAGACGGGCAGCGTCTCGGGCTCGCACAAGGCCCGGCACCTGATGGGCGTGATGATCTACCTGCAGGTCGTCGAGGCGCTCGCCTTGGCGCCCGCGGGCCGGGCGCCCCTGGCGATTGCCAGCTGCGGGAACGCCGCGCTGGCCGCGGCCGTGGTGGCCCGGGCCGCCGGTCGCGACCTGCAGGTGTTCGTGCCCACGTGGGCCGAGCCGACGATCGTGTCGCGCCTGAAGCAGCTGCACGCCCGGCTCACCGTGTGCCCCCGCGAGCCCGGCGTGGCGGGTGATCCGACCTACCTGCGGTTCCACGATGCCGTCCGGCGCGGCGCCGTTCCGTTCTGCTGCCAGGGGCCGGACAACGGCCTGACGATCGAGGGCGGCGAGACGCTCGCGTGGGAGACGATCGACGCGCTCGGCGGACGCCCGCTGGACCGGCTGTTCGTGCAGGTCGGCGGCGGCGCGCTCGCGAGCGCCTGCGTGCAGGGCTTCGGGGACGCCGCGCGGCTCGGCCGCGTCAGCCGGCTCCCCCGCGTCCACGCCGTGCAGACGCGCGGAGGCTTTCCGCTGGCGCGCGCGTACGACCGGCTGGCCGGTCTGATCGCCGAACGGCTCGGTCTCGCGCCGGCCGAGGCCTCGGATCCGGCCGCGCGGGTCGTTGCGATCCAGGCGCAGGCCGGCTCCCCCGTCGTCCGCGACGCCCTCGTCCACGCCGCGACGCATCGCTCGGCGTTCATGTGGCCGTGGGAGACCGAGCCGAAGAGCGTCGCGCACGGCATCCTGGACGACGAGACCTACGACTGGCTGGCGGTGTGCGAGGGCATGCTCTTCACCGGCGGCTACCCCGTCGTCGTCGACGAAGAGACGCTCGTCGAGGCGAACCGCCTCGCGCGCGAGACGACCGGGATCGACGTGGACCACACGGGATCGGCCGGCCTCGCCGGGTTGATGCAGCTCGGGGCGCGCGAGCCGGGCGTTCGCGACGAGACGGTGACGATTATCTTCTCGGGCGTGCGGCGGGGCTGACCGCCCTCACAGCTTCTGCTGCATCGGCGTCATGGCCAGCACCAGCGTGATCACCAGAAAGACGAGCGTCGCGACTGGAAACAGCAGCCAGGCGGTACGACTGCCAGGGAACGGATCGGCGCCTCCGCGCATGCGCCGGTCCTCAATCGGATTGGCGACGATCAGCATCCCGACGTGCGCGACGAAGCAGGACGTCAGGATGAAGTCCAGCCCCGAGACGACGCGCGCGATGCTCTGATCGGCGAAACCGAACAAGACCAGCACCAGGCCGGTGAGCGACGCGAGCGCGGCGGAGAGCGCCAGCGCCACGACGCCGATCCGGCCGCGCAACGCCGGGCCCGCGATGGCCGCCACGAGCAGTGCGCCGCCGGCCACCACCAGCACCGCCGGCCAGTGCAGCAGCATCGCCCACGGGGTAAACCGCCAGGCGTCCCCCAGCGGCGATCGCATGAGCGTCCAGGCAACGAGCGCCAAGAACAGTGCGGCGCCCAGCCAGCGGTCGGCGCCGCCTCTACTCTCATCCGAGTGGGACCCGGCGCCGCTGTCGCGGAGCCTCAGGGCGGGCACAAGGCAGAGGGCGGCCAGCGCAAGGCCGTAGAGCGCGGGCAGAAACGCGAGCGCGAGGCTCCTTGCCACCTCCGCCAGGCCGCGACTCGAATCACCCAGCGCCCGCGCGAAGAACAGCAGGGCGGCCAGCACGCCGATCGTCCACGCGTTACGGGCGGTACTCTCCCACAAGACAGGCGAGGTGCGCGCCGCGCGGCCCCACTCGTGGGCCCCGAATGCCGTCAGCGTCACCGCCGCGAGGCCGAGCACCACGAACAGGAGGCCGCCGACCGGCGCTGACGCCGGAAAGAACGCGGAGGCGGCGAGCACGATCGCCCACGGCACCACCACGCTCGCGCGCGCCAGCGCCGCCGAGGCTCCAGATCCGATCGCTTTGGAAGTCATGTCTGCGCTCCACGATCATCGACCCAGCATGAACACGATCCCGGGCGTGCCGGCCGGGGGCACCTCCCAGCTGCACATCGCGACGTCACCCGGCCGCGCGTCCTCGCCCCGCGCCGCATCCGCGAGCGAACGCTTCCGAATCTCACGCGGCGGCCGCGACAGGTCACGGGAGACGAGTTCATAGACTGCCGACTCGTTCCGAGCCAGGAACTCGTAGACCACGGTGCCGTCGGGGCGCGAGCGAGACCGCAGCAGCACCCAACGCCGGTAGATGCGGTCGGCCAGCGCGGCCGGCGACGCGAGGGCGTCATCCTCGAGGCCCACGCAGCTCATGGAGGTCGCCCCGCGAACCACGCGTGCGAGCGTCACGGCCGTCGAGACGTCCGACAGCGATTCAACGAGTCTGTCCGGACCGGAGCTGGCCTGCAGTCCGAAGCCGGACACGAGCAGCAGGCTCGCCGCGACCGCCACCACGCGCTGGCTCGGCGCCCACACGAACCCGAGGAATGTCAGGCCCGGACGGCGTCGGGTCTCCGCCCGCGACGCGACGAACCGCTGGATCCGCCGTTCCAGTCGAGCCTCGACTTCGGTGGGCAGATCATCGCGCAGCGTGTCGCGCAGCAGGACGTCGATCTCGTCTTGCGGACCCGATGGGCCGTTTCTCGTCTCGGTCACGATCTGGTCTCCCGGGACAGCCCCCGCAGGTGTCCGAGCCACGTGCGCAGCTTCTCGCGCGCGCGCTGGACGTGCACGCGGGCCGTCGCTTCGCTGCAGCCAAGCGCCTGCGCGACCGTCTGATACGGCGCCTCTTCCACGGCTCTCAAGAGGATCGCGGTGGCCTGACGACGTCCGAGGCGCTGCACGGCGCTCAGGACTTCTCGAATCACCGCCGCCCGCTCGACGGGATCGGCGTCCACGGCCGTTCTTCTGTCCTCGACGACCTCCAGTGGCATCGTCCGTCTCTCCCGGCGAAGCCGCGCGCGCAACTGATCGCGGGCGGCGTCGATCGCGACGCGCAGGATGAATGCCTCCGGGTTGGGATGGCGGCTGAGCACGGGCAGCTTGCGCCACAGCGTGGCGAGCGCCTCCTGCAGCGCGTCCTCCGCGAGGTCGGCATCGCGGAGGATGCGCCAGACGGTCCGCGCCATGCGGGCCCGGTGCGGCAGGACTAGCCGCTCGAACTCGATCTCACGGTCGAGAGCCACCCGAAACGCTCCAGGAAGATCACCCGTACCGTGGTCCACCACCGTCTGCCGATCTGCCAGATCCACGCCTCGGTCCCGCTCGCGTTCCGCTCGAGGGGCGTGACGATGAACACCGCCGCCTCGATCATCCGGCCGAACGCTTCATCTCCCCGGCCCTTCGTGAGCAACTCCCTCGCCGACTGGAGCTGCGCGCGGCAGTAGCCGGCTGCGTCGGCAACAGACCGAATCGAGTCTGGCTTCCTGAACGAGGCGCCGCCGTGCGCGTCGCGGTAGCATTCGCGCAGGAGCTCGACGGCCCCGTCGTCGAGAATCGACCCCCGGCTCGCCAGCTGCCGGGCCTTCGCCAGCTTCGGCTGACAGGTGGCCGCCGACGGCGCGTCGGGCGCGGCGGCGATCAGCGCGTCGAGCAGGCTGAGAAACCCTGCCCTGCAGTCCTGGCTGCTCGGAGCCGGCGCGAGCAGGAGCCGGACGGCGCGGTCGAGGTGGTCCGTGGCGGAGTCGAGAACGATCGCGGGTCTGGCCGGCAGCGTAAGCATGACGACGCACCCGGCAGCGACCGCTAGACTGGAACTTCGAGCCATGGTGGCCTCCTTGAACGGGCTCCGTGACAACCGTTCTGCCAAGGTAGCCGTTCAGAAGGCGCCGAACGTTTACGCCGGGTGTCCGGATCGAGGCTCACTCCCGCCGGCGCGGCTGGCCGGCGTCCACCAGGGCCATGAGCACCTTTGCGGGGTCGGCGAAGCGCGTGGCCAGGATCATCGCGGCGACGACGAACGGCTTGTGGCTCGCCTCGCGGTAGGTGTCGAGCCGCGCGCGCTCGAACACCTCGCGGCTCACCTCGCCCCGCGCGCACGACACGCCGGTCACGTCCGCAGGCAGGCAGTGCAGGTAGCGCGCGCCGCCGTCCCGCGTCAGGCGTATCATCGCCTCGGTGCACTCCCAGCTGGTGAATCGCGCGTTCATCGCGAGCGCCTCGCGCTCGAGATCGGCCAGCTTCGCCGTCTCGCCGCCGCGCAGGAGCCGCGTCCGCTCGCGCATCACCGTCATGGGCGCCCAGCTCTTCGGATAGACGACATCGGCGCCGGCGAACGCCTCCTCCATCGAGTGCGCGATCTCGAACGACCCGCCGCTCTCCGCCGCGAAGCGCCGCGCCGCGTCGAGCGGTTCGTCCACGAGGTCGTAGCCCTCCGGGTGGGCCAGCACGACGTGCATGCCGAACCGCGCCATGAGCGCGACGACGCCCTGCGGCACCGAGAGCGGCTTGCCGTAGCTCGGCGAGTAGGCCCAGCTCATCGCGAGCCTGCGGCCGCGAAGCGCCTCGAGCCCGCCGAAGGTCTGCGCGAGGTGGCGCAGGTCGGCGAGGCTCTGCGTGGGGTGATCGAGATCGCACTGCAGGTTCAGGACGGCCGGCCGCTGCCGCAGGACGCCCGCGCGGAAGCTCTCGTCGAGCGACGCGGCGACCTCGGCCATGTAGCGGTGGCCCTCGCCAAGGAACATGTCGTCGCGGATGCCGACGACCTCGGTCAGGAAGCCGATCATCGTCGCGGTCTCGCGCACCGTCTCGCCGTGCGCGATCTGCGAGGTCGACTCGTCCAGCTCCTCGGTCATCAGGCCCAGGAGGTTGCACCCCGCGCGGAACGCGTAGCGGGTGCGCGTGGACTTGTCGCAGAAGATCGAGAGGCCGAGGCCGCTCGCGAACACGCGGGCCGAGAGGTTGGCGCGGGCGAGGTCCTCGAGGATCTCGGCGATGAGCAGCACGGCGCGGATCGTCTCGGCGCGCTGCTCCCAGGTCAGCAGGAAGTCGCGATCGTGCCGGTCGTTGCCAAGCGCGCCGAGCGCGGCGATCCTGGCGCGGAGAGGGTCCTGGCTCATGGTCGCGCTCAGTTTCCAATCGCCGCGGCGAACGCCCGCGGGAACATCGCGTAGAAGCGCGCGGCCGCGGTCAGATGGGCCACCGGGCACTGGTCGTCCGGGGTGTGCGCGTAGATCTCGTTCCCCGGGCCGAAGCCGACCGTCGGCACGCCGAACATCCCGCGCGTGGCTACGGCGTTGGTCGAGAAGTTCCAGCGCCCCACGACGGGTCTCGCGCCGAGCGCCTGCTCGGCCGCCGCGACGGCCGCCGCCACCGCCGGTTCCCGCTCCTCCAGCACCCACGTGGGATAGTACTTCCGCGTCGGGTAGGTGAGCCCGGTATACGCGGGCCGCGCGTACTCGAGGACCGTGACGCTCGCGCCCGCGCCCTGCACGCTCTCGAGCGCCTGGATCTCGGCCACCGCCGAGTCGGCGGTCTCGCCGCGCGTCAGCCGGCGGTCGAGGTGGATCGTACAGCTGTCGGCCACGGCGCAGAGCGACGGCGCGGTGGACCGGATCTCCGAGACGGTCACGGTGCCGGCGCCGAGAAACGGGTCGGGCCTCGCGTCCAGCGTCCGGTTCAGCCGCTCCACGTCGGCCACGATGGGCGCCATCCTGTACACGGCGTTCACGCCCCGGTCGGGCATCGAGCCGTGCGCCGAGCGCCCCTGCGTCCGCACCTCGATCTCCATCCGGCCCCGCTGCCCGCGGTAGACGCCGAGGTTGGTCGGCTCGGTGATCACGACGACGTCGGGCGCCAGCACGCGCTCGCGCAGGATGTACTGCCAGCAGAGGCCGTCGCAGTCCTCCTCCATCACCGTGCCCGTCACCCAGACCTGCACCTCGCCGCCGAGCCCGAGCTCCTTCATGATGCGGGCGCCGTAGACCGCGGCGGCCATGCCGGCCTCCTGGTCGCCGGCGCCGCGGCCGTAGACGACGCCGTCCTTCAGCTCGCCCCGATACGGATCGCGCGTCCACGTGGACGGATCGCCCACGCCGACCGTGTCGAGGTGCGCGTCGAGCGCGACGACCGTCGGGCCGCGCCCGATCCGGCCCAGCACGTTCCCGAGGCCGTCGACCTTCACCTCCTCGAAGCCGCACCGCTCCATCTCCCGGCGCGCGCGATCGACGACCTCCCGCTCGCCCGCGCTCTCGGACGGAATCGCGATCATGTCGCGGAGGAACCGCACCATGTCGGGCGTGTAGCCCTCCGCCAGCCTCGCCACCTCGTCTCGTTTCAGGTCCACGGGCGCTTCCCTTTCCGGGCTCACGGTTCGAGCGCGACACTCACCCAGTTGACGGCGCCCTGCGCGAGCAGCGCCTTCCGCAGCCAGTCCATGATGTGGAAATACGTCAGATCCACCTCGCCCGCAGCGTCGCCGGCGAGCGTCCCCACGGGATCGGCGGCGTCGAACGCGAGCGAGAACCCTTCGCCGGCGTACTGAATCCGGCCGTCCTCGTCGTCGAGGCGGAACTCGCGCCCGGCGAACCGGCCGAGCACCGTCTCGCGGCCGCCCTGCCGCACGAGGTGGAAGCCGTCGTGTGGGCGGTCGCGCGCCCAGGCGTCGGCGCTGCCGAAGAACCTCGGCTTGAGCAGGTACGGCCCGCCGTCCTCGGGGCAGAACACGTCGCAGTTGCCGCAGTCGTTGCAGAAATCGGCGAAGCTGCCGATCTGGTGCGACTCGGCAATCACCAGCCGCCCGGCGTCCCGGGACCGCCACGCGCCGCCGTCCTTGCGGACCGCGACGACCGGAAGGTCGACCTGCGGCAGCACGAAGGTGAAGTTCGCGTCGTTCGGGCACACCGGGACGCACTTGTCGCAGCTGATGCAGTCGAACAGCTTCAGCCGCCGCCCGATCTTGCGCGGCCGCCGGGTGTTGCGCGCGCGCGCGTACCGCGGGTCGTCGACGACACGGGCGGCATAGGCGGCGGTGTTCAGCCGCGCGGTCGCCGCCACCCAGCGGTCGTAGACGTCCGCGCCGGCCGTCTCCCGGACGTCTCCGCCGTCGGCGAGCACCCGGGCCAGGCGATCGCGCAGCGGCGGGTCGAGGCGCAGGCCGTCGAGGGCGGCGAGCGCGTGCCCGGCGCCCTTGAGCACGAACTCGTCGATCGTCGAGGCTCCCGCCGCGCGCATGCGCTTCCGCAGCTCGACGAGATACCCGCGGCCACGCGCGTAGCCGCCCGGCTTGAGCAGGTCGGTGCACACGGTGACGGGCACGAGCCCCAGCGCCACCGCGTCGGGAAAGTTCACCCGGTCGATCCCCGCCGAGAACGAGATCGGGTACCGGTCGCCGAACTCCCGGCGGAACCGATCGACGAGCTGGACGGCGAGCACGTGCAGCGGCTGGCCCGACAGGTACATCTCGCGCGCGGTCTCGGGGAAGAACTCCCGGTGGTTCTCGACGATGAGCGTGTTGGTGAACTTGACGCCGAACCCGAGACCGCACGCGGCGGCCGTCTCGCCCAGCCGGCCGACGAACTCCGTCATCTGCGTCCACGTCGTGTCGCGCTCGAACGCGCGGTCGGGCACGCGGATGTCGTGGTAGCCCAGCGCGTCGTGGAGCAGCCGTCGCGTCTCGCGCGGGCCGAGCAGCATGGGATTCAGCTTGACCACGGCGTGCAGACCCAGGTCGCGGAGCAGGAAGTCGACGATGCGCTCGATCTCGTCCGGCGGACAGCCGTGGAAGGTGCTGAGCGTGAGCGTGTCGGCGATCCGGGTTCGGAAGGGCAGATCGCGCCACGCCCGGTACTCGTCCGGGATCTCGCGCCGGAGCCGATCGACGATCGCCGTCGCGTCGAGCATGCCCTGCATGAACGCCCGCACCCGGTCGCTGCGGATGCCCGCCAGGTCGTAGCCGACGCTCATGTCGAACACGACGTCGGCGAAGCCCGGCGCGAGCGGGATCCGCCCGCTGGCCGCCAGCATGTCCACGAGCATCGACGCCTTGACGTACTCCTCGAGCGCCTGTTCGAGCGTCAGCTCCTGCGACCACTCGATGTTGTAGCCGACGGTCTGCATGTCGATGCACGGGCGCGGGATGGCCAGCGCGTCGAGGATCTGCACCGTCTTCAGCTCGATGACGCGCCCGCCGGCGAGCCACGACAGGACGATGTTCTGGGCGAGCTGCGACTGGGGACCGGCCGCGGGCCCGAACGGGGTCGACGCGCGCCGGCCGTGGACGCGCACCGAGAGGTCGTGCGACGGATCGCCGAGGAATGCCTGGTCGAGGCGCAGGTCAAAGACCGAGCGCGTCCGCTCGATCTCGCGGAAGGCCCGGCGCACGAGCGCCACGAACGGGCCGGGGCGGAGGACGCTCAGATCTCCATCTCCCCTTCGCCGACCCACACCGTCGCGCCGCCGACACGGACTTCCGCGACGCGCCCGGCGCGCGTGTCCACCTCGAGCTCCAGCAGGCTGGGGCGGCCCATCTCGAAGCCCTGCTCGACGACCCAGCGCGCGGTGCCGTCGCCGCGCGCGTCGCGCGCCGCGATGTAGCCGGCCAGCGCGCCGACCGCCGAGCCGGTGGCCGGGTCCTCGCCGACGCCGAGCCCGGGCGCGAACA
>JAHECP010000088.1 GCA_024641665.1 Acidobacteriota bacterium
GGTGGGCAACATCGATTCGATCACGCGCCACTCGTCAATTGGGGCAGGCTTCATAGACAGAGACTACCGCCGGCCTGCCACGTAGGTCAACACTTAGGTTAACGCCTATGGGGGTCAGGGGACAGGGGTCAGGGGTCAGGAAGAGCCTCCGTCACGCTGTCACGCCGTCGCGCAGTGGCAGCGTCGCAGAATGCTCTTCCTGCCCCCTGCCCCCTGACCCCTGACTACTGACTACTGACTACTGACTACTGACCGCCGACCCCTGTTGATCGACACCACCATGCGCACACGTCTGCCCCTTTTCGTCGCTCTCGCCGGCGTGCTCGTCTGCGCCGGCCTCGTTTCGACCGCGCCCCTACGCGCCCAGGCGACCCCCGACTGGATCGACGCGTACCGCGAACCGGCCGCGCGTCTCATCGGTGAAGCGCTCTCGAGCCGCTTCGCCTGGGACCGCCTGGCCGAGCTCGGCGACAACTACGGTCCGCGGCTGAGCGGCTCGACGAACCTCGATTCCGCGATCCGGTGGGCGGTGGACCAGATGAAGCGCGACGGGCTCGAGAACGTCCACACCGAGCCCGCCATGGTCCCCGTGTGGGTCCGCGGCCAGGAGAGCGCGCGCATGACGGCTCCGTCCGACCAGGAAATCGTCATGCTCGGCCTCGGCATGAGCGTCGGCACGCCGCCCGGGGGCATCGAGGCCGAGACGTGGGTGGTCGGCAGCTTCGAGGAGCTCGACGCGAACCCCGAGCGCGCGAAGGGCCGGATCGTCGTCTACAACCAGCCGTTCGTGAGCTACGGGCCGTCGGTGCAGTACCGCACGGACGGCGCGTCGCGCGCCGCCCGCGACGGCGCGGTGGCGGTGCTCGTGAACTCGGCCGGCAAGCCCGGGCTGCGGACGCCCCACACCGGCGCGCTGCGCTACGCCGACGATGCCCCGCGGATTCCGGCGGCGGCCATCACGGCCGAGGACGCCGCGCGACTGCAGCGGATGCAGGACCGCGGCACGCGGGTCGTCGTGCGCCTGACGATGGAGGCGCACGTCCTCCCCGACGTCCAGTCGGCCAACGTGATCGGCGAGATCCGCGGCCGCGAGAAGCCCGACGAGGTGGTGCTCCTCGGCGGCCACCTCGACTCGTGGGACGTCGGCACCGGCTCGACCGACGACGGCGGCGGCTGCGTGGTGACCTGGGAGGCGGTGCGGCTGATGAAGACGTTGGGCCTGACGCCGCGGCGCACCGTCCGGGTGGTGCTCTTCACCAACGAGGAGAACGGCGGGCGCGGCGGCCAGGCCTACCTCGAGGCGCACCGCGACGAGCTCGCCCACCACGTCCTGATGCTCGAGTCCGACGGCGGCGTGTTCCGCCCGAGTGGCTTCGGCTTCAGCGGCAACGACGCCGCGCGGGCGACGATCGCGCACATTGCCACGCTGCTCCGCGGGATCGAGGCGGACGACATCCGGCCGGGCGGCGGCGGGGCCGACATCGGGCCGAGCGTCGAGGCCGCCAGCATCCCCGCCATGTCGCCCATCGTCGGCGGGGACTATTTCCTCGTCCACCACACGCCGGCCGACACGGTGGACAAGATCGACCCCATGGACATGGCGCGCAACGCGGCCGCCATTGCCGTCATGGCGTATGTCGTGGCGGACATGCCGGAGCGGCTGGGATCCTAGCCCCGGTCCTCACCGGTCCTCACTTGAATCGGCAATCGTCGAGGCAATGGAGCCGCGACCTTTTCGACCCGCACTCAGGCCCGTATGTCTCGAACTCAAGTGAGGACCGGAGAGGACCGGGGCTAGGGAACGGGAGCTAGGGGGGACGGCTTCCGTCCCCCTCTGGCGTTCGTCCCCCTGTATAATTGCCCCGGTTTCGTCCCGGCTTCTCCCCCGCACTCAACTGGAGGAAGACTCATGAGAGGCACCCCATCTCGCTACGCGCGGGTGCTCACGCTGGCGGTGGTCGCGACGGCCCTCGCCCTGGCGGCGCCGCGCGTGTCGTTGGACGCTCAGCAAGGCTCGACCGAGGCCGACGCCATCAAGGCGCTCGAGTGGCGGTCGATTGGCCCCGCCAACGTCGGGGGCCGCGTCAGCGTCGTCGTCGGCGTCCCGGGCGACCCCAAGGTTTACTACGTGGCGGGGGCCAACGGCGGCGTCTTCAAGACCGTGAACGCCGGCACGACGTTCGAGCCCATCTTCGACCACCAGGAGGTGCTGTCCATCGGGGACGTGGCCGTGGCGCCGTCGGACCCGAGCGTGCTCTACGTCGGCACCGGCGAGGGCAACCCGCGCAACAACGCCTCGCTCGGCGACGGCGTCTACCGCTCGACCGACGCCGGCGGACACTGGACGCACGTCGGGCTGACCGACACCGAGAAGATCGCGCGCATCCGCGTGCACCCGCACGATCCCGACACCGCGTGGGTCTGCGCGCTGGGCCACGAGTGGGGGCCGAACGAGGAGCGGGGCGTCTTCAAGACGACCGACGGGGGCAAGAGCTGGAAGAAGGTGCTCTACCTCGACCCCGACACGGGCTGCTCGGATCTCGACATCAACTGGAAGAACCCGCGGATCCTCTTCGCGGGCATGTACACCTACCGCCGCCAGCCGTGGCACCTCGAGAGCGGCGCCGGCCGCACGGCCGTGTACCGCTCGCTCGACGGCGGCGACACGTGGCAGAAGCTGACCGAGGGGCTGCCGACCGAGCCGATGGACCGCATCGGCATCTCGATCGCGCAGAGCAACCCCGACATCGTCTACGTCATCAGCGAGACCAAGACGCAGGGCGAGCTGTGGCGGTCCGACGACGGCGGGGAGAGCTTCGACGAGGTGAACGACGACCGGAACCTGAACTTCCGGCCGTTCTACTACGCCGACGTGCGAGCCGATCCGAACAACCCGGAGGTCGTCTACACGCTCTCGGGCGGGCTCAGCAAGTCCACCGACGGCGGCCGCACGTTCCAGCGCACCGGGCGCGACGTACACAGCGACCACCAGGCGCTGTGGATCGACCCGGCCGACTCGAACCGGGTCCTGAGCGGCTGTGACGGCGGCTGGCAGGTGTCGATGGACGGCGGCGAGACGTTCGCCATCGTCAACAACGTGGCGTTCACGCAGTTCTACCACATCAACTACGACCTGCAGACGCCCTACACGGTGTGCGGCGGCCTGCAGGACAATGGCACGTGGTGCGGCCCGATCCGCACCAGCTCGCCGATCGGCATCCAGAAGTCCGACTGGTACACCATCGGGGGCGGCGACGGCTTCTTCGCCGTGCCGCTGCTCCAGGAGCCCTACTGGGTGTTCGCTAACGCGCAGGGCGGCTACATCACCGTCCGCGACCTGCGCTCCGGGCGGTCCTGGAACATCCAGCCATATCCGAACCGGGTCGGCTCGGTCGGCGACAAGATGGCCGACCACAAGTACCGCTTCAACTGGAACGCGCCGATCGTCCGCGACCCGCACGACCCGAAGGCGGTCTACTTCGGCGGCAACGTCGTCTTCAAGACGACCAACTACGGCCAGTCGTGGTCGGTCATCAGCCCGGACCTGACGACCAACGACAAGGGCAAGCAGCAGGACTCGGGCGGCGAGATCGTGGTGGACAACACGGCGGCCGAGTTCCACTGCACGATCCTCACGATCGCGCCGTCGCCGGTGGACGCCAACGTCATCTGGGTGGGCACCGACGACGGCAACGTGCAGGTGACGCGCGACGCGGGCAAGACCTGGACGAACGTGGTCAGGAACATCCCGGGCCTCACGCCGAACGCCTGGATCCCGACGATTGACGCCTCGAGCTTCGACGCGGGCACCGCCTACGTCGCGGCCGACCACCACCGCGACGGCAACAACCAGCCGTACGCGTTCAAGACGACCGACTACGGCAGGACGTGGACGCCGATCTACGCCACGCTGCCCAAGAACGGCTGGATCCACATCGTCAAGGAGGATCCGAAGAACCGGAACCTCCTCTACGCCGGTACCGAGCTGGGCATCTACGCGTCGTGGGACGGCGGCCAGCACTGGCAGTCGATCCGCAACAACATGCCACCCGCGCCCGTGCGCGACATCGTCGTCCACCCGCGCGACAACGACCTCATCATCGCCACGCACGGCCGCGGCGCCTACGTCATCGACGACGCGACGCCGCTGCAGCAGCTGGCGACGGCGCGGGCCGCTTCCGGCCCCACCCTGTTCGACGTGCGCCCCGCCATCCGCTGGGTCATGTGGAACAAGGACGCCAATCGCGGCCAGCAGGCCTACCAGGCCGACAACCCGCCCAACGGGGCGATCATCGACTACTACCTGAAGGGCGAGGCCAAGGCGGTCACGATCACGGTCGTCGACCAGGCCGGCAAGACCGTCCGCCGCCTCACCGACGTGCCGAAGGCGGCCGGCGTGAACCGGACCGAGTGGGATCTGCGCTTCGACGCGCCGCGCAACGCCGGTCCCGACCCCTTCGCCGCCTTCATGGCCCAGCAGGCCCGCGGCCGGCGCGGCCAGCCGGCCCGGCGCGGCGGCGGCGGCTTCGGGTTCGGCGGCGGCGCGCCCTACGTGCTGCCGGGTGACTACACGGTGAAGCTGACGGTGGACGGCCAGGAGGTGTCGAAGCCGGTCACCGTGAAGCTGGACCCGCGGGCGGACGTGCCGATGACCGACCTCGCGGCCCAGCTCGACCAGGCCCTCGAGCTGCAGCAGCTGCAGGGACAGGTGGCGGGCATGATCGCGCGCACCAACGACCTGATGCGGCAGCTGACCAACCTGCAGCAGCGGCTGCGCGGCCCGCGCCAGTCGCCCGATCAGGCGGATCTGGCCGGCATCGTGAAGACGGCGCTGGACAAGCTGCAGAGGCTGCGCGACACGAAGATGACGCGGCCGGCGCCGGTGATGAACTACCGGCAGTACCCGCGGCTCGCCGAGG
Organism: Acidobacteriota bacterium; assembly: GCA_024641665.1. Taxonomy (GTDB): domain Bacteria; phylum Acidobacteriota; class Vicinamibacteria; order Vicinamibacterales; family JAHECP01; genus JAHECP01. The sequence goes on from JAHECP010000088.1 coordinate 4,920, forward strand.
AGGTCCGCACGGTGCTCGGCATCGTGAACGGCGACCCGTTCCCGCCCACCGAGGGGGCGAAGCTGCGGTACAAGGAGCTCGTGAACGAGCACGCCGCCATCCAGGGCGAGCTCGACGCGATCATCGCGAACGAGATCGCCAAGATCAACCAGGCGATGGCGAACGCGCCGTACATCTCGCCTGGAGGGCCGATCCGGTAGAGTGAAGGCGCTCGGCGCTGGGCGCTGGGAGTTGGTACGTGCAGGGGCGGCCCACGGGGCCCACGGGGTTGCCCCTGCACGGTAGGCAGTAGAATGATGTCAGTCGTCAGGGGTCAGGGGTCAGGGGGCGTGAGCCGTGAACCTTGAGCCTTGAGCCGTCAGCCGTAAGGGTTCAGGGTCAGGCGTGAGCCGTAAGCCCTGAGCCTGAAGACCATGTCAGACCGCAAGTACCGCCAGCGCGGCTACCAGGACGACGCGCGCGAGCGTGAGACGCGCAGCAAACCGGCGCAGCCGCCGCGCGAGCGGGAGCCGCGCGGCCGCCCGCCGCTCGAGCCCCGGAAGCCCAACATGCCCGGCTTCCACGACGTGGTCCGCTGCGCGCGCTGCGGCCACGTAATCACCGCGGCCATCGGCGAAACGACGCGGTGCCCCCGCTGCGACGCGGCGCTGCACGCCTGCGCGCAGTGCGTCTCATTCGACACGGGCAGCCGGTTCGAGTGCCTGCAGCCGATCGCGGCGCGCGTCACGCCGAAGGACGCGCAGAACAGCTGCCCGTCGTTCGAGCCGCGGGTAACCGTCGAGCGCATCACGACCTCGCCCGCGCCGTCGAGCGCGCGCAAGGCGTTCGACGATCTGTTCAAGTGACCGGCGCGCCCGGTCCGGGGTGCCGACGCCGGCCGCTCGGGTACGACCTTGTTCACAATCCAGGGGGAATGGTGTCTCGTCGCGTCACGCTCGTCTCGCTGGCCGTCTTCGCCTCCGTCGTGACGTTCGCCCCACCGGCCGCCGCCCGCCAGTCCAGCGCGCCAGGTCCGCACGTCGCCGCCACCGCGCCGCACGGCGCGGTGCCCGCCCGGGCGCCGGACGGCCGTCTGGTCGTCGTCGCCGCCGAGGCGCGGACGCCCGTGCGCGTGGACGGCGCGCTCGACGACACGGTGTGGCGCGAGGCCGCGCCCGTGGGCCACTTCGTGCAGAGCGAGCCGCAGGACGGCCAGCCGGCGACCGAGCCGACCGAGGTCCGGGTCGCCTACGACCGCACCACACTCTACATCGCGGCCGACTGCCACGACCGCGACCCGACGGGCGGCGTGGTGAACGACATCCGCAAGGACTTCGGCAACACCGACCAGGACACCTTCGAGGTGATCATCGACACGTTCGCCGACCGGCGGAACGGCTTCGTGTTCATGACCAACCGCAAGGGCGCGCGCGCCGATCAGCAGGTGGCCAACGAGGGGCGCGAGATCAACGCGAGCTGGGACGCGGTCTGGGTCGTGCGCACCCGCCAGACCGCGGACGGCTGGACGGTGGAGATGGCGATCCCCTTCAGGTCGCTCCGGTTCGACGCCGGGGTCGCCGGGCTGTGGGGCATCAACTTCAGCCGGCGGATTCGCCGGAAGAACGAGATCGACTTCTGGTCGCCCGTGACGCGCGCCCACAACCTGGCGCGCCTGTCGCTCGCCGGCGACCTCGACGGCCTGCCCGCGCTCACGCCGGGGCGCAACCTGCAGGTGAAGCCGTACGTCGTGGGGCGGTCCGTCCGGGCGACCGGCGCCGGCACGGTCTTCGGCACGAGCGGAGACGTGGGGCTCGACGTGAAGTACGGCGTGACGCCGTCGCTCACGCTCGACGCCACCGTCAACCCTGACTTCGCGCAGGTGGAGGCCGACGAGCTGCAGGTCAACCTGACGCAGTTCAGCACGTTCTATCAGGAGAAGCGCGAGTTCTTCCTCGAGAACTCCGGCATCTTCTACGTGGGCGACGCGGCGCGCAGCAACAACGTGAGCACGGCGCCGACGCCCGACGAGGACCTGCTGCTCTTCCACAGCCGGCGCATCGGCCTGCGCGAGGACGGCGCGCCGTTGCCGATCTTCGGCGGCGGCCGGCTCACCGGCCGCGCGGGCGGCGTCGAGCTCGGCCTGCTGACCATGCAGGTCCGGTCGACCGACACGAGCCCGAACGACAACTACACGGTGGTCCGCGCCCGCAAGAACGTCCTGAGCGGGTCGGACGTCGGCGCGATCTTCATGTCGCGCCAGTCCACCGACGCGAGCGGCGACTACAATCGCGTGTACGGCGTCGACGCCAACATCCGGTTCTTCGGATCGACCGACTGGAACTCCTACGTCGTCAAGACCTCGACGCCGGGCTACACGACGGGCCAGTACGCCTTCCGCACGTCAATCAACCACGAGGACGACTTCTACCACGGCAAGTTCGGCCTGATGTCGCTCGGGGATCACTTCAACGACGAGCTGGGCTACTACCGCCGCATCGGCGCGCGGAAGTGGTTCATGGACACCGGCATCCGCCCGCGGCTCGCGGCGCTCCAGCGGCACGGCATCCGCGAGATGCACCCCCACGCCGTATGGAACTACTACACCGACCAGACGGGTCGCCTGATCGCGAAGAAGCTGCACACCGGCTACAGGTTCTTCTTCAACGACGGCGGCTACACCGAGCTGTCGGTGAACCCGGTCTACGACCAGATTGCGACTCCGCTCTCGCTGTCGAACCGCGCGCCCGCGGTGCCCGCCGGCCACTACGCGTGGACCGAGTACCAGCTCCGGTTCGACACCGACCCGAGCCGCGTGCTCTCGGCCGCTTTCACCGGCATCACGGGCGGCCTCTGGAGCGGCACGCAGCGGACCGTGCAGCTCGACCTCACGTTCCTCCCGTCGTACCGCCTCAAGCTCGCCCTTGGCCTGTCACGCACCGCCGCCGAGCTCGGCGTGCCCGACTCGCATTTCGTCACGTCGCTGTGGACGCTGCGGGCGAACTACTCGTTCTCCACGAACATGTTCCTGGACTCGCTCATCCAGTACAACCGCGACAAGGACCAGATCAACGCGAACGTGCGGTTCAACGTCATCCACCGCCCGCTCAGCGACCTCTTCATCGTCTACAACGAGCAGCGGTTCACGAACGGCCTCGGCGTCACGCCGGGCCGCGCGGTCATCGTGAAGTTCACCGAGATGATGAGCTTCTGAGGCGGGCGGCCGCCCGGCCGCGCCGGCGGGTCGGTCCTACCGGGCGCCGCCGCCCGCCGCGTCGGCCGGCTTCGGCGGCCGGATGGTGTAGACGAGGTAGTCGGCGATCTTCCGGTCGTCCTTGGTGGGCTTGAGGCGATCGAGGTCGTCGACCGGCAGCATGGTGACGATCCTGACCATCGCTCCCTTCAACCGGCGCTCGGCGCGCGCGGCCGTGCCCATGCCGTAGTCGGAGTGGAAGGCGCCGTCGAAGTGCACGACCAGCGGGCGCGGCGCGGAGGCGCCCGTGATGGCGTTCGCCACCGACTCCCCCATCGTCTCGTCCTTCACGCACTGCGCGAAGTAGAAGCGCTCGGTGGTCTGGCGCTGGTCCTCGGCCGACCGCTGCGTGCCGCCCGGCATCGGATGGGCGGTCATCGCCTCGGCGAAGCGCTTGAAGTAGGCGTCGAGCGGGCACTGGAACTCGCGCGCCGCCCAGCCGCGCTCGCCGGGCGGCAGCTGGTCGAGGACCGCGAGGCCCGATCGGCTCACGTCGGCCGCCAGCTTGCGCGGCACGTTGCTCGCGACGACCTGCCAGAGACGCGCCTTCGCGAACTCGACCAGGGGCCGGTAGTCGGTCTGGTAGCGCGGCCAGGGGCGCGAGGTCTTAAGGAACGCCTCCTCGGTGATCGTGCCTGCGAGGTAGGCGTCGAGCGCGGGCTGCACGTCGCGCTCGAACATCTCGAGGGCGAGGATGATGTTCCCGCGCCGGCGCGCCAGCCCGTCGAGGATCGCCAGCTCGAGGCGGTGGGTGGCCGGATCGTCGTGCTGCTCGCCCACGAACACGACGTCGGCGTACATGAGGTCCGCCAGCATGGATTCGAAGTCGGAGAAGCGCTTGGTGGAGGAATCGAACACCCGCTCGGGCACGTAGCTGGGCGGGGCCGCTCCTTCAGGGGCCGCAGCGGGCGCGGCGCTCTGGGCGGCGGCGGTCGTGGCGGACGCCAGAATGAGGACGAGAGCACAGGACACGCGCATATGAGGTAGCCTCGCCGTTCGGCACCCGGCCCGAATCGGGCCGATGCACGCTCCATCTTACCGGATCACCCGCGGCGGCCGGGCGGTTGCGCGCCGCCCGCCTTTCATCTACGCTGGCGGCGCCGTCACCGCCGGACCGGCCGACGCACCGGCCACGGCCGCAGGTCCTGCCGAGGAGCCCTCATGAAATCATTCCGCACCCTGACCGTCCTGGCCCTGCTCGCGGCCTTCAGCACGCCAGCCGTCGCGCAGGAGGCCGAAGACCGGACGTTGCTCCCGTGGGAGCAGATGCGCGCCATCATGAACGAGTCGTCCGGCGAGCGCGCGATGCACCACGTGCTCGAGCTCGTGCCCTACCCGCGTGTCCGCTCGCGGGCCGAGTACGAGGGGCACTTCCGCGAGAGCGAGGTGATGGCCCGCTTCGCGAAGGAGTACGGCTTCAGCGACGTCGAGATCGAGTCGTTCCAGGCGCCCGGCCGCATCTGGCACGCCAGCCGGGTCGAGCTGTGGATGCAGGAGCCCGACCTGCGGAAGCTGTACGACGTCCACGATGTCGCGGTGTCGATCGCCGCCAACAGCGAGCCGGGCGACGTGACGGCCGAGCTCATCGACGTCGGCGCCGGGTCGCGGCCCGAGAACTATGCGGGCAAGGACGTGACCGGCAAGATCGTGCTCGGCTCGGCAGGGACGAACGTGCTGCAGCGCCTCGCCGTGTTCGAGCGTGGCGCGGTCGGCGTCGTGACCTACACGGCGCTCCGGCCCGAGCTGTACCCCGACCCGATCATGTCGCAGAGCCTCTCGGCCAGGCCACCCGAGGGCAAGGCCGGCGGCTTCGGCTGGTCGGTCGCCGCCAGCGTCGGGCGCGACCTCGCCGCCAGGCTCGCCGCCGGCCGGCGGATCGTGCTGCGATCGATCGTCGAGTCCGAGACGTTCCCGGGCGAGATGGAGACGGTCCACGCGACGATTCCGGGTGACGGGAGCACGACGCAGGCGGTGGCGATCTCGGCCCACCTCTACGAGGGCTACCAGAAGCAGGGCGCCAACGACGACAACTCCGGCTGCGCCCTCACGCTGGAAATCGGCCGCACGCTCATCACGCTGATCCACGAGGGCAAACTCCCGCGGCCGAAGCGGACGATCCACTTCATCTGGGTGCCCGAGATCAGCGGCACGACGGCCTGGCTGGCGAAGCACGCCGACATGAAGGCCCGGCTGGTCGCCGACCTCAACTTCGACATGGAGGGCCTCGGGCTGTCGCTCAGCCACAGCTACTGGGTGCTGCACCGCACGCCCGACACGTTCCCGACGTTCCTGAACGACGTCGCGCAGAACGTGATGGAGTTCGTGGCGGAGCTGAACCGCGAGCGCGTACGCTACCGGGCCAACGGCTACGCGCCGACCTGGCCGCTCTACTCGCCCAACGGCAGCCACGACCCGTTCTACATCAAGATCGACAAGCACTACGGCGCGAGCGACCACGTGGTCTACATGCGCGAGGGCATTCCGTCGGTGATGTTCATCACCTGGCCCGACATGTTCTACCACTCGTCCGAGGACACGCCCGACAAGCTCGACCCGACGATGTTCCGGCGCGCGGCGGCGGTCGGCGGCGCCGGCGCCGTCATCGTCACGGCCGGCAGCGACGCTCTCGCGGCCCGCGTGACCGCGGAGGCGCTGGCCCGCGGCGCCGAGCGCATGGGCGACGCCCAGCGCAAGGGGCTCGGCTACCTGGCGGACGCCGCCGCGCCAGCCGACTTCGCCGCGGCGTACCGGGAAGCGCAGACCGCCGTCCGCCACCAGGCCAGCGTCGAGAAGGAGGTCGTCCGGTCGTCGGCCGTCCTCTACCACGATCCGGCGGCGGCGGCGGGCAGGCTGGCGCCGATCGAGGCGCTGGTGGACAGGCGCGCCGGGGCACTCCTCGACGAGGTCCAGGCGTACTACCGCCTGCAGGCTGCCCTCAGGGGCGTGCCGGCAACCGAGCCGCCGCCGACGCCACTCGAGCAGGAGGCGGCACGCCTCGTCGTCGAGCGGGCCACGACGCCGGGCCAGGGCGGACGCGGCGGGTTCGGCGGCTTCGGGGGCCAGGCCGCGGCCGCCGTCCCGCAGCACATGCGCGCCGAGCTGAACATCCTGCTCGGCCAGCCGCGCACGGTGCTCGAGATCCGCGACTTCCTGTCGGGCGAGTTCGAGCCGCTGCCGCTCGACACGCTGATGTCGTACGTCCGCGCGATGGAGAAGGCCGGGGCCGTCACGCTGACGCAGAGACAATGAGGTACGGCGGGTTGTCCGCGGAGCGACGATCACCACGACGACACGAAAGCCGCCGGCGTGGATGGCACGAAGGGCTATCACACTGCATCTCGTGTCGCGCGGTTGGTACCACGAAGCTCACGAAGCTCACGAAGATCGGTCACCGATCACGGCGGCCGCAGCGATGACGACGGTCGGCCATCGTGTGCTTCGTGGTGATCCTCGTCTTTTCCGTCAAGTGAAGTACACTCTCCCCCATGCATGCCATTGTCATCCGCGAGTTCGGCGGTCCGGAGGTCCTGAAGCTCGAGGAGCGGCCCGACCCGGTGCCCGGCAAGGCCCAGGTGATCGTGGGCGTGCGTGCGGTCGGCGTGAACCCGGTGGACACCTACATCCGCAGCGGCACCTACGCGTTGGTGCCGCCGCTGCCCTACACGCCCGGCAGCGACGGCGCGGGCATCGTCCAGGCCGTGGGCGAGCTGGTACGGGCGTTCGCGCCGGGCGACCGGGTGTACTTCTGCGGCACGGCCACAGGTCTGGCCACGGGCGCCTACGCGTCGCTGGCCGTCTGCGAGACGAGCCAGGTGCACCGGCTGCCCGAGCGTCTGTCGTTCGCGCAGGGCGCGGCCGTCGGTGTCCCGTACGCGACCGCGCACCGCGCGCTCGTCTCCCGCGCCGCGGCCCGGCCCGGCGAGATCGCGCTCGTGCACGGCGCCAGCGGCGGCGTCGGCATCGCCGCCGTGCAGATCGCGCGCATGCTGGGTCTCACGGTGCTGGGCACGGCGGGCAGCCCCGAGGGTCTCGAGCTCGTCAGCCGTCAGGGGGCGCACCACGCGATCGACCATCGCGGTCCGGACCACGTGGAGCGCATCCGCGAGCTGACCGGCGGCCACGGCGTGGACGTCATCGTCGAGATGCTCGCCAACGTGAACCTCGACCGCGACCTCGGCCTCCTCGCGCCGCACGGGCGGGTGGTCGTGGTGGGCAACCGGGGACGCATCGAGATCGACCCGCGGCAGACCATGGGCAAGGAGAGCGCTATTCTGGGCATGGTGCTGTGGGCCGCGTCGACGGGCGAGCTGGAGGCGGTGCACGCGGCGCTCGGCGACGGGTTCGAACGCGGCGTCCTGACGCCGGTCGTGGGCCGGGAACTGCCGCTGGCCGAGGCGCCGAAGGCGCACGAGCTGGTGATGGCACCCGGCGCGCGCGGGAAGATCGTGCTCGTGCCCGCCGCCTGAGGCCGGAGGCCGGGGACCAGAGGCCGGGGACCGGGACTACACGCCGAACTGTTCGGGGTGCCACACGAGGCCCAGCTCGCTCGGCGGACCCATGTAGCCGAGCAGCGCCGACGCGGCGACGACGGCGGGGCTGGCGAGATAGCCTTCGCCGCCGAGGCCCATGCGGTTCTGCCAGTTGCGATTGAAGGAGGTGATGGCGCGCTGTCCCTTGGCCAGCGCGTCGGGCCCCTGGCCGAAGCAGGGTCCGCACCACGACTGCCGGATGGCCCCGCCCGCCGCGCGGAAGACCTCGGCAATCGACTCGCCGCCCAGCCGCGGCTCGGGGCGCTCGATCTCGCGGCTGACGCCTCCGGAGCCCGGAAACACGACGAGCTCGCGGGCGACGGTCGTGGCGCCCTTCCCGCGGGCGGCGCGGACCACGAGCGCGGCCGACAGCAGGTCCGCGTAGCTGCCGTTGGTGCACGAGCCGATCAGCGCCTTGTCGAAGGCGATCCGCTCGCGCCCGACCTCCGCGGCCGGAAACGCGTTGCCCGGGCTGAACGGCTTGGCGATCATCGGCGCCACGCCGTCCAGGTCCAGCGTCTCGTCCAGCACGTAGGCGGCCTCCTCGCCCGGCGCGATCCGCGGGTACGGCAGATCCGTCATCCCCTTCGCGCGGTACCACGCGTAAGTGACCTCGTCGGGCGCGAAGATGCCGTTGAGCGATTCCGCCTCGGCCATCATGTTGGCGATCGTGTTGCGGTACACCATCGGCAGCTCGAGGCCGCGATCCACGAACTCGACCGACATGCCCTGCGACTGCGTCGCGCCCCAGCGGCGCAGGAGCTCGAGCACGATGTCCTTGCCGCTCACCCATGGCTGCAGGCGGCCGGTGAACACCACGCGGCGCGCCCGCGCCAGCGTGAAGTAGACGCAGCCGGTGGACCATCCGAAGCCGAGCGTTGTCGAGCCGACGCCGATGCCGACGGCGCCGTAGGCGCCGTAGGCGCGGCTGTGCGAGTCGGCGCCCGGGATGAACTGGCCGGGCATGACGAGCCCCTGCTCGGGGAAGTAGAAGTGGAAGATGCCGTCGCCGGGCGTGGCGTAGTAGGGCTTCTCGAGCCCCTGCGCGCGCGCGAAGTCGCGGCCGATGCCGGTCTGCTTGTCGTCGGACGCCTTGCCCGTGAACACGAAGTGGTCGTTGGCGATCGCCGCCTGGCGGGGGAGGATGCGGCCGCCGCCGGTGATCTGGTTGAAGGTGTGGATCGCGAACGGCGCGGTGCCGTCGGAGGCCGGCAGCAGGTCCGCGTAGACCCGCAGCGTGGTGCCGGGCGTCAGGTCCTCCGGCTTCAGGCCCTTGTCCACGCGGTGCGCGTAGACGATCTGCTCGGTCGTCGTCAGGCGGCGCGCGGCGCGCTCGTCGGCCCAGTCGATCGACGGCGCCACCTCGACCGACCGGCGGAACTCGCGGCGCCCGACGGCGAAGATGCCGCCCGTGCGCCGGATCTCGTCCTCCTTGGCGGTGAGCGGGACGGGCGCGTAGCTGCGACCCTGCGTCTCGTTGGTCAGCCGCCGCGTGGCCGGATCGAAGCTGAACGCGTCGCCGTCCCGCGCGTCGGCCACCGCCTCGGGGCTCTGCACGACGTGCAGGCCGAGGTTGAAGGCGTTGCGCCGGAAGATGTCCCCCATGTTCTGGCCGCACACGACGACCAGCTCCAACCCGACCTCCTCCGCGACGCCCTTGAGGCCGGCCGGGCTCATCTCGCGCGACGATCCAATGGCGAACCGGTCGCCGGCGACGAGGAATGTCTCCCCCCGGTGCACGCGGGCGCGGAAGTCTGGCATGAGGTGGCGGAACGAGCCCGCCTTCCAGCGCTCGTCGAGCGTCTCGAGGCTCTCGGACACGCAGTCGGCCGACGGCGTGATCTGGTCGGTGTCGATCGCGTCGAGCTTGCGGGGCGATGCGGACCCGGGAGGGTGCTGCGGATCCCAGAAGATGAGCGCACGCCCGCGGATGACCCGCGTTGCGAGCCAGCCGGCGGCCGCGGCCTCCGGCTGGGGAATCGACTCGATGGTCACGCCCGGCTTCAACCGGGCCGGCTGGATGGTGTGCATGGGTATCGACGATCGTAGCACGAGCGCCGGCTCAGCATTCGCGGCGCACGTGGCCTTCGCACCTCGTCACCGGGAGCGCGGGGTATTTGGCGTAGCGCGGGTCGGTCGCCGCGCGCCCGCAGCGCCAGAACGTGGCGCCGCGGCTCGTCGGCACCCGCACGGCGTGGCGGCACGTGGCGCACAGCCCGGGGTGAGGGAGACGGGAGCCTTCTTCTTGATCCAGGGGGCTCCGGTCCCCCGCGTCTTGCGGATCGCGTCGTTGATCGTTCATGATCGACGCATGTTCACGTCGGAGGCGATCACCCGCGGCGTCCGGGTTCACGTGACGTCCGAGTACTCCCCCGAGCGCTCGCAGCCCGCGCAGAACCAGTGGTTCTTCCTGTACACGGTCCGGATCAGCAACGAGAGCCTGGAGACCGTCCAGCTCGTCACCCGCCACTGGATCATCACCGATGGCAACGGCCATGTCGACGAGGTGCGCGGCCCCAGCGTGGTCGGCGAGCGGCCCGTGCTCGAGCCGGGCGAGGGGTTCGAGTACACGTCGGGCTGTCCGCTCCCCACGCCGTTCGGGACGATGCACGGCACCTACCAGATGATCGCGCGCACGGGCGAGCTCTTCGACGCCGAGGTCGCGCCCTTCGCGTTGAGCGAGCCGTATACCGTACACTGACGGCTCAGGGCTCGAGGCTCAGGGCTCATCGGTTGAATCGGCGGGGCCTCCCTGCACCCCGCTCCGCTCCCTCGCGCGGCTCAGGGTTTACGGCTCACGAAAGTCGCAGCGAACCTCGAGCGCGGACGTGAGCCGGCGCAGGTACTCCCGCCTCGGAATCTCCACGGCGCCGAACGTCTCGAGGTGCGGCGTGACCCACTGGATGTCGAGCAGACGGTAGCCGCGCACCCTCAGGCGATCGACGAGCGCGACGAGCGCGACCTTCGAGGCGTCCGTCTGGACGTGGAACATCGACTCGCCGAAGAAGGCGCCGCCGAGGCTCACCCCGTAGAGCCCGCCGGCCAGCCGGCCACCCCGCCAGGCCTCCACGGAGTGCGCGACGCCGCGCCGGTGCAGCGCCTCGTAGCTCTCGATGATCTCCCGGTCGATCCAGCTCCCGTCGTCGCGCTCGGCACACGCCGCGATCACGTCCCGGAACGCGCGGTCCACCGCGATCTCGAACCGGCCCTGCTTCAGGACGCGCTGCAGGCGGCGCGGGACGTGGAAGGCGTCGAGCAGCACGACGCCGCGCGGATCCGGCGAGTACCAGCGGATCTCGCCGTCCTCGTCGGCCATCGGGAAGTACCCGTTCGCGTACGCGCCGATGAGCAGCTCGACTGGCAGCACCCGTTCCCCTGAGCCGCCTTCGCGCTTCGCGCTTCGGCGTGCCAAGGCCCTGAGCCGTGTTCTAGGCTATGATCACTCGAAATCCTGTCTTCGTGGAGGACTTGTTTCGATGCCGAAGCTGACCGTGGAGGGATTTGGCACGTTCGACGTGCCGGCGGGCAAGCGCCTCGTGCTGGCCCTGGAGCAGGACGCCGGCGTGGATCAGCTGCACGCGTGCGGCGGGAACGCCCGCTGCACCACCTGCCGCGTCGAGTTCGTCGCGGGAGAGCCGGCGCGGCACACGCGCGCCGAGCAGGAGCGGCTCGCGGCGAAAGGGCTGACGGGCGTCCGCCTGTCGTGCCAGATCACCTGCGACCACGACATGACCGTTCGCGCGATCAGCCGCCTGGCCGGCAGCGGCCGGTCCGACCCCGGTCCTGCGCCGGCCGACGAGATCACGCCGCCGGCCGAGTGGGTGTGAGCGCTCACGCGTAGCGCTGGCGGATCGTGGGGATCAGGTACTCCGAGAACGCGCACGTGAAGTCGTGCGACGGGCAGTAGCCCCAGTCGGCACGCGCCGCCCGGTCGTCCACGTCGGCCGGCCACGAGTCTACGATCCCCTGCCGCTTCGCGTCCACCTGGTAGGTGATCGTGGCCGCCGGAAACGCGCGCGCGACGACCTGCTGGATCTCGGCCGCCGTCGGGTTGAAGGCGCCGACGTTGTACGCCGTGCGGGTCAGCCGCTCGCGCGGCGCGTCGGCCAGCCGCAGCAGCGCGTCCACGCCGTCGGGCATCGCCATGAAGGGAATCTGCGTGTCCGGCCGCACGAAGCAGGCGTAGGCCTCGCCGCGCGCCGCCGCGTGGATCATCTCGGGCGCGTAGTCCGAGGTGCCGCCGGACGGCACCGTCATCGCCGAGATCAGCCCCGGGGACCGGACCGCCCGGAAGTCCACCAGCCCGCTCTTCGTCTTCGCGGCGAGCTGCTTGTAGTGCCGCGAGTAGTAGCGGCCGAGCTGCTCGCAGTACAGCTTGTTGCACCCGTACATCGTGGTGGGCGTGGCCCATTCGTCCTCGCGGACGCGCCCGGCGCGTCGCTTCGTCTCGACGTCGGGCAGACCGTAGGCCGCGATCGACGACGGATACATGAAGACGACCGGGCGGTCGTGCGACTCGGCCTGCTTCTGCGCGAACTCGAGCAGGTTCAGCGTGCCCTCGACGTTCACGCGGTGCGCCATGACCGGCGTGAACTCCGACCGCGTCGACAGGAGCGCCGCCAGGTGGAAGATGAGGTCCACCTCGAACTCCGACAGCAGGCGGTCGAGTGCGCTCGTGTCGAGGATGGACGCCGTCACTTCGCGCTGGACGAGCGGCGTCAGCGCGGGATCGAGCGGGTTGACGTCGAGCGTCACGATGGGCCGCGACGTGCCCTGCGCCAGACGCGAGATGAGGCCATGCCCGATTTCACCGCCGGCCCCCGTGATGAGCACCACAGGCTTGCGTACGGTCACGATGCACCTCTGACGACCGCCCCGGACGCCTGCCGCCGCCCGTTCGAGACGCTAGAACAACGTCAAGCCGTGCACGACGGATACGACGACGGACAGGATGACGAGCACGATGCAGACCAGCGCCCCCGCCAGATGATCGATCCGCTCGGGCTTGAGCGGGTCCATCAGGCGCGCCGTCACGTACCCTCCGACGAACCCGCCGGCGTGCGCGTAGTTGTCCACGCCGGTCATGACGAGGCCGAACACGAACAGGATGACCGCGTACTGCAGCGCCTCGCGGTGCACCATGCTGGCGCCCGTGCGCCGCCCGTAGTGCACCAGCGCGCCGAACAGCCCGAAGATCGACGCCGAGGCGCCGATCGTGAGCCCCGCGCCCCGTAGGAACGCGAAGGGCATGAAGCCGAAATAGGCGCCCGCGACCGAGCTCAGAAAGAACCCGCAGACGCCGGCCACCGTGTAGATGATCACCATCCGGCCCGCGCCGTACAGCTCCGCCGTCGACGGCGCGATCTGCCGCACCCACAGCATGTTGAACAGGATGTGCAGCAGGCTCCCGTGCAGCCACGACGCGCTCAGCACCGTCCACCACCGGCCGTAGCCGAAGACCGGGACCGCGCCGCTCGCGCCGAACAGGAACAGCGCCTGGGTGCTCGGTGACAGGAACGAGAAGATGCCGCTGCTGCCGATGTTGCCGCCCGAGGCCAGCAGCGTCGCCACGTACAGGCCGGTGCAGCCCCAGATGATGAGCTGCACGAAGCCCAGGTCCTGGCCGAAGCTGCGCACGACCGGCGCCCAGCCCCATAACCCGGGGTTCCACCGCCCGCAGTTGTAGCAGCGCTCGTCGCGCACGCCGACGAGGTTCCCGCACGACGCGCACACGACCGAACCGGATTTCTGCCGCTTGAGCACCACGCCCTCTCCCGACGCGAACCGGCCGTCCTCCCGGCGACGGACAAGGGACCCGCGCGGATCGGGAAAGCATACCGCACCCCGCGACGCTTCGGAAAACGGCCCGCGCTCCCCGGACCGGCCCGGGTACGGTACGATGCGCCCGCATGCGCGTCCTGATCACCGGCGGCACCGGCTATCTGGGCCGCGCCATCGTCCGCGCCGTGGCCGCCGCCGGGCACGATCCGGTGGTGTTCGCCCGGTCGGCCGCCTCGAGCGGCCTGCCGGGCCGGCTGGTGGACGGCGACGTTCGCGACCGCGACGCGCTCGCCCGCGCGGCCGACGGCTGCGACGCCGTGTGCCACACCGCCGCGCTCGTCAGCCTGTGGCGTCGCCGCGCGGCGGACTTCGACGAGGTGAACGTCGGCGGCCTCGTCAACGTGCTCGACGCCGTCGAGGCGCGCCGGATCCCGCGGCTCGTCTACACGTCGTCCTTCCTGGCGTGGCCGCCGGCCGGACGCCAGGCGGCGCTCGCGGCGAACGACTATCAGCGCACCAAGGTGCGCGCGCTGGCGGTCGCCCGCGAGGCGGCCCGGCGCGGCCTGCCGGTCGTCTGCCTCGTCCCCGGCGTCGTGTACGGACCGGGTCGCGCCACCGAGGGCAATCTGGTCGGCGGGCTGCTCGCCGATCATCTGGCGGGACGCCTGCCCGGCACGGTGGGCGCCGCGCGCGTGTGGTCCTACGCGTACGTCGATGACGTGGCGGCCGCGCACGTGGCGGCCCTCGAGCGCGGTGCGCCGGGCCGCGAGTACGCCGTCGGCGGCGAGAACGCGCCGCAGATGCGGATGTTCGAGGCGCTCCGCGCGCGCACGGGCCGGCCCCTGCCCCGGCGCCTGCCTTACGCCCTCGCGTGGGCCGCCGGGGCGTTCGACGAGCTCGCCGCGGCGCTCGCCGGCCGCCCGCCGCGCGTCACGCGCGGCGCCGTCCGCATCTTCCGCTACGACTGGCCGCTCGACAGCGCCGACGCGGTGCGCGAGCTCGGCTACCGCATGACACCGCTCGACCAGGGGCTCGGCCGGACCCTCGACGCCCTGCTCGTCCCCCGCTGACCCGCATGGCGCCCGGCCCGTCCGCCCCACCGCCCGACGGGCAAAGACACGGCAAAAGCCCCCAGCCAACCGGCGCCGAGCCCGACCGTCTAACTCCGTGGATGCCAGAGAGCGACGCCCTGGCGGTCGCTCGAGCGCGCGACGGCGACAGTCAGGCATTCCGCGCGCTCGTGGAGCGACACAGCCGGGCGATCTTCCGCCTCGCCCACCGGATGACCGGCAACGAGCACGACGCGGAAGACGTCGTCCAGGAGACGTTTCTGCGGGCGTTCCGCCAGCTCGGCCGTTTCGAGGCGCGCGCGAATTTCGGCACCTGGCTCTACCGGATCGCGGTGAACTGCTCGATTGACGTGATCCGGTCCCGGCGCAAGGAGGACGCGACCGACGGGTCCGACGAGCTGGAGCGGGCGAGCGGCGCGCCGGTGGGCCAGGCGCCCCCGCCCGACCTCGATCGGCTGGTGTTCAGCGCCGAGATCAAGCAGCGCGTCACGGCGGCGCTGGAGGGATTGAGCCAGATGGAGCGGGCGGCCTTCGTGCTGCGGCACTTCGAGGGCCAGTCGATCGACGAGATCGGGAAGGTCCTCGGGCTGCGCACCAACGCCACCAAGCACAGCATCTTCCGCGCGGTACGCAAGATGCGCGTGGCGCTCGAGCCGCTCGTCGACGCCGAGGGACTGCGGTAGGCGGCAGGACGGGAGCGAAACCCATGCACCTGAACGACGAGACGTTGATCCTCCACTACTACGGCGAGCTGCCGGCGGAGGAGGAGTCCGGGGCCGACGGCCACCTGGCCGCGTGCGCGGCGTGCCGGGCGGAGTACGCCCGGCTGCAGCGGGTGCTCGCGGCCGTGGATACGGCGCCGGTGCCCGAACGGGCGCCCGGCTACGAGGCGGACGTGTGGGCGCGCCTGCAGCAGCGGCTGCCGCAGCGGCAGCCGTCCTGGTGGGCGGCGCTCG
>JAHECP010000291.1 GCA_024641665.1 Acidobacteriota bacterium
CGCCGAGCAGGAGATCGGCCGGCGGCAGCACGCTCCCGGGCAGGAACGCGTCGTGCAGAACCAGCAGGCCGCGGTCGCTCGAGACGGCGGCGGCGGCCGCGAGCAGGCGATCGACCTCGCCGCGCGCGCACGACGCGAGCAGTCCCGAGAGGACCACGCAGCCGAATCCGCCGGTCCGCCCGTGCGCCTGCAGCGCCGCGAGCGGGTCCGGGGCGTGGAACGGGTTGCAGGTCGTGACGGCCAGCTCGGGCCAGCGGCGCGCGATCGCGTCGACGTAGGCGCCGCCGCCCCACCCGACGTGCAGGATCGGCCCGCGAGCCGCCAGATCGAGCCGCTCGACGACCGCCGGCGCTATGAAGCGCGCGAGCGCCTCGCGGCCGGCGCCGTCGGCCGGCGCGCCGCCCGGGATGCCCGCCACGCGGCCCGCCGGACCGCGCCGGCCGTAGTCGGCCAGAGCCTGCCAGGAGGTCGACGACGCCACCTGCTCGAGCAGGGCGGCCTTGAGACTCTGCTCCGAGGCGCTGGTGAGATAGCGGGACGCGATCTCCAGGTTGCGGAAACCGTCGGGCGTCGACTCGACGAGGCCGAGCGCGACGAGCGCCTCGAGCATCTCCTCGAGCGCGCCCGCGTCGAGCCCGACGCGCGGCGCCAGCGCCGCGAGGGGGCAGGCCTGCTCGAGCGCGTCGAACAGCGCCACGTCGAGCGCGAAGCCGAGGAGCTGGCTGCCCGTCGCGCCGGTCGCGAGCCGCAGGAGCTGGTCGGCCCCCGGCGACGGCTCGAAGCGCGAGCGGCTGTCGGGCCGGCGCCGGAGATCGCGCTCGGAGCCCTTGAGCTTCTCGCGCAGCCTGACGACCTCACCGACGACCAGCGTCGCCGGCGGCTTCACGCCGGCGCGCTCCACCTCGTCGGCGATCGTACCGAGCGTCGCCGTCACCACGTGCTCGTCGTGCCAGAACGCCATCTGCACGATGGCGGCGGGCGTCTCCGGGCTGCGGCCCTCGGCCATGAGCAGCTCGGCGATCCGCCGCACGTTGGCCACCGCCATCAGGAACACCAGCGTGTCGATGCGGCTGAGCGCCTGCCAGTCGAGCCGGTTCTGGTCCTTCCTGGCCTCGTGCCCGGTCACGATGGCGACCGCCGACGCGGCGTCCCGGTGGGTAACGGCGATGCCGGCACTGAGCGGCGCGGCGAGCGCCGACGAGACGCCGGGAATCACCTCGAAGGGAATGCCCTCGGCCGCGAGGAACTCGGCCTCTTCGCCACCGCGGCCGAACACGAACGGATCGCCGCCCTTGAGCCGGACGACGGTCTTGCCCTCGCGCGCCTTGCGCGCGAGGAGTTCGTGGATCTCGTCCTGGCGCGAGTCGTGGCGGCCGACCGACTTGCCCATGAAGATGCGCTCGGCGGACGGCTTGGCGAGCGCGAGCACCTCCTCCTGGATCAGCCGGTCGTACACGATGACGTCGCCGGACGAGAGGAGATCGACGGCCTTGACCGTGAGCAGCTCCGGATGCCCGGGCCCGGCTCCGACGAGGTACACCTTGGCAGGCTTCATGCGCGATGCACGCGCGCGCGCGGCGCACCCTCCACGCGCGCGCCGAAGGGCCCCCGGCGAAGGCATGCACGATGCAAGCCAGGGATGCAGCGCGGACGGGCACGCACGATGCAGGGATCGGCCCCGGACGCGCTCGGTTCCATCGAGCCTATCGAGTCGATAGGAACGATCATGAAGATGACGGTCATCGTGAACGACGCGCCGTACGGCAGCGAGCGGACCTACAACGCGCTGCGGCTGTGCGACGTCCTGCTGAAACTGGAAGACGAACTGGAGCTGTCGGTCTTCCTGCTCGGCGACGCGGTGTGGTGCGCCAAGACCGGGCAGGACACACCGGCCGGCTACTACAACGTGTCGCGCATGCTGCTGCCGATCCTGGGCCGCGGGCTCGTGCTGGTCTGCGAGACGTGCATGGCCGCGCGGGGGCTCGCGTCGGACGATCTCGTGCCGGGCTGCAAGCAGGCCAAGCTCGGCGAGTTGGGCCTGCTCGTCCTCGACGCCGACCGGGTCTTGACGTTCTAGTGTTAGGTGGGGCTCCGCCCCACACCCCGGCTCGGTCGTCGCTTGGATCGGCGGGGACCCCTGCCCTTCGACGTTGCTCAGGGCACCCCGAGCGAGGTCGAGGGGGGCACCCCGCCTAGCGCGTTCGGTGGCGTGGGGCCCGCACGCCCTCGCCACCTCCGCGCCGCGGGGACCCCGTCGCCCCGCGCCGCTCCCTCGCCCTTCGGCGTCACTCAGGGCGTCCCGAGCGGAGTCGAGGGACGCGGGCCGCGCCGTGCGCGGCCCAGCCCGTCATGCGCGCGAACGAGTACCAAACTCGTTTCGAGTCGCAGAGCGGGCTGAGGGACCGGACCGGCGGCGGGGGACGCGGCCTAAGCCTTCCGCCGGGTGGGCACGAAGGGCACCGCGCGGTCCGGCCGCTTCAGCGCCGCGGCGTCGCGGTTCGCCAACGCCACGTGCGTGGCGGCGCGCCGCACCGCCTGTGCCGCGGTCATCGACTGCACCACGTCGGCAAGACTCGTCGAGTCGAGGATCCGGGCGGTCGCGTCGCGGACTTCCTTCATCAGCATGTGGATCCCGCAGGTCGTCTCGTCCTCGCACTCGTCGCACTTGACGTAGGCGGTCTCGCTCGTGCACGGCGTGGGCGCCAGCGGCCCGTCGAGCGCGCGGAGCACCTCGCCGACGCTGACCTTGGTCGGCGGCCGGGTCAGCAGATACCCGCCCCCTTTCCCGCGCCGGCTCTGCAGCAGCCCCCGGTGCTTCAGCTCGAGCAGGATCTGCTCGAGGAACTTCTTCGGGAGCCGCTCCCGCTTGGCCAGCTCGGCGACCATCACCGGCCGCGCGTCGACATCGGCCGCCAGGCTCAACAGCGCCTTGAGACCGTACTTGGCTTTGTGCGACAGCATGCGTTCACCGACTTCCTACGCGGCGCCTCGCGCCGGGCCGTATCGACGGCACGCGTCCCGCCCGCGGGCGGCACGACCTCAGGAGACCGCCGGCCGTTTCCGACAGACTCGCACGGTGAGGACCGGACACGGAGACAGACGAACGACGCACTCGGCGACACTGCCGAGCAGCACGCGTGCAATCGCACGGCGACCGTGGGTGCCCATCACGATGAGGTCGAAATCGCCCTTCTCGGCGTAGCCCAGGATCTCGGGGATCGGGCTGCCGACGAGGAGCTCGGTACAGACGTTCAGGCCGTCCAGCCCGGCATCGGCGACCACGCGCGCCAGGCGCGCCCGCGCGTCCTCTTCGGTCTGCGTCTGGACGCCCTCGCTCCAGGGCGCGCCGGCGCCGGCGGTGTTCGCCTCCGCCATCAGGTCCTCGGCGACGTGCAGCACCGTGAGCGCGGAGCCGAACGAGCCCGCCATCACGGACGCGCACCGCAGGGCCGCCGCGGACACCTCGCTGAAATCCGTCGGGACGAGGATCTTCTGGAACGCACACATCTGGGCCTCACGCGCGAGGCGGCATCCGGGCGGACCGGCCGATCCGGCGGCGGCCGGCCCCGATACCGACACTCTTGCAAGAACCGTACGCCATTGCCCCCGGCCGGACGGGGCGTGCAGCGAACGCCCGGTTCATGCGGCGGCGAAAAGCTGGCGGTATCTGACGGGTTTTCGGCGATCTTCGGGGATCGGCGAACCGGCAGGTCAGCCGCAGCAGGGGGCGGCAGAGCCTCCGGGCGGGGGTAAACCGCCCTTGAGCTGGACTCCCGACGTCGGGCCGGGCGAGCCGACGGCCCTGCGACGCGCCCCACGCGCGGTTCGCCCGCGGCCGACGCGCCAGGCGCCGCGTCGCGGGCCGTCGACGAGGTCGGGCTCGACGCCCGCTCTCATCCTGCAGGGTCGGCGGTGACGGAGCGGTGGCCGGGCGGCGCGGCACCGCAGGCGCCGCGCCGTTTCTCCTCAGATCGTGACCGTGAGCACCCCGTTGGCGAACTGCGTCGCGTACTGGCGCAACGGCGCGACCGCCGGTCCCCGCACGACGGCGCCGTTCGTGCTGAACTCCGAGCCGTGGCAGGGGCACACGAAGGTCTGGTTCGCGTAGCCCGTGATGAAGCAGGTCAGATGCGTGCAGATCGCGGTGAGCGCCGTGAACGAATCCTGGGCGACGTGCGCGACCAGGAAGCTCCCGGCGGAGGTCTGCACGAGGGCCGCGCTCCCGACCGCCGACAGCGGCGAGCTCGAATCGATCGTCAGCGAGACGTTGTTGCTGGCGGCGGTGGCGTTGATGACCGGCAGGGCCTGCGCCGCGAGGCCGGACGGCGCCGTCGGGCTGCCGCTGCCGCCGCCGCACGCCTCGAGCACGGCGCCCACGGTGAGGAGCGACAACGCCTGGCACGTGCGAACGCAGAACGCCCGCCGGGACTGAATGGACTGGAGTGGTTGCAGCACTTCGGTATCGGTATGGGCCACGGGGTCCTCGTCTGGATGTGTCCTTCTGGCCATGGGGCGCACCCGCGGAGCCGCGGTACGGGTCGGCCCCGCCTCGTTTCAGCCGTCGAAGATGCGCCTGTGTGACCGGGAGAGTGGCAACCCGTGTGCCAACGCCAACCCGCGATTGGCCGCGGCAATTGCGGGGGTTCGCCGCGGATACTGTCCTGGACGACGGACGGGGCGTCTCTCCTCAGCGACACTGCGAGCCGGGGACCGGCCTTCGCGCTGGCGCGTTTTGGCCAGGCAAGTCAGAGGCCGGCCTTCGCGCGTGCGCCCTTCGGCAAGTCGGGGCGCGACCAGCGTGGCGGAGCCGGGGCGGTTTTGCCGTGGCGAATTTGCGCGGGCGGGCTGGCGACCCGCGTTGCGGCGAGGTCCGTCGATGTTCAATAGTACTGGGCATGCCTCATCTCTTCGACGCGTTCACGCTGCGTGGCCTCACGCTCCCGAACCGCATCCTCGTCTCTCCGATGTGTCAGTACTCGAGCACCGACGGCTTCGCCGGCGAGTGGCACCTCGTCCACCTCGGCTCGCGCGCCGTGGGCGGCGCCGCGCTCGTCTTCACCGAGGCCACGGCGGTCGCCGCCGACGGGCGCATCAGCCCGCGCGACCTCGGGATCTGGGACGACGCCCACGTCGAGGCGCTCGGCCGGGCCGTCCGGTTCGTCCGCGCCCAGGGCAGCGCGGCCGGCATGCAGCTGGCGCATGCCGGCATCAAGGCCAGCACGCGCCCGCCGTGGGAAGGGCCCGGCGCGGTCGCGCCCGCCGATGGCGGCTGGCAGCCGGTCGGGCCG
>JAHECP010000089.1 GCA_024641665.1 Acidobacteriota bacterium
TGGTCCAACGGGAACAGGCTCGCGCCGGTCCCCTCGCCGCGGGTCACGCCGCCGGCGGCCGCCAGCGCCGCGAGCAGCACGAGCGCGAGGCCCGCGGGGACACGGCGGCGTCCGCCCCGGCGCGCCCGCGCGACACAAGATATTGTGGTCCCCGAAGAAGTCACACGCTTATAATAGCGGGCAGACAGCCTGCGAGGCTCCCATGACAGCATGATCGCCGGCCCGTCCGACGCGGGCGGCACGACGCCCCGAATCCCATCGTTCCCGAGTGCGCGCGTGTCCCATCAGACGATCCTCGTTCTCGATTTCGGCTCGCAATACACCCAGTTGATCGCCCGGCGTCTGCGCGAGCTGAACGTGTATTCCGAGATCGTCCCGTTCGACACGCCGGCCGCGCGGCTGCTCGAGCGCCGGCCGGCCGGCGTCGTGCTGTCGGGCGGGCCGCGCAGCGTGTCGGAGGCGGGGGCGCCGCGCCCGGACCCGGCCGTCTACGACCTCCCGGTGCCGGTGCTCGGCATCTGCTACGGCATGCAGCTGATGACCGACGCGCTCGGCGGCACGGTCGCGCCGGCGCCGCAGCGGGAGTACGGCCACGCCGCGATCGCGGTGCAGGTGCCGGCGCCGCTCTTCACCGACCTCCCGCACAGCCTGCGAGTATGGGCCAGTCACGGCGATCTCGTCCAGGCGGCCCCGCCGGGGTTCACCGTCGTGGCGACCAGCGCGAACGCGCCGGTGGCGGCGATGCAGCACGAGGCACGCCGCCGCTACGCGCTCCTGTTCCATCCCGAGGTGGCGCACACCGAGCACGGCACCGAGATCCTCCGCCGCTTCGCCTGCGGCGTCTGCGGCTGCCGGGGCGACTGGACGATGACCTCGTTCGTTGAGGAGACGGTCGAGCGGATTCGGGCGCAGGTGGGCGACGGGCGCGTGCTCTGCGGGCTGAGCGGCGGGGTGGACTCGACGGTGGCCGCGGTGCTGGTGCACCGCGCGATCGGCGACCGGCTGACGTGCGTGTTCGTGGACAACGGGGTGCTGCGGCAGGACGAGGCGGCACAGGTGCGGCAGCGCTTCGTGGAGCGCCTGCGGCTGCCGGTCGTCTTCGCCGACGCGTCGGCGCTCTTCCTCGACCGGTTGTCGGGCGTGACCGACCCGGAGCGCAAGCGGAAGATCATCGGCGCCACGTTCATCGAGGTGTTCGAGGCACGCGCGACCGAGCTCGGCCGCTTCGCCTTCCTCGCGCAGGGCACGCTGTATCCCGACGTGATCGAGAGCGTCTCGGTCGTCGGCCCCTCGGCGGCCATCAAGAGCCATCACAACGTCGGCGGCCTGCCCGAGCACATGCGGTTCCAGCTCGTGGAGCCGCTCCGGGCGCTCTTCAAGGACGAGGTGCGGCGGGTGGGCCTCGAGCTGGGGCTCGACGAGGACTTCGTGTGGCGCCAGCCGTTTCCTGGGCCGGGGCTCGCCGTGCGGATTCTCGGGGAGGTCACCGCGCCGCGGCTCTCGCTGGTGCGGCAGGCCGACGCCATCGTGGCCGAGGAGATCCGGCGCCACGGCTGGTATCGCCGCCTGTGGCAGTCGTTCGCGGTGCTGCTGCCCGTGCAGAGCGTGGGCGTGATGGGCGACGAGCGCACCTACGAGTACACGATCGCGCTGCGCGCGGTGGAGAGCCGCGACGGGATGACCGCCGACTGGGCACGCCTGCCGCATGAGCTGCTGGCGACCATCTCGTCGCGCATCGTCAACGAGGTGAAGGGCGTGAACCGCGTGGTGTACGACGTCAGCTCGAAGCCGCCGTCGACGATTGAATGGGAATAGGGTGCACATGGTGCACGGAGGTGCACCGAGTGCATTCTGAAAAGACTGATGCCTGACTTCGTCCACCTGCACCTGCACACGGAGTTCTCCCTGCTCGACGGCGCGTGCCGGATCGAGGAGCTGCTCGACCGGGCGGTCGAGCTGAAGATGCCCGCGCTCGCCGTCACCGAGCACGGGAACATGTTCTCGGCGGTCATCTTCCACGATCAGGCCAAGAAGCGGGGCATCAAGCCGATCCTGGGCTGCGAGGTGTACGTCGCGCCGGGCAGCCGGTACGAGCGCGCCGGCACGCCGGGCGAGACGAACAACCATCTGGTGCTGCTGGCCGAGACGAACGAGGGCTTCCACAACCTCATCAAGCTGGTCTCGGCGGGCTTCACCGAGGGTTTCTACTACAAGCCGCGCATCGACAAGGATCTGCTGGCCGCGCACGCGCGGGGGCTCATCGGCCTGAGCAGCTGCCTCAAAGGGGAGGTGGCGACGGGCCTGCGTCGCGGGCAGGACCAGCGCGCGCTCGAGGCGGCGGCGGCCTTCCGCGACATCCTCGGCCCCGGCCAGTTCTTCCTCGAGATGCAGTACCAGGGCATCGAGGAGCAGAAGATCGTCAACGCCGGGCTCCAGCCCATCGCGCGCGAGCTGGGCCTGCCGCTCGTCGTCACGAACGACGTGCACTACCTGCAGCAGACCGACCAGCGCCCGCACGACATCCTGCTGTGCATCGGCACGGGCAAGAGCGTGCACGACGCCGAGCGGCTGCGCTACTTCGGCGACCAGTTCTTCCTCAAGACGGCCGCCGAGATGGCGCAGGTCTTCGGCGACTTCCCGGAGGCGCTCGCGAACACCGTCCGCATCGCCGAGCGCTGCGCGGTGGACCTCGACACCGGGGAGAGCCATCTGCCGAACTTCGACGTGCCCGCCCCCTTCTCGCTCGACGACTACTTCGAGCACACGGTGCGGGAGGGCTTTGCGGCGCGGCTGCCGCGCCTGCGCGCGCTGGCAGCCGCGGGCGCGCTGCGGCACACGATCGCGGAGTACGAGGCCCGCCTGTCGTACGAGATCGACGTCATCAAGCGGATGCGGTATCCGGGCTACTTCCTGATCGTCTGGGACTTCATCCGCTACGCGCGGGAGCAGGGCATCCCGGTCGGGCCGGGCCGCGGCTCGGCGGCCGGCAGCCTCGTCGCCTACTGCCTGCGCATCACCGACGTCGACCCGCTGCAGTTCGATCTCATCTTCGAGCGCTTCCTGAACCCGGAGCGCGTGTCGCTGCCCGACATCGACATCGACTTCTGCGAGCGGCGCCGCGGCGAGGTGATCGAGTACGTCACGCGCAAGTACGGCCGCGAGAACGTCGCGCAGATCATCACCTTCGGCACCATGAAGGCGCGCGCCGTCGTCCGTGACGTCGGGCGCGTGCTCGACATCCCGTTCGCCGACGTCGATCGCGTCGCCAAGGCCATCCCGCCGACGCTCGACATGACGCTCGACAAGGCGCTCGAGGAAAACCCGGCGCTCCGGGACCTCGAGCGCAAGGACGAGCGCGTCCAGGAGCTGCTCGCCGTCGCCAGGCGCCTCGAGGGCATGACGCGCCACGCCTCGGTGCACGCGGCCGGCGTCGTCATCGCGCCCCGTCCCATCACCGAGTTCGCGCCCGTCTACAAGAGCCAGAAGGACGAGATCACGACCCAGTGGGCCATGAAGGAGATCGAGCGGATGGGTCTCCTCAAGATGGACTTCCTGGGCCTGAGCACGCTCACGCTCATCGACGACGCGCTCGCCGAGATCCGCAAGACGACCGGCACCACGCTCGACCTCGAGACCCTGCCGCTCGACGACGCGAAGACCTATCAGCTCTTCTGCGACGGTCAGACGCTGGGCATCTTCCAGTTCGAGAGCTCGGGCATGCGCGACACCCTGCGCAAGGCCAAGCCGCAGTGCCTCGAGGACCTGATCGCCCTCAACGCGCTGTACCGCCCCGGCCCGCTGCGCGGCGGGGTCGTCGACGACTACATCGCCCGCAGGCACGGCCGCGTGGAGGTCAAGTACGAGCTGCCGCAGCTCAAGCCCGTGCTCGACGACACCTACGGTGTCATCGCCTACCAGGAGCAGGTCATGCGCCTGGCCAGCGACCTCGCCGGCTTCTCGATGGGAGAGGCCGACCTGCTCCGCAAGGCGATGGGGAAGAAGGACGCCGCCGTCATGCAGGCCCAGCGCCAGCGTTTCGTCGAAGGCTGCGCCGCGCGCCACATCAACACGAAGAAGGCATCGAAGATCTTCGACCTGATGGAGTACTTCGCCGGGTACGGCTTCAACAAGTCGCACTCGACGACCTACGCGTTCCTCGCGTACCAGACCGCCTACCTCAAGGCCAACTACCCGTGGCACTTCATGGCGGCGCTGCTGACCATCGAGTCGCAGAACGCCGACAAGCTCGCCATGTACCTCACCGAGTGCCGGGAGATGGGCGTGCCCATCCTGCCGCCCGACCTCGACGCGAGCGAGCTGCGCTTCACGGTCACCGCCGACGGCGTGCGCTTCGGCCTGGCCGCCGTCAAGAACGTGGGGGAGGGCGCCATCCTCTCCATGCTGGCCGCCCGCCAGGCGGCCGGCGGCCGCCTCGACTCGCTGTTCAAGCTCTGCGAGGCGGTCGACCTCCGCCTGGTCAACAAGCGGGTGCTCGAGAGCCTCGTCAAGGCCGGCGCGCTCGACAGCCTCGGGGGCGTCGCCGGCGCGGGCGCGCGCGAGAAGGCCCGGGTGCGCGCCTGCCTGATGGCGGCCGTGGACCGGGCGATGGAGCACGGCGCCCGCCACCAGCGCGACCGCGACAAGGGCCAGACGCAGCTGTTCGGCGGCGACGAGAACGAGCCGAACGGCGCCGCCATCCCGCTGCCCGCCGCCGACCCCTGGACCGAAGCGCAGGAGCTCGCCTTCGAGAAGGAGGCGCTCGGCTTCTACATGAGCGGGCACCCGATCGAGCGGCACCGCGACGACCTGACCGCGTTCGGCGCGCGCGCCATCGGCGACCTCACCGAATCGGCGCCCGACGTGTGGATCGGCGGCACCGTCGGCGGCACGCGCCAGCTCAAGACGAAGAAGGGCGACCGGATGGCGGTCTTCGTGCTCGACGACCCCACCGGCACCGTGGAGGTGGTCGTCTTCCCCGAGACGTTCGGCAAGACCGGCTCGCTCGTCGTGAACGACACCGTCGTCCTCGTGCGCGGCAAGCTCGACAAGGACGACGAGCAGACGCGGCTCGTCGCGTCCGAGATCATGCCGATCGCCGCGCTGCGCGAGAAGGTGACGACCGAGGTGGCCGTGCACCTGTCGGTGCCGCCGCACGGCCGCGGCACCTTCGAAGCGGTCGCCGAAGTGCTCGCGCGCCATCGCGGCGACCGCCGGGTCGCGCTCGAGCTCGACCTGCGCGTCCAGCCGACGCCGCTCCACGTCCGCGCCGACGTGGCCATGCGCGTCCGACCGTCCGAGCGCCTGATCGCCGAGCTCGAGCAGCTCTGCGGGCAGGGATCGGTCGAATTGAGATAGGCTGGTGCCACGGACGTCAGGCGTCAGCCGTCAGTCGTCAGCCGTGAGCCCGGAGCCGTCTGCCCTGAGCCGTATGTCAGCCGCCTATGCCCGACCTGCTTGATTTCGAAGAGCCGATCGCCGTCCTGCTGAAGGAGATCGAGGCCCTCGAGCTGATGCCGACGACGCCCGAGCGCGACCGGGAGATCGAGAGCCTGCGCCGGCGCGCCGAGGCGCTCCGGGGCGAGATCTACCGGAACCTCACGCCGTGGCAGCGCGTGCAGGTGGCGCGGCACCCCACCCGGCCGTACATGCTCGACTACGTCGGGCTGCTGTTCACCGACTTCATCGAGATGCACGGCGACCGCCGCTTCGCCGACGACCACGCCATCGTGACCGGCTTTGCCGACTACCACGGCCAGCCGGTGTGCGTGGTCGGGCACCAGAAGGGCCGCGACACCAAGCAGAAGATCTTCCGCAACTTCGGCTACGCCCGGCCGGAGGGCTACCGGAAGGCGATCCGCGTGATGCGCTTCGCCGAGAAGTTCGGCCGCCCGATCATCGTCTTCGTGGACACGCCGGCCGCCTACCCGGGCATCGAGTCCGAGGAGCGCGGCGTGGCCGAGGCCATCGCCTACAACCTGCGCGAGATGGCGCTGCTCGACGTGCCGGTCATCATCGTCGTGTCGGGCGAGGGGGGCAGCGGCGGCGCGCTCGGCATCGCCATCGGCGACCGCGTGCTGATGCAGGAGCACGCCGTCTACAGCGTCATCCCGCCCGAGGGCTGCGCGGCCATCCTGTGGCGCGACGCGGGCCGCAAGATCGAGGCGGCCGAGGCCCTCAAGATCACGGCGCCCGACTTGCTCGGCATGGGCATCATCGACGAGATCGTCGCCGAGCCGATCGGCGGCGCGCACACCGACCCCGCCGCCGCCGCGGCGCTGCTCGACCCGCCGCTCGCGCACGCGCTGAGCGAGGTGGCGGCCCTGTCGGGCCCCGCGCGGCTCGAGCGCCGCTATGCCAAGTTCCGCCAGATGGGGAAGCTCGGCCCCGACTTCGTGATCGAAGGCGATGGGGCCTAGACGCGCCCCGGAGGCTCCGCCGTGCGCGCGCTGATCTGGGAGTACCAGAAGGCCGACGAGGCTGCCGCCGCGGCGCTCGCCGCCGCGCTCGGCATCGACCCGGTGGTGGCACGCGTGCTGGTGCTGCGGGGACTCGCCGACCCCGACCAGGCGTCGCGCTTCCTGCACCCGTCGCTCGACCATCTCCACGACCCGTACCGCCTCACCGACCTCGGCCGCGCGGTGGAGCGCCTGTTCCTCGCGATCGCGCGGCGGGAGCGCATCGCGGTGCACGGCGACTACGACGTGGACGGCGTCACGTCCACGGTGATCCTGCGCCGGGCGCTCGAGCTGGCCGGCGCCGACGTGATCCACTTCATCCCCGAGCGCCTGCGCGACGGCTACGGCCTGCAGCCGGCGGCCGTCGAGCGGCTGCACGCGGAGGGGGTGCGGCTCCTCGTGTCGGTGGACTGCGGCATCCGGGGGATGGACGCGGCCCGCCGCGCGCGCGAGCTCGGCGTCGATCTCATCGTCACCGACCACCACGAGCCGGACGCGGCGCTGCCGCCCGCCTTCGCCGTCATCAACCCGAAGCGGCCCGACTGCCCGTACCCCGACAAGGACCTGGCCGGCGTGGGCGTCGCCTTGAAGCTGGTGCAGGCGATCTGCGGGCGCCTGGGGCGCGAGCGCTGGCTGCCGGCGTTCGTGAAGATGGCGGCCATCGGCACGCTCGCCGACGTGGTGCCGCTCGTCGGCGAGAACCGCGTCATCGCCCGGCTCGGGCTCGACGCCCTGTCGAAGGGACCGAACGCGGTCGGCCTGCGCGCGCTCATCGACGCGGCCGGCCTCACGGGCAAGCGGCTCGACAGCTTCCACGTGGCGTACCTGCTCGCGCCGCGCGTCAACGCGGCCGGCCGCATGGCCTCGCCCGACCTCGCGGCGCGGCTGCTGCTCGCCACCGACGAGGCGATGGAGGGCGAGGCGCGCGCGCTGGCGGCGCAGCTCAACGACGAGAACCTCCGGCGCCAGCAGGAGGAGACCGAGATGGTCGCCTCGGCGCGCAAGGCGATCGAGACCGACCCGACCATCGGCGCGCACAACCTGCTCGTCGTGGCGGGCGAGGGCTGGCACCGCGGCGTCATCGGGATCGTCGCGTCGAAGATCGTGGACCTTTTCCACAAGCCGACGATCGTGCTGTCGATCGAAGGGGACCTCGCGCACGGCTCGTGCCGCAGCATCCCGGCCTTCGACATGCTCGGGGCGCTCGAGCGCGCCGCCGACCTGTTCGTCCGCTTCGGCGGGCACCGGCAGGCCGCGGGGCTCACCATCGAGACGGCGCGGCTGCCCGAGCTGCGGGCGCGGCTCACCGCCTTCGCCGATGACGCGCTCGAGCCCGACCAGCTCGTGCCGCGCCTGCGGGTGGACGGCCCGCTGCCGCTGCGCGCGATCACGGCCGGCGTCGTCTCCGGGCTCGCCGCGCTCGAGCCGTTCGGCGCCGCCAACCGGCGCCCCGTCTTCCACGCCTCGCCAGTGGACCTGGTGGAGGCGCCGCGCACGATCAAGGACCGCCACCTGTCGCTGTCGGTGCGGCAGCAGGGACGCGTGTTCCGCGCCATCGCGTGGCGCGCCGCCGAGCGCGCCGCCTTCCTCGCCGAGCACCCGTCCGGCCTCGACCTCGCGTTCTCGCTCGACCAGAACGAGTACCGCGGCGAGACCTACATCCAGCTCACCGTCGCCGACATCCGGCCCGCCTGAGACCGCGCGGGGCCCGCGGGCCGTGCGATAATCGACGGCGGAGGCATGACGCCGGTGTCCCGAGACCTTCGCACGTGGAGCGGGGCGCGCCCCCGCGGGGCGCGACGGCCGTGACCTGGCAGCGCCGGGCGCGGCTGCTGGTCGCCGCGTTCCTCGTGGTGTTTTCGGTCGTCGTGTACCGCGCGATCCGGCCCCGGGAGGCGCCGCCGCCCGAGACAGCGGCGGACGTGCGCGAAGATCCCAACGCCTCGACGGAGACGGCGAGCGGCACCTGGACGTTCTCGCAGGGGCAGACGCTCCACTTCGAGCGCCTGCTGACCTATCCCGACGGCCGCAGCAAGGCCCAGACGGTCACCCTGACCATTCCCGACCCGCAGGCCAAAGGCGTCACGATCACCGCGCGCGAGGCCACGCAGCGCGGCGTGCAGGCGGGCAACCTCGGCCTGGTCGATCTCGCCGGCGACGTGGACGTGCGCACCGGCGACGGCCTGCACGTCACGACGGCCACAGCCACCTACGACAGCCGGGCGGGCGTGGTGCGCGCGCCTGGCGAGGTGCACTTCGAGCGTCCCGGGCTGACGGGATCGGGGCAGGGCGCGACGTACGACCGCGGGCGCGACGAGCTGTGGTTGCTCGACCAGGCCCGGATCCGCGTGGTCCCGCAGGCGCCGGGCGACGAGGCGCTCGACGTCACCGCGGGCGGCGCCGCCGTCACGCGCCCCGCGCACGAAATCCGGTTCGAGCGCGGGGCGCACATCGTGCGCGCCGACCGGGTCATCGACGCGCGCGACGCCGTCGTGCACCTCACCGACGACGACAAGCGCGCGACGCTCGTCGAGCTGCGCGGCGACGCGCGCGTGGCGCGTCCCGAGGCGTCCCCCGCGACGCCGGGCGACGTCTCGCTGATGACCTCGCGCGACATGGACCTCACCTACGCCGAGGACGGGCGCACGCTCCGGACCGCCGTGCTCACCGGCGACGCGCGCGTCGCGTTGGCGGGCGAGCCGGGCGCCGCCGGCCGGCGCATCGCGGCCGCGCGGCTCGACATCGCGCTCGCACCCGACGGCACCACCGTCACCACGCTCGACGGCACGGGCGACGTGTCGCTCGCGCTGCCGGCCACCGCGTCCGCCGCCGCTGCGCACATCACCGCCGCAACGCTGCAGGCCCGCGGCGCGGCCGGTAGCGGCCTGCGCACGGCAACGTTCGGCGGCGGCGTCGAGTACCGCGAGAGCGCCCGGACGGGCGGCGCCGCCGCGGACCGCGTGGCGAAGTCCGCGCGCCTCGAGGTCGCGCTCGAGCCCGGCTTCGGCGCCATCGACGCCGCGCGGTTCGTCGACCACGTCACCTTCACCGACGGCGCGTGGCGGGGTCAGGGCCCCATCGCCCAGTACGATCCCGCGAAGGGCACGCTCACGCTCACCTCGGAGAACGCGGCCGGGCCGCTGCCGCGGGTGGCCGACGACCGCGTGACGATCGACGCGCGCGCGCTGAACCTGTCGCTCGACGACCGCCACCTCGAGGCGGAGGGTACCGTGCGCAGCGTGCTGCAGCCGGGCCGCGCGACGGCCCAGGGCGACGCCGCGCACCTGCCCGCGCTCCTCTCGGGCGACACGCCCGTGTTCGTCGCCAGCGCGAAGCTCGCCTACGACGGCGCGAAGTCGCTGGCCACCTACACGGGCGGAGCGCGGCTCTGGCAGGGCGACACGCTCGTCCGCGGCGACTCGATCACGCTCGATCAGACCAGGGGCAACCTCTCGGCCTCCGGCGCCGTGCACACGATGATGGCGATCACCGCCGAGCCGCCCACGCCGATCGGGTCGAAGGCGGGAGAGAAGAAGCCGGGTGAGAGCACTGGCCCGGCGAAGGCGGGGCCTGCCGCGCCGAAGCCGGGTGAGGGAGCAAGCCCGGCGAAGGCGGGGCCGACCGTCGCGGACGCCGGCGCGCTGGAGTACGATGACGCCGCGCGGCGCGCGATCTACACCAAGGCGGCCCGGCTGAACGGGCCGGAAGGGGACCTCCGGGCGGCGCGGATCGAGCTGTACCTCGCGCCCGAGAGCGGCACCCTGAGCCGCGCCGAGGCGTTCGACGACGTGACGGCGATCCTGGAGGAGAAGTACACCGTGACCGGCACGCACCTCACCTATACGGTCGCGGACGAGCGGTACGTGGTCGAGGGGACGCCCGTCCGCGCCATCGAAAAACGGCTCACGGAGTGCCTCGAAACCGTTGGCACGATTTTGACATTCCTCAGATCGACTGATACGATCAACGTCGACGGGACCGACGGAAATCGCAGTAGAACCCGGCCGGTGCCTTGTCCGGGGCGGCATCCCTGAATGGCTACCCTCCGGACGCACGAGCTGACGAAGTCGTACGGCGGCCGGACCGTCGTCAGGGGCGTCAGCCTCGAAGTGACGTCGGGCGAGGTCGTCGGCCTGCTGGGCCCCAACGGCGCGGGCAAGACCACGACGTTCTACATGGTCGTGGGCCTGACGGCACCCGATTCCGGGCGGGTGCTCCTCGACGGCGTGGACTTGACCGGCGACCCGATGTACGTGCGGGCGCGCAAGGGCATCGCGTACCTGCCGCAGGAGCCGTCGATCTTCAGGGGTCTCACGGTCGAGCAGAACATCCTGGCGATTCTCGAGACGCTCGACCTCGACGGGGCGTCACGGCGCGCGCGGCTGCGCGAGCTGTTGGCCGAGCTGAACCTCACGCCGCTGTCGAAGGCGCGGGCGTACACGCTGTCGGGCGGCGAACGGCGCCGCGTC
This sequence comes from Acidobacteriota bacterium, assembly GCA_024641665.1. Taxonomy (GTDB): domain Bacteria; phylum Acidobacteriota; class Vicinamibacteria; order Vicinamibacterales; family JAHECP01; genus JAHECP01. The sequence continues at coordinate 10,925 of JAHECP010000089.1, forward strand.
GAGATCACGCGCGCGCTGGTGATCTCGCCCCAGTTCATCCTGCTCGACGAACCCTTCGCCGGCATCGACCCCATCGCGGTCACCGACATTCAGAAGATCATCTTCCACTTGAAGGAGCGAGGCATCGGCGTTCTGATCACCGACCACAACGTCCGTGAGACCATGCGCATCACCGATCGCGCCTACATCGTGCACGACGGCGTGATCTTCCGCAGCGGCACGCCGGACTGTCTCGCCGCCGACGAGGACGTCAAGCGGATTTACCTCGGCGCCGACTTCCGGTTGGACTAAGATGGAGATGACCTTCGGGATCTCCGGCTAGCCATGGCCATCCAGCAGAAGCTCCACACCAAGCTCGTCCAGAAGCTCATCTTGACGCCGTCGCTCCAGCAGGCGATCAAGCTGCTGCCGATGTCGACGATCGAGCTGGCGGACCTGCTGAACCAGGAGATGGTCGAGAATCCACTGCTCGAGGAGGTCCCCACCGAGGAGCTGCAGCCGGCCGAGGCGGCCCAGACGACGGAGGCCGAGAAGCCCGAGGCCGGCGCCGAGGCCCCGACCGCCGAGAAGACCGACTGGGACGACGCGGACTACGAGTATTTCTTCGGCGACTACCTCGACGACGGCTACAAGCCGCGGACGCCGCAGGAGGTCAAGGAGCTGCCGCCGATCGAGAACACGCTCTCGACCGCCAGCTCGCTCTCCGATCACCTGCTCTGGCAGCTCTCCATCCAGACCGACGACGGCCGGCTGCGGGAGATCGGCACCGCGGTCATCGGCAACCTCGACGACGACGGCTACCTGGTCGCGTCGGTCGAGGAGATCGCCGCCATGGGCGACTGGGACGTCGCCGACGTGCAGCGCGCGCTGGCCCGCGTGCAGCTGTTCGACCCGATCGGCGTCGCCGCGCGCGACCTGCAGGAATGCCTGCTCCTGCAGATCCGCCACCTCGGCCTCGAGGGCACGCCGACCGAGAAGATCGTGAGCGAGCACCTGCGCCTGCTCCAGAACCACCAGGTGCCGGAGCTCGCGCGCCGGCTCGGCCTCTCGATCGACGAGCTCAAGGACCACATCGAGGTCATCCGCCACCTCGACCCCAAGCCGGGCAGCCGCTACAACCCGTCGCAGTCGCAGTACGTCATCCCCGACGTCTACGTCGTGAAGGTCGAGGACCACTACGAAGTGTTCCTCAACGAGGAGGGGCTGCCGCAGCTGCGCATCAGCCCGGTCTACCGCCGGCTGCTCGACAAGAACGCGGGGGAGGACAACGCCGAGACGCGGGCGTACGTGAAGGACAAGTTCCGGTCGGCGCTCTGGCTGATCAAGTCGGTGGACCAGCGCCAGAAGACGATCCACAAGGTGGCGACGAGCATCGTGAACTTCCAGCGGGACTTCCTCGACCACGGAATCGAGCACCTTCGGCCCCTCGTGCTCCGCGACGTCGCCAACGATATCGGCATGCACGAGTCGACCGTGAGCCGGGTGGTGAACAACAAGTACATGCACACGCCGCAGGGCGTGTACGAGATGAAGTTCTTCTTCCACAGCGGGATCAGCAGCTCGTACGGCGAGAGCGTGTCCTCGGTGACCATCAAGCAGCGCATCCGGAAGATCATCGAGGCCGAAGACCCCCGTAAGCCCCTCAGCGACTCGAAGATCGTGAACATCCTCCAGAAGGAGGGGCTGATGCTCGCGCGCCGCACGATCGCGAAGTACCGCGAGGAGCTGAAGATCTCCACGTCCAACCAGCGCAAGATGCTCTACTGACCGGCTCGGCCGGCCGGCGGTGAATGGCCATGAAACTCCTCGTGACGGGACGCAACGTGGACATCACGCCTCCGTTGCGGCAGCTCATCGAGCGGAAGCTGACCAGGCTCGACCGGGTGCTCAACGACAGCGCGGTGTCCGCCCAGGTGATCCTCCGGATGGAGAAGTACCGCCGGGTCGCGGACGTCACCATCCACGCGCGCGGCGACCACATGCTGCACGGCGTCGGCACCGGCACCCAGTGGCCGAGCTCGTTCAAGCAGGCCATCGACAAGATCGGCCAGCAGGCGCGGCGGCTCCGGACGCGGTGGGACAAGCGCAAGCGCGGTCCGTCGGGCGCCAGGGCGCTGGCCGCCGAGGCGGCCGCGCCGGAGCCGGTGGCGGCCGGCCCGCGGATCATCCGCGCGGCCCGCTACGTCGTGAAGCCGATGAGCGTCGAGGACGCCGCACTGCGCGTCGAGAGCTCGGCCGACAAGTTCATCGTCTTCCGCAACGCGTCGAGCGACACGGTCAACATCATGTACCGGCGCAAGGACGGTAACCTCGGCCTCATCGAGCCGGAGTGCTGACGAGGATTCGGGGCGCACGGCGCTCGCGCGGCCGCACGGCGGCCCCGCGGCCGCGCCGGGCTCCGGACGCGTGATGAGCACTCAGGAACCGGGCGTGAGCGTGGGGACGGTCCTCGCCGACCGCCGCACGGCGCCGCAGCTGGCGCTGGAGCTCGTCGCCGGCGGCGCCGGCCTCGACCGCTTGATCACGATCCCCTACATCCAGAAGACCGGCCTCGCGCTGGCGGGCTACGACGCCTACCTCCGCCACGGCCGCGTGCTGATCTTCGGCGAGAGCGAGGTGCGCTACCTGCAGAGCCTCGTCCCGCTGGTGCGCGTGGAGGCGCTGCGGCGCGTCCTCGCGCGCGACATCCCGTGCGTCCTCGTCACCGACAGTCTCGACGCGGGCGCCGACCTCACCGTCGAGGCCGAGCGCGCGGGGGTGCCCGTGCTCCGGACGCCGCTGCGCACGCCGGCCGCCATCGCGCACCTCACCGCGATGCTCGAGGTGCACCTCGCGCCTCGCGACATCCTGCACGGCGTGCTGCTCGACATCCTGGGCCTCGGCGTGCTGGTGGCGGGGGAGAGCGGCATCGGCAAGAGCGAGTGCGCGCTCGACCTGATCGCCCGCGGGCACCGTCTCGTCGCCGACGACACGGTGGACGTCTACCGGCGCACCGAGGGCATCGTCATCGGCACGTGCCCCGTGCCGACGCGCCACCACATGGAGATCCGCGGGCTCGGCATCATCAACGTGCGCGACCTGTTCGGCGTGGCCTCGACGCGCCCCTCCAAGCGGATCGAGCTGGTCGTGCAGCTCGAGCGCTGGGAGACCGGCCGCGAGTACGAGCGCCTCGGGCTCGACGACGCCGTCTTCGACATCCTGGGCGTGGCCGTGCCGCTCGTGCGGATGCCCGTCGCGCCGGGTCGCAACGTGGCCATGCTCGTCGAGGTGGCCGCGCGCAACCAGCTGCTCCGCGCCCGCGGCCGCCATGCCGCCCGCGACCTGGCCGAGCGCCTCGACCGGCAGCTGCAGGGCGACGCGCCGCGCGAGGAGACCGACGGCGCCGAGCCGGGGGAGGAGGCGTGAGCCGCACGCGCCAGCAGCGCGGCCGGCTCGCCGGCGCGCGCTTCATCGTCGTCACCGGGCTCTCGGGGGCCGGCAAGTCGCAGGCGATCCGCGCGCTCGAGGACCTCGGCTACTTCTGCGTGGACAACCTGCCGGTGCGGCTGATTCCCACGCTGGCGCGGCTGTCACGCGAGGCCGGATCCGAGATCTCCCGCGCCGCCGTCGTCGTGGACGTGCGCGAGGGCGCGTTCCTCGACGAGTTCCCGCGCATGTACCGCGGGCTGCGCCGGCTCGAGGGCCTCGACCCCGTGCTGATCTTCCTCGAGGCGAGCGACGACGCGCTCGTCCGCCGCTTCTCGGAGACGCGACGGCCGCACCCGCTCGCCCCGGACCGCTCGGCGCTCGAGGGCATCCGCCTCGAGCGCCAGCGTCTCGCCGCCATCCGGCGCATGGCCGATCGCACGATCGACACGACCAGCATGACCGTGCACGAGCTGCGCCGCGCGTTCATGGCGCTGTCGCAGGAGGAGGTCGCGGGCCAGCGCCTCATCGTCACCATCCTGAGCTTCGGCTACAAGCGCGGCATCCCGGTGGACGCCGATCTGCTGTTCGACGTGCGGTTCCTGCCGAACCCCCACTTCGTGGCGTCGCTCCGGCGGCGTACCGGCCGCGACCCCGCCGTCGTGCGCTACCTGACCCGGTCGCCGATCACGGGGGAGTTCGTCACCCGCACCGTCGACCTGCTGCGGTTCCTGATCCCGCACTACGTCGCGGAAGGCAAGCGCTATCTGACGATCGGCGTGGGCTGCACCGGTGGCCGGCACCGATCGGTGGCCATGGCCGAGGCGCTCAAGCGCGGCCTCGGCCGCCTCGACCGGGTCCACGTGCGCGTGCAGCACCGGGACGTGGAGAGGGAAGGATAGGAATGTTGAATGCTGAATGCTGAATGCTGAATGAGGAATGCTGAATGAGGAACATCGAACCGGGTTCGCGGACGCGACCCTAGCAGCTCGACTTCGACCTCTACTTCAGCATTCAGCATTCAGCATTCAGCATTCCTCATGGGTTTGCCATGGAGATAGGCGTCGTCGTCGTCACGCACGGGCAGCTGGCCACCGAGCTCGTCAACGCCGCCGAGACGATCGTCGGCGATCTGCGCCGGTTCGCCGCGGTGTCGATCGGCTGGCACGAGGACGTGGGGGACGCGCGCGAGGAGATCCGCGCCGCCGTGGCCCGCGTGATGGGGGCCGACGGGGTGCTGCTCCTCACCGACATGTTCGGCGGAACGCCGTCGAACCTCGGCGTCACCTTTCTCGAGCCCGACCGGGTGGAGGTGATCACCGGCGTCAACCTGCCGATGCTGATCAAGCTGGCCCGGGTCGAGGCGTCGGCCGACCTGCTCGGCCTGGCGCGCGAGATGCGCGAGCACGGGCGCAACGCCATCTGGGTGGCGTCGGATCTGCTGCGCGGCGACGGCCAGGACAAGCCGGAGCCGAAATGAGGGGGATCCCGCGCGCATGACCTCGCGGACGGTGACCGTCGTCAACCCGCTCGGCCTGCACGCCCGGGCTGCCGCGCACTTCGTGCACCTGGCGAGCGCGTTCAGCTGCCAGATTCGCGTGGCGTGCGGCCGCCGCACGATGGACGGGAAGAGCATCATGGGCCTGCTGCTGCTGGCCGCGCGCCAGGGCTCGCCCATCGAGATCTCGACCGACGGCGCCGATGAGGCCGAGGCCCTCGAGTCGCTCTGCCGGCTCGTGGCGAAGGGGTTCGACTCGTGAAGCTGAACGGTCTGGGCGTGTCGCCCGGCATCGGCGTCGGCCGCGCGCTGGTCTACCGCCAGCACGCCTTCGACGTGCGCTTCCGCGTGCAGCCGGCCGGCGTGGACGGCGAGCTGCGCCGGCTCGAGCAGGCGTGCGAGCGCGCGCGGCGCCAGCTCAACGACATCAAGGACCGGGTCGCCCGCGCCGCCGGCGCCGAGCACGCCTCCCTGTTCGAGGCGCAGGTCCTCATGCTCGACGATCCGATGCTGACCGGGCGCGCCGCCTCCCTCATCCGCGACGAGGGCGTGAACGCCGAATGGGCGGTGCGCCGGGCGGGCGAGGAACTGTCACGGCTGTTCGACGAGGCCGAGGACCACTACCTGCGCGAGCGCAAGCTCGACGTCGCCGACGTCACCGGGCGGCTGCGCCTCAACCTCCGGCCACAGTCCGGCGGCCCCGTCGAGATCTTCCGCACCGTCGAGGGTCCGCTCATCCTCGTGGCCGACGAGCTGGCTCCCTCGCTCGCCGCCCAGGTGGACTGGCGCCAGGTCGTGGGCTTCGTCACCGACGTCGGCAGCTGGACCTACCACACTGCGATCCTCGCGCGCTCGCTCCACGTACCGGCCGTCGTCGGCCTCCACGACGCCAGCGCGCGGCTCGCCGCCGGCACGATGCTGGCCGTGGACGGGACGACGGGCGAGGTGCTGCTGGACCCGTCGGCCGAGGAGCTCGCGCAGCTCGACGCGCGGCGCACACGCCGCACCGCCTACGAGCGATCGCTCGACGAGTACCGGCAGCTGCCGGCCGTCACGCAGGACGGAGTCCGCATCGTCCTCGAGGCGAATCTCGAGCTGCCCGAGGAGGCCGAGACCGCGCGGCAGTACGGCGCCGAGGGCGTCGGCCTCTACCGCTCGGAGTTCCTGCTCGAGAGCCGGGGCGACGGCACGCTGGCGGCCGCCGACGAGGAGGTCCAGTACTCGGCCTACCGCCGCATCGTCGAGGCCATGGCGCCCGGCACGGTGACCGTGCGCACCTTCGACGTGCAGGAGCGGGAGCTCTACCCGAACGGCCTCATCGGCGACGGCAGCCACGGGGTGCTGGGCCTGCGCGGCATCCGCGTGAGCCTGGCGCACCGCGACCTGTTCCGGGTGCAGCTGCGCGCGCTGCTGCGCGCCGCGCGGCACGGGTCGCTCCGCATCATGTTCCCGTTCGTCACCGGCGTGGACGAGATTCGCGCCGCGCGCGGTATCCTGGCCGAGGCGGCCGCCGAGCTGCGCGCCCGGGGCGAGGCCCCCCCGGCCGTGCCGGTCGGCATCATGATCGAGGTGCCGTCGGCCGCGCTCACCGTCGACCTGCTGGCCTCCGAGTCGGACTTCTTCAGCGTCGGCACGAACGATCTGATCCAGTGCTGCCTGGCGGTGGACCGCGCCGACGACCGCGTGTCGCGCCTCTACGAGCCGCGCCACCCGGCCGTGCTCCGCATCCTGCGCTACGTGAGCCGCGCCGCGAAGCGCGCCCGCCGGCCGCTCGCGCTCTGCGGCGAGATGGCCGCCGACCCGGGCACGCTGGCGCTGCTCATCGGCCTCGGCGTCACCGAGTTCAGCATGGCCCCGACGGCCGTGCCGCTCGCCAAGCAGCTCGTGCGCGCGATCCGCCTGGACGAGGCGCGGCGCGCCGCCTCGCGCGCCCTGCGCGCCGCCACCGTCGAGGAGGTGTCACAAGCCCTCGAGGAGCTGCGCGTGAGCCGGACGTAGCGGGCCGCACGCCATCCCGCATCCCGCGGTCGATTCCGGAGGAGCCCGCCGTGAGTGACGACATCCGACGCGTGGAGAAGCCCTGGGGCTACGAGCTCCACTGGGCGCACACCCCGCGCTACGTGGGCAAGATCCTGCACGTGAACGCCGGCCACGCGCTCAGCCTGCAGTACCACAACGTGAAGGAGGAGACGATCCTCCTGTGGTCGGGGAAGCTCCTGTTCGAGATCCAGGAAGGGGACCGCCTGGTCAAGAAGGAGATGGCGCCGGGCGATCGCATCCACGTCCGGCCGAAGACCGTGCACCGGATGACCGCGCTCGAGGACTGCGACATCTTCGAAGTGTCGACACCCGAGCTCGACGACGTGGTGCGGCTGGAGGACCGGTACGGGAGGACGGACAGATGAATGCTGAATGTCGAATGCCGAATGTCGAATGAAACCGCCGTGCCCGCTGCCGGGGCTGGATCAGCCGACCTTCAGCGTGATCTGGTGCTTTTCATTCGGCATTCGACATTCAGAATTCAGCATTCGTCGGTGAGCCGGCGTCAGAACGGAATATCGTCGTCGGTCAGCTCCGTCGCCGGCTCGTGGGCCGGCTCGGCGCCCGACTGATCGCGTGGCCCGGCGCTGCGCCCGCCGCCACCGCCGCCGAGCAGCACCAGGCGGTCGCCGCGAATCTCGGTCGTGTAGCGCTTGTTGCCGTCTTTGTCGTCCCACTGGCGGGTCTGCAGGCGTCCCTCGACGTAGATCTGCTTGCCCTTCACGAGGTACTCGGACAGCGACTCGGCCATCTTGCCCCAGAGCACCACGCGGTGCCACTCGGTCTTCTCCTGCTTCTGGCCGCCCTTGTCGGTCCACACCTCGGTGGTCGCCAGGTTGAGCGTCGCCACCGGCGATCCGCCCGGCGTGTAGCGCAGCTCGGCGTCGCGGCCGAGGTTGCCCACGAGGATGACCTTGTTCACGCTCCCCATCGAAGGATCCTTTCTGGCCGTGATGAACGCGAGGGCGCTATTCTACCGGAGTTCGCCGCCGCGAACACCCGGTTTCTCGCGTCCCGCGTCGCGCGTCCCGCCCCTCAATCCTGCTTGTTCAGCCGTTCCAGGGCCTGCTTCGCGAGGAACGACGCGTCGGAGTCGGGGAAGTTCTTGATCACCAGCTGGTAGGACTGCTTGGCGCGGTCGGGCTGCTGCAGCGCCTCGTAGCACGCGCCGCGCTTGTAGAGCGCCTGCGGCACCGAGTTCGAGCCGGGGTAGTTGACGATGACCTTGTCGAAGGCCGTCACGGCGTCCTGGTACTTGCCCTCGAGCTGCAGCGCCGCGCCGATGTTGAGCTGCGCGTCGTCGGCCAGCTCCGAGCGCGGAAACGTCTTGATGTAGGTCTCGAAGCCGGTGACGGCCAGGCCGAACCGGCCGGCCGTGTAGTCGCCGTAGGCCTCGTCGTAGAGCCGCTGCGGCGTCGTGCCCGCCAGCACCGACGGCGGGGTGGCCGGCGGGACGGCGGCCGCCGGCTCGGTCGGCGCGCCGGCCGGCGGCGTCGCGGCGGCGCCGGCCGGCGCGCCCGGGTTCGCCAGCGTCTGGTCCACGGGCGGCACCGGCACCGGCGCCGGCGGCGGGATCGACTGGCGGAGCGCGTCCACCTCCTGCGTGAGCGACGAGAGACGCACGTTGCTGTCGTCGAGCTTCTCGCGCAGCACCCGCACGCCGTCGGCGACGTTGTCCACCAGCAGCTTCTGGTCCGCAAACCCCTTGCGGTTGAGGTCGGCTTGCGCGTCGAGCTTGGCGGTGATCGCCTTGAGCGTCTCGGTGAGCCCCCCGAGCGCCAGCTGCAGCTGCTGGGTCTGCTCCTGGAGCATGCGGATGTCCGCCATCATCTGCAGGTGCTCCTTGTTGGCCGCCGCCTCGGACCGAACGGGCCACGCCGCCAGCAGGACGGCCGACAACGCGAGAATGGGGAGACGCTTCATGGTGCTGCCCTCACGGAAAATGCAATGTTCCATTGTAGCGCGGCGGACGGAACGCGGCTCGGGGCTCGGGGCGCTCTGGGCTCTGGGCTCTGGAATACAGCGTGACACCCAGCCAATCCCCCTCCGTGCCCTCCGTGCTCTTCGTGGTGAACCCCGGCCCTTCGTGGTGAATCCGTGCGCTCCTCACTTGGCGGTAATCACGAAGTGCGCCCGCCGGTTCTTCGCCCACGCCGTCTCGTTGTGCCCGGGGTCGAACGGGAACTCCTTGCCGTAGCTCACCGTCCGCAGCCGGTCGGCCGGAATCCCGACCTCGACGAGGTAGTTCTTGGCGGTCAGCGCCCGGCGCTCGCCGAGCGCCAGGTTGTACTCGGCCGTGCCGCGCTCGTCGCAGTGGCCCTCGATCGTGATCACCCAGGTCGGGTACTTTCGGAGCACCGCCGCGTCGGCGTCGAGCACCGCGCGGGCCGTGTCGTCCAGCGACGAGCTGTCGAACGCGAAGAAGGCCGGCTGCAAAGGCGACTCGCGGTTGATCGTGTCGAGGTCCTTGCTGCTCAGGTCCTCCTCGGCGAGGGGCTCGGGCGGCACCGGCATCGGCTCGACCACGGGCTCGGGCGGCGCCGGAGCCCCTCGCCGAGGAGGA
>JAHECP010000292.1 GCA_024641665.1 Acidobacteriota bacterium
CGCGCGCCCGCGCGTCAGCAGGCCCGCCGCGCCCGCCGCGGCCAGCAGGCCGGCGGCCACGAGCGTCGTGAGCGCGGCGCCGTAGCCGGGCCGCACGTAGCGGAAGACCACGTCGTAGATGTAGAGCGCGAGGGTCCGGGTGGCGTCCGCCGGCCCGCCGCCCGTCATCACCCAGACGAGGTCGAAGACGCCGACGGCCTGGACGAACCGGAACGTGAGCGCAAGCGCGAGGGCCGGGCGCAAGAGCGGCAGCGTGATCCAGAAGAAGCGGCGCACGCGGCCGGCGCCGTCGAGGCTCATCGCCTCGTGCAGCTCGCGCGGCACCGCCTGCAGGCCCGCGAGCAGGATCAGCGTGACGAACGGCGTGGCCTTCCACACGTCGGCCGCGACCACCGTCCAGAACGCGAGGTCGGGACGCGCCAGCCATGCCACCGGGTGGTCGGCGAGGCCCGCGAGCATCAGCAGCCGACTCGCCACGCCGTGCGTGTCGTTGAAGATCCAGCGCCACGAGAGCGCCATCACGGCGGCCGGCAGCGTCCAGGGCAGGAGCGCGACGGCGCGGAGCGCGCCCTTGAGCCGCCACGCCGCGTCGAGCGCCAGCGCGCACAGCAGGCCCAGCGCCATCTCGAGCGCGACCGACACCACGGCGAACGCCACGGTGACGCCGGCGGCGTGCCGCAGGCGCGGATCGGCCAGTGCCTCGGCGTAGTGGCCGGCGCCCTGCCAGACGGTCACCGCCAGCGGCACGCCGAGGATGGCGCCGAGCAGGAGCGCGGCCGGCAGGAGGAAGAGGGCCCGGGTCATCGCTCTCCGACGATCGCGCGGATCTCGTCCGCGGCGGCCCGGAGCGCGCCGGCCGGCGTCTCGCGGCCGACGAGCGCCGCGCTGACGTGCCGCTGGATGGCGGCCGAGATCTCCGCGTAGCGCGGGTGGACCGGCCGCGGCCGCGCGGCCAGCAGCACGGGCAGCAGCGACCGGTAGTACGGGCTCTCGGCCAGGATCGCGGGATCGTCGAAGAGCGCCCGCCGGGTGGGGATGCGGCCGTTCCTGAAGTGCAGGACCTTCTGCTCGTCCGCGGACGTGGCGAAGGCGATGAAGCGCCACGCCTCGTCGGGATGCGGCGTGGACGCGGCGATGCCGAAGCCCCAGCCGCCCAGCGTGGCCGCGCTCTCGGCGCCCGGCGCGTGGGGCATGGGCGCGATGCCGACCTTGCCGGCCACCGGCGAGTCCGGCTTCTGCAGCAGCGTCCAGGCGTACGGCCAGTTGCGCATGAACACGGCGCGGCCCTCCTGGAACGCCTGCCGCGCGTCCTCCTCCTGGTAGGCGGTGACCGCGCGCGGCGCGATCGTGCCGACGAGCCCCGCCATCCACTCGAGCGCGCGCTCGGCGGCGGGCGAATCGAGCACCACGCGCCCGTCGTCGTCGATCACGCGGCCGCCGTAGCCCCAGAGCACCTCGAGGAACGTCGTGACGAGGCCCTCGTACTGCAGGCCTTCGAACACGAATCCCCACCGCTCGGGTGGCGCCTGCGCCGCGCGCGCCATGCGCACCAGCTCGTCGAACGTCTCCGGCGCGCGGGGCACGAGGTCGCTGCGGTAGTAGAGCATGCCCGCGTCGGTCTGCATGGGCACGCGGAACAGGTGTCCCCGATAGGTCGACCCGGCGAGGTCGGCCGGCAGGAACGCGGCGCGCGCGGCGGCGGGCAGTCGCGCGTCGAGCGTGCGCAGCCACCCGCGCGCGGCGAACTTGGGCACCCACGGCACGTCCATGTACACGAGGTCGTAGCTCGCGTCCCCGCCGAGGAACGCGGCCGCGTACATCTCCTCGCGCGTGTCCGTGCTCGGCGGGCCCTCGACCAGATCGACCCGGATGCCGGGACTCTGCGCCTCGAAGCGGTCGATGATGGCGTGCCAGCCGCCGCCGACGTCCGGCGCCTCCAGGAACCGGATGACCACCGGGCCCGCCGGCGGGGCGCCGCCGCACCCGGAGAGACACAGCAGGAGCGGAACCAGGACACGTCTGGACATGGCTGCTCCTGCACCTTAGCCAGCGCGCGCGACGGTGTCAAACCGCGCAGGCGGCCGGGACACTCACGCTGGACGCGGCGCGATCAGGTCGAAGTGCAGCAGGCGATCCGGCAGGAGGCCCCCGTCGACGACCTCGCGGTTGCGGCGTTCCCAGTACGCCATCAGGTCGGCCGCCCGGTCGACCGTCCGGTCGTCGCCGAACGCGCTGACCGCCCGGAAGCGCGGGTAGAGGGCGAACAGGTCGTCGAGCACCGCCCGCGGGTCGTGGCCGTGCAGGTCGGCGAGGCACCGCGGGTTGAACTCGATGAGGAGCGCCGGCCGGTGCCGGGTGATGAGCGCGCGGAAGCCGTCGAGCGCCTCGGGCTCGTGCCCCTCGATGTCCATCTTCACGAAGTCGAGCCGCGGCAGCCACGACAGCCACTCGTCGAGCACCACCGCCTGCGCGTAGAGGCCGCCGTCCGCGACGTTCCGCGCCGAGACGACGTGCGTGTTCGACACGCCGCCGGTCAGCGAGCACACCGCGGACCGCCTCGACGCCGCGCACGGCAGCACGCGGACGTTCGTGAACCCATTGAGCACGATGCCCGCGTAGAGCAGCCGCAGGTTCTCGGGGTTCGGCTCGACCGCCACCACCAGCCCGCCGGCCTGGACGATCGTCGCCGCCTGGAACGCGATGCACCCGACGTTCGCGCCGACGTCCACGCACACGTCGCCCTCACGCAGGTGCTCGGCCAACAGGCGGCGCACGTGCGGCTCGTAGTCGTGCGTGTGGAAGATGGCCTGGCCGAAGTCGGTGTCGCGCTTCTGGATGCACACCTGGTAGCCGCCGAGATCGACCGGCGTCGGGCGCGACTCGTCGCCGAGCCGCGCCTGGTGCTCATCGGAGTTCTCGAAGGCGCGGATCAGGCGGTCGAGCGTCAGTCCGCCGGCGACGAGCTGCTTGTAGTGCTCGAAGCCGGCGGGATCCGGGTCGCGCTTCAAAATGAGGCGGTAGGCGAAGAAGATGTCGTCCTCGGTGGGACGGTCGTCCCAGCGGGGCCGGGGGGGCGCGGGGCGCCGGAAGAGCGGCATACGAGCGCCATTGTACCGGAGATGCGCCACCGCGCGCGGCGGGCCGCACGCGCGGGATAGAATTGAAGCACGTGACCGCCGATCCGCGTTCCTGGTCGCTTGCCGACGTCGAAGCGCGCGTGCGCGCCGCCGCCGCCGCCGGGCTCCCCGGCCTCGTGGCGCAGCTCCGCATGGCACCCCGGCCCCGCCCCGGCTGGCAGCCGACCGCGTGGCCGGCCGGCACGCGCCGCGCCGCCGCGCTCCTGCTGCTGTTTCCGGCCTCCCGCGGGGCGGCGCTCGTGCTCACCGTGCGATCCCGTGCGCTGCCGACCCATCCGGGCCAGGTGTCCCTGCCGGGCGGCGCCGTCCAGCCCGGGGAGACACTCGACGCGGCGGCGCTCCGCGAGGCCCATGAGGAGGTCGCGCTCGACCCGCGCGCGGTGCGCATCGTCGCTCCGCTCACGCCCCTGCACATTCCGGTCAGCGGGTTCGCGTTGCACCCGATTGTCGGCGTGAGCGACGGCCGACCCGCGCTGCACGCGGCCGACGGGGAAGTGGCGCGGATTCTCGAGGTGCCGGTGGCCGACCTGGCCGACCCCGCGTCGGTGCGGCGCTCGACCGACGTGCGCGCCGGACGCGAGTACGACGTGCCGTCGTTCGCGGTGGCGGGCGAGCGCGTCTGGGGCGCGACCGCGATGGTGCTCGCCGAGCTGCTGTGGGTGATCGGGTGCGCGCCGGACCCCTGGCGCGCGGAGTGATCGATCGGCGATCAGCCCCGCGGCGACTGCTCGAGCACCTGGCGAATCTTCGCGCGGACGTCGGCGCTCTCGAGCGGCTTTTGCAGCAGGCGCGCCGCGCCGACCTCCAGCCCCCGCTTCCAGTTCGACGGATCCTGCAGGCCGGTCATCAGCACCACGGGAATGTGCTGCGTGGCCGGATCGCGCTTGAGGCGCTGGCAGACCTCGAAGCCGCTCGGCGCGGGAATCATGATGTCCAGCAGCACCACGTCGGGGCACCGCTCGCCGACGGCGGCCAGCGCGGCCTCGCCGCTCGTGGCGGTCATGACATCATGCCCGTCGGCCTCGAGCCAGCGGCGGATCAGGTTGACGTTGGCCGTTTGATCGTCGACGACGAGGATGGTGGCGGGTTTGAAGGCGCTGGGTCCCATGGGCATCACGGAGGTGCGGGGCGCACCCTCATCATACGACAAACCGCGGCCGGACGTCCGGCCTCCGGGCGCGCGGACGCCGCACCGCGCGTGTTAGGATGCCGTCGGGACTCCGCCCGACTCCACGCCCCCAGCGGCCGTATGACGCACGCGCGTGAGCCGTGAGCCTTGAGCCGTAGAAGGAGACAGCAGATGCGCGGACGCACGACACTGACGGTTCTGCTGGCGGCGGCGGTCGTGGCGGGCTGCTCGAAGGGACAGGTGGAGCCGCCGCCCGCGGTGGCGACGGTCCCGGGGCTGAACGCGTTCGTCGGCGCCACGCTCGTCGACGGCACGGGCGCGGCGCCGGTCGCGGGCGCCGTGCTGGTCGTGCGCGACGGCAAGGTCGCGGCCGTCGGGCCGGCGTCGAGCGTCGAGGTGCCTGCCGGCGCCGAGCGCATCGACGTCACGGGCCGGACGATCATGCCGGGGATCGTCAATGCGCACGGACACGTGGGCGCGACCGTCGGCCTCGAGAACGGACCCTCGCTCTACAGCGAGGCGAACGTGCGGCGCCAGCTGGGCGTGTACGCCCGGTACGGCGTCACGACGGTCATGAGCCTCGGCGACGATCAGGAGGCCGGCTTCCGGATCCGCGATGAGCAGAACGTTCCCACGCTCGACCGCGCGCGCCTCTACGTGGCCGGGTCGGTCATCACCGCCGACACCGCCGAGAAGGCACGGGTCGAGGTGGACAAGGTGGCCGACCTCAACCCGGACTTCATCAAGATCCGCGTGGACGACAACCTCGGGACCACCAAGAAGATGACGCCGGCGGTGTACGAGGCGGTCATCGACCAGGCGCACCAGCGCCACCTGCGGGTGGCGGTTCACGTCTACTATCTCGCCGACGCCAAGGCGGTGCTGCGCGCGGGCGCGGACTACATCGCGCACAGCGTGCGGGATCGCGACGTCGACCGGGAGTTCGTCGATCTGATGAAGGCGCGCAACCTGTGCCTCAGCCCGACGCTGACGCGTGAGGTGTCG
>JAHECP010000090.1 GCA_024641665.1 Acidobacteriota bacterium
ACGCGGGCCGCGAGCGCTCCGACCGGCTGCGGGCGGCGCGCCGGGCGCGGCTCGCCTCGGGCCGTAACCGCGAGCGGTGGCACCGGTCGACGATCTGGCAGGACGTGCGGTTCGCCGCGCGCCTCCACGCGCGCACGCCGGCCGTCACGTTGGCGGCTCTCGTCACGCTCGCGCTCGGCGTCGGCGCCAATGTCGCGATCTTCAGCTTCGCCGACGCGCTCCTGTTCCGCCCGCTGCCCATCCGCGACCCAGATCGGGTGATGGCGCTCTTCCACGTCGCGCTCGACAACCCGGGCAGCTTCAGCTCGTTCTCGCACCCCGACTTCGTGGACTTCCGCGACGGCGCCTCGGCGGTGTTCGACGGCCTGGCGGCGCACGACCCCATCGACGTGGACCTCGGCGAGGGCGACGCGATCGAACGGCTGACGGGCGAGATCGTGTCCTTCGACTACTTCGACGTCCTCGGCCTGACGCCGGCGGCCGGCCGCTGGTTCACGGCCGACGAGGACCGCGCGCCCGGCGCCGCGCCGGTGGCGGTCATCAGCCACGCGCTCTGGACGCGGCGCTATCAGGCCGATCTCCGCGCCGTGGGCGGGTCGATCACCATCGACGGTCGTCCCTTCGCCATCGTCGGCGTGGCGCCGGCGGGGTTTCGCGGCCTCGACGTGTCTCAGATCCCTGACGTGTGGGTGCCGCTCATGATGTACGGCACGGTGATCCCCTGGATGAACTCCGTCGAGCCGTCGCTCTTCGACAACCGCACCACGCACTGGCTCGACCTCGTCGGCCGGCTCCGGCCGGGCGTGAGCGTGGCGGAGGCGGAAGCGGTGCTGAAGACGATTGCGGACCGGGAGAACCGGGAGGTCGCCGCGATCGATCCGGGCTGGAAGTGGGGTGTGCGGGTCGTGCCCGCGAGCGACGCGCGGCTCGGGCCGCCGGTCGAGCGGCCCGTCGTCCGGCTCACGGCGCTCCTCGCGACGGTCGTGGCGCTGGTGCTGCTCATCGCGTGCGCCAACGTGGCGAACCTGGCGCTCGCGCGGTCGCTCGCGCGGCGGCGCGAGATCGGGATCCGCCTGGCGGTCGGCGCGCGGCGCGGCGTGCTCGTGCGGCAGCTCCTGACCGAAAGCCTGCTGCTGTCGGCGGCCGGCGGCGCAGCCGGCGTGCTGCTCGCCGGGTGGTCGCTTGACCTGCTGGGCGCGCTGGATCTGCCCGCGATGCTGCCGGGGCTGGCCATGCGCATCGACGGGCGGGTGCTCCTGTTCACGCTCGGGTTGACCGCCGTGACCGGCGTCGTCTTCGGGTTGCTGCCGGCGTGGCAGGTCTCGGGCGTGGACGTCGTGCCCGCGCTCAAGGGCGTGGACGCCACGATGGGCGGGCGCGCGGGACGCGCGCGGCTGCGTCAGGCGCTGGTGGCGGGGCAGGTCGCGCTGTGCGCGGTGCTGCTCGTCGGCACCGGCCTCGCGCTGCGCACGCTCGGCAAGCTGTACGGGTTGCCGCTCGGCTTCGACGCCGGCCGGCTCACCATCGCCAGCCTGGACCTCGGCCCCGCCAACCTCAGCCCGGACGAGGGGCGCCGCGTGCAGCGGCAGCTCGTCGAGCGGCTGGGCGCGCGGCCGGGCGTCGAAGGCGTGAGCCTGGCGCTCACCACGCCGTTCGGCGGCCTGCGCATGGCGAACGATATCTTCTGGGAGAACGGCTCCGCCGCCCGCGCGCGGACCAACGTGGACATGAACGTCGTGGGCCCCGGCTACTTCCGCGCGACGGGCATCGGCCTCGTCCGCGGGCGCACGTTCACCTGGCAGGACCGCGAGGGCACGCCGGGAGTCGCAGTGGTGAACGAGGCGCTCGCCGCGCGCCTCTGGCCCGGGCAGGACCCGATCGGCCGACGCGTGTGGTTCTGGCAGCCGCACGGCGAGGACACGCCGCTCGAGGTCGTCGGTGTCGTGCGCAACGGCCGGTACGTGCGCGCCTGGCGCGGCGCGATGCAGCCGTTCATGTTCCTGGCGTCCGGCCAGATGTACCTTCCGAACATGTCGCTCGTGGTGCGCGCGGACCCGCGCGCGGGGCTGACGCTGGCCGGCGTGCGCGCCGACGCGCGCGCGCTGGCGCCGGCCGCGCTGGTCGTCCGTCTCCAGCCGGTCGCCACGGCGATGGCCGACGCGATCGCCCTCGAGCGGATGAGCTCCAAGCTGCTGTCGCTCTTCGGCCTGCTGGCCCTGGCGCTGGCCGCGGTGGGCGTCTACGGCGTGGTATCGTTCGCCGTCGCCGCACGCAGTCGCGAAATGGGCGTGCGGCTGGCGCTCGGCGCCTCCCGGGGCCAGATCCTCGGCCTGGTCGTGCGGCAGGGGCTGGGGCCGGTGGTCGCGGGCGCCGCGCTCGGCATGGTCGCGGCGCTGGCGCTCGCGCGGCTGATTGCCAGCCTGCTGTTCGGCGTCACACCCTCCGACCCGGTGACCTTCCTCGCGGTGGTGGCGCTGCTCCTCGTCGCCGGCGCGGCGGCGGCCTCCGTCCCGGCGCACCGGGCCACGCGCGTCGATCTCGTCGCGGCCTTGCGGCACGAGTAGGACGGCCGGCGCCCGCCCACGCGCGAACCCGACGACCCGACCAAGAACCCAAGGACCCCCGAACCTGCGAACCTCGCCTGTCTCACCCGGCCCGCTATGCAGCTCGAAACGGGAATCTCGTACTTCCCGACTGGCCGCATGACGGGCCAGGCCGCGCACGGCGCGGCCCGCGAGCCGGGATGGGACGGAGCGGCGCGGGGCGAGGGGGTCCTCGCGAGCGCGGAGGTGGCGTGGGCGTGCGGGCCCCACGCGACCGAACGCGCCAGGCGGGGTGCACCCCTCGACCTTGCTCGGGGTGCCCTGAGCATCGTCGAAGGGCAGGGGGCCTCGCCGATCCGAGAGACGACCGAGCCGGGGTGTGGGGCGGAGCCCCACCGCCGAGGCCGCGCACGGCGCGGCCCGCGAGGGAGCGGCGCGGGGCGAGGGGGTCCCCGCAAGCGACCGAGCCGGGGTGTGGGGCGGAGCCCCACGTAAGGCTAGAATCCCGGCGACACGCTGAACTGGAACACCCAGCCCTGGCCGGGGCGCTGGAACGGGTGCGCCAGGTCGAACTGCACGACGGCGTAGCCGAACGCGTTCACGCGGAACGCCACGCCGGCGCTCTCCACGGCCTTGCGGCTGCCGCCGAGGAACGCCGGCCGGTCGTAGCTGTCCCACGCCACGCCGGCGTCGGTGAAGAGCGCCACCTCCACCGGCAGCGGGCCGTACACGTTGTCGCGGATGCCGAACGGCCGGAGCAGCGGGAAGCGCAGCTCGAGGTTGGCGACCAGCGCGCGGCTGCCGATCAGCCGATCGAACACCGGGCACGGGTCCGTGGCCGTGGGCACGCACTCGCTCGCGCTGAACGACCCGATGTCGTAGCCGCGCACCAGCTCGGGGTAGCCGATGAAGAGCGGCACGAGGCGCGGGTCCTCCGCCCCGCTCCCGTAACGCCCGAAGTGCACCACCCGTGTTGCGATGGTGTAGAGCCTCGCCGGCATGAAGTAGTGCCGGTAGTCGGCGAGCACGTCGGTGAAGAAGATCGAGCCGACGGTCGGCGTCACTTCCAGGCGATAGCGCTGTCCGTCGATGGGGCTCGTCGCGCCGAAGATCGAGTTGTCGTAGACGAGCGCGGCGCTGCCCTGCGCGAGGTTGAGGCTGCCGCCGGACGCCACGGTCTGCGTGGTGCTGCCGAGCAGAGCGCCGCTCGCGTAGTCGTAGAGGTCGGTCTGCACCACCTGGTCGAACGTGACGTGCTGCATGCCGCCCGAGAACTCCACGCGCCGGACCGGGCTGAACGGGTAGGACGTCACCGCCGAGATGCCGCGGTTGATCTGCCGGTACAGCGTCGTCTGCTGCTGGACGGTGGCATAGCCGCCGTCGTTGACCACCGTGTCGTTGGTGAAGCCGCCCGAGAAGTACGGGTACTGCTGCACCACGCCGCCCCAGTTCCAGCGGTGGCTGAGATCCTGGTACTCCACGGCGCCCGCGGTGTTGTTGAGGATGTCGGAGAAGCCGCCGCCGACGTAGCTGCCGGTCTGCACGGCGGTGGCCAGCTGGTGATTGCCGAGCATGTCGCTCCACAGGAACGAGACGCCGCCGCCGACGAAGGTGCCAAACGGGTCCACGCCGGCGCCGATCGACGGTTCGCCGACGTAATCGAGCGACAGGTGCGACCGGTAGGGTCCGACCGTCCCGGCGCTCCGCGCGGGCAGGCCCGTCGACGGCTGGTCGAGGAGCGCGACGAGCTGCTCGTGGAACCGGTTGACCGGCGGCAGGAGCGCCGGCGTGGCGCCCTCGACGCCGGGCGCGAGCGCGGCGCCCTCGAGCACCTTCGGTGCGTCGAGCGCGTAGATGTCGTACTTGCCGTGCTCATACACGCTCATCACCAGATGGTCCGCGTGCTCTGCCATCGAGATCGCCGGGCTGAGCGCCGTGATGCCGCTCACGCCGGTGAAGAGATCGGTGACCTGCGACCGCTCGCGCGTCGCCAGGTCGTAGCGGTACAGGTTCGTGATGCCGCTGCGGTCGGAGAGGAAGTAGATCGACTGGCCGTCGGGCGACCACTGCGGGTCGGTGTTCTTGCCGTCCTCGAAGCTCGGCAGCGACTCGATCACGCCGGTGGACGCGTCGGCGAGCGCGAGCCGGTAGTTGCCCGTCGCGAGGTCGTCGAGCGTCGTCGAGTAGCGATCGGTCACGAACGCGAGGTGGCGCCCGTCGGGTGACCACGCGGGCTGGAGATCCGTGAAGGCGTCGTGCGTGAGGCGCTTCAGCGCCTTGCGCCCGAGATCGTAGACGAACAGGTCCGACAGCCCGCCGACCGTGCCCGAGAAGGCGATGGCGCCGCCGTCGGGCGACCACGCGGGGTTGATGATCGAGTCGAGCGCCGGAAACGGAATCTCGCGCTGGATCGCCATCCGGTCGAGGTCGAAGAGCACCAGCTCGGGGTGCGCCTGCCGCACGGCGGCGAACACGATGCGGTGGCCGTCGGGCGCCCAGGCCCCGGCCGAGTCGATGAACTCCAGGCTGCTGAAATGCGGGTCGAGCGCCGTCTTCACGACCCGGTGCAGCACTTTGCCCGTCCCGGCGTCGGCCAGATAGAGGTCGATGGAGAACAGATCGCGCTCCGAGAAGAAGAGCAGACGACGGCCGTCGGGGCTGAGCGAGGGCGTGACGTTGATGTCGCCGCCGGGCTCCTTGCCCGTGATGAGCAGCCGGCCGTACGTCCGCGCCGTGTGCGTGGCCTTCTGCACGGGGCCGTACTCGTCGTAGAGCGCCGTGTGCCAGTCCTTCGACAGGCTCTTGGACGTGGTCTTCAGGACCTTCTTGATGGCCGCGTCCACGTCGCCCGACGCACCGGCGCTCACGAGCAGCCGCCGGATCGCGTCGTCACCCCAGCGACCCGCGACGTACGCCCAGAACGCCTGGCCCCACCGGTACGGGAAGTACTTGGGGTTGTCGAGCTTGTCGATGTCGGGCAGCTGTTCCTGTCCGGCCGCGTCCCGGATCCACATCGCCGTGTTCGGATCGTCGGGGCCGAGCGAGAGATACTCCGCCATGCCCTCGATGAACCACAGGGACAGCCGCTCGGCACCCGGACCCTGGTCGCCGTTGCGGCCGCCGCTCGTGATGTCGAACTGGAACGCGTGCACCAGCTCGTGGCCGATGACGTGGTTCGTCTCGGCGAGCGACGCGCCGAGCGGCAGCACGATGCGCCGCTTGAGCGGTTCGGTGACGCCACCGGTGCCTTCGCCGAGAAAGCCCTGGATGGCGTTGGTCTGCTCGAAGTCCGCATGCGATGCGTAGAGGATGAGCGGCTGTCGCGACGACAGCTTGTGCTTGAAGAGGGCCGCGTAGCGGGCGTACCAGCGCTCGGCCATCCGCGCCGCCTGGGTCGCCGCCTCGTGCTCCTCGGGGTAGAAGTAGACGTCGAAGTGATCGGTCTTCAGCACCTTGAAGTGCAGATCCTTGTACTGGACCTTGTTCTGCCCGAAGTACTGCGCGTAGGCGTCGGAGGTCAGCGGACCGATCGCGACGAGCGCGAGCGCACCGAGCAGGACTGGAAGACCGCGTACCAGTCCACGCATGGCCAACTCCTTCCAGTAACTTTCAGAGGGCGGGCGCCAGCACCTGTTGCCTTGTCGACTGCAGGGAGAGAGCAGACCTCGTGCCGGAATCGCCCGGCGCCGGAGGCCCGCCGGTCAAGCAGTTACGGCGACGGTCCTCGGCGGAGGTGGGTCAAAGTGCCGCAACGGGGCTGGGCGGTGCATTTCTGCCACGGTGATCCGGGTCACACCGCGGGTGCACCAGGGTGCACAAGGTGCATCGTGCACAGAGGTGCGAGGTGGTGCGATCGCTTCGATGGCGCACATCATTCCTTGAGAGATGTCGCGCCCCATCGTCAGCCTCGGCGCCACCTGGCACCCGTGTGCACCTTGCACCCCGTGCACCGTGGTGCACCTGTGTCACTGTCCCGCGATCAGCTTCACGACCTCGATGGGCAGCTTGCCGTGGGCCGTGGCGAGCACGCGGACGTTGGCGTCCTCATCGGCGGCAATGCCGGCGTGGCGCAGGTGCTCGAGCGCGATAGCGACCGGCACGTTCAGCTGGTCGCTCACCTGCCGCACGTTCTTCTGCCCGTAGCCGCCGCCCTCGGCGACGGCGATCGCGGGTTTCGCCTCGTCGTGCATCAGCATCGTGTAGAGGGCGGCCGGCGTCAGGTCGTGCACCTCGGCGATCTCGCCGAGCGTCGCGTCGGGCGCACCGGCCGAGAGGCCGGCCGCGTCGAGCTTCGCGAGGAACCGCTCGGCCGGCACCTTCACCGTCTCGGCCAGCTTCGCCAGCGTCAGCAGCTCGGCGTGCGGCACCGGCGGCTCGGTGGACGGGCCGCTCCACGACGCTGAGGCCGCCTCGCTCGCGTCCATGATGTAGCCGACGGGCGGTACCTGCCCGAGCGTGAGCGTCACGAGCGCCAGCGCCGCCGCCGCCGACCAGCCGAGCTCCCGCTTGCGTGGAACGCCCTGGTGGAACTTGTTCTTGAGATACGAGACGAGGATCCTCCAGTTGAAGTAGACGTGGAACGCCGCCGCCACCACGAAGAAGGTCGTGAACGTGGTGTGGAGGGCCTGCCACTGCACCTTCGTCAGCCCCCCGAGCGTCCACTCGGCCCAGGTGGCGACGCGGCCGGGCGGCGCGACGAACAGCACGAGGCCGGTGACGATCATCACGACGAACGAGATGACCACGTAAAGGCTGAAGAACGCCCGCCAGTTGAACCGTTTCGCATCGACCGCCATGACGCTCCCGGTGGGAACGGGAGCCCTTCGGGTGGCCCCGTCCCCGGACAAAGATCCCCGGTCCGGCGGAGGAGGGGTGGTCGCTGTGATCCGGCCGGACCGGGGCGGGGACTGGCCCCGTTGGCCCCTCTCAGGGCAAGGCGCGGACCAGTCGGAGCCGCAGGCGTGGCGGTCGGCCAAGTCGTTGTGAAACAGGGTGTTGTCTGACTCAGGAGGTCCCCGCCGGTCCGCCGGCGGCGCTGCCGCATCGACCGGCCGGTCGAGATGCTCGACGATCTGGTCGAGCCGGTGCGGCCTACTTCCAGCCCACCTCGACCTTCACTTCGACGTTGTTGATGTCGGTCCCCGACACCACCACGTTCTTCGCGCGGACGACGCGCCGGTCGAACGGCGTGCCGTCGAGACCTCGGAAGTTGCCGAGCGCCAGGTCCCGCTTCTCGCCGTTGTCGAGCCGGGGAATCAGCACGGCGAACGTCGTCGCGCCGCCGTAGGGCACGATTTCCACCTTCACGTTCCTGAGGGCCAGCCCCGCCTCGTTCTGGACGGTGATGAACATCTGGGAGATTTCGACGCGGATCGGGGAGCCCTCAGGGGTCTTGCCGGCGCCCGGTCCGCAGCCGGTAATCAAGGTGAGAAGTCCGAGGCATGCCCCGACGAAGCAGGTGCGGTTCCAACGCGTGCGCATCGCAGCTCCTTTCGCCATCGAGGGTGGGGGTCCGCGACGAACGAAACCGGGCGAACGTGCACGCCGGACGGCCGAGTTATCCGCAATCTACGTGCTGGGCGCGGATCCGTCAAGGTGCTCGTGCCGCGGGCGCCCCGGACGCCGGCGCGGCCGGGCTCATGGGGTCCCCGCGCGCCGGCCGACGCGCACGGACCACGGACCCGGTGACCCGCGTTACCATATGAGCGACAGATGCGGGAGACGGGTCGCGCGCGGCGCAAGCCCCGCGCGGGATGGAGCAGGATGATGAACAGGAGTCCGGGCGTCGTTGCCGCGGGACTGCTCGTGGCGCTGGCGCTTGCGGTGGCCACGGTGCGGGCGGCGGAGAATCCGGTCGGCAAATGGGACCTCAACGTCGAGTGGCCGCAGGGCGCGGCCAAGGTCGTGTTGACCGTCCAGCGCGAGGGCGAGGGCCTGGCCGTCACCTGGGAGGGGCCGCAAGGCACGCTGCAGGGCCAGTCGCCCGCCTTCAAGGACGGCGTGCTCACCTTCGCGCTCGAGGTGCGGTCGCAGGCGGGCGCCGTCGTGGCGCTGCGCTACGAGGGGACCATCACCGGCTCGAAGATCGCCGGCAAGCTGGTGACGCCCGCCAACCGCGAGATTCCCGCGAGCGGCACCCGCCAGAAGACGACGTAGGGGCGACCCGCCGGGCCGCCCTCGCAACTCGCGGCTCCGCGGGGCTCGATGTCGGGCGATCCGTCTCAGGGCGTGTAGAGAGACAGCCCCGGGATGTCGCGAAAGTCGGCCGGGTTCAGCGTCCAGAGCGACGCGCCGTGGGTCAGCGCCGACGCCGCGATGGCGAGGTCGATCTCGCGGCCGCGCGGGCGCTTCACCTGCCGGTAGAGGTCGGCGGCCACGACCGCCTCCACGGTGCCGAACGGCGCCACTTCCTCGAGCGGAAACAGCGCCTCCTGGGCGGTCAGCTCCTCGGGGAGGCGGGGTCCGCGCAGCCATTCGTAGAGCGCGATCGCCGACAGCGCCACCCGCTCGCCGCGCGCGATGGTCTGGCGCAACGCGGCCGCCGACCGGCGGGGGCCGGTGAGGGTGTCGACGAGTACCGAGGTGTCGAGCTGAATCATGCCCGCCGCCGACGGCCGCCCTTGCGGCGGGCGGCTCGGAGCGCGCCCAGCTCGGCGTCGACGGCGGCGGCCGTCTTCGACGGGATTCGCGGCACGAGGCGGTCGAAGGCGTCCAACAGGCGCGTGCGCTCCTCGTCGCCGAGCCGGCCGACGTGGTCCGCGTAGTCCCGGATCGCGTCGCGCACGATCTGGCTCTGGGGACGGCCGAGCCGATCGGCCGTCCGGCGCAGGCGGGCGACGGTGACCTCGTCCAGCGTGAACGTCGCTTTGACCATACTGACACCATACTACCATACCAACGCGCGCACGCGGTTCAGAAGCTGTAGCGGGCCGTCAGCGACCCGTGCGAGTTGCGCCGGTACTGGCCGATGAAGTCGGTCGGGTTGCCGCGGATCAGGCTCGCCGCAAGCGTCGCGCGCCAGTGGCCGCCGAACGCCTGCGAGTAGTCGCCCTTGAGCCAGAAGCTGTCGAGGTTCCGGCGGACCGCGAGCTCGGCCCCGACGCTGCGGTTGGTGTCGATCGTGTAGGACGCGCGGCCGAGAAACGCCCGCGTCAGGCCGCGGTCGGGCGCGAAGTCGGCCGCCGTGCGTGACACGGTGACCGCCTCGCCCGCGTACCCGCCCACGAGGAACAGCTCACCCACCTGCCGTTCCGCCTGCACCACGTACTGGACGTACTCGTCCGCCTGCCGGTCGGGCGACGCGAAGTACGCCGCCTCGGCTTTCAGCGTGAGCCAGGGCAGCGGCCAGGCCAGATCCGCGCCCACCATCCGGATGCGCGGGAAACGCTGGTCGATCGCCACGATCGGCGGCGGGACCAGGGTCGGGTAGACCTGCGTGTCGATGAGAGGCAGGTGGTTATATCCGTCGTACACCGACAGCGAGTACTCGTAGCCGCTCGCCACGTGGTTCCAGCGCGCGCCGATCTGGCGCCCCTTCGGGAACGTCGCGCCCAGGTCCACGATCTGGACGCCGGCGGCGCTTGCAGGCAGGACCGTCCAGCGCGTGTCGTAGAGCGGGATGCGGCTCGGCGTGAAGCGCGGCACCCACACGGCCTCGACGATGTCGGTGTCGGTGCCCCAGGCGAGGCGGACGCCGGTGACGGCGAGAAAGCCGCTGTCGGTGACGCTCAGGAAGTCGCGCGGCGCGAAGCGGTCCGTCGGGTTCACGATGTCGGCTTTGCCCCAGCGGATGAACTGCTTGCCGACGTCCGCCGTGAAGCGCCCGCGGCTGAGCGTGGCGCTCAGGTTGCGGATCGAGAGCGCCGGGCGCTTCCGCGTGCGGTCCGAGAAGTCCACGCGCCACGAGCGGTCGACCCGGCCCCAGGTGTCGAGGCGCGCGTCGAGCGAGCCGCGCACGCGCAGCCAGCGGCCGGCCTCGAACGCCGGCTCGTAGCGCACGAGCGCCTCGCCGACCTCGCGCGTATCGTCGTTCACCGCCGCCTGCGGGTAGCCTGTCGTCTTCAGCTCGACGAACCCGCGCTGCGAGAAGGACTGTGCGGCGGCGGGCGCCGCGAGGAGGAGGATCAGGAGCGTGATGGGCCGGCTGAAGCCGGCCCCCACACGGTGTGGGGTGTAGGGGCCGACCTCAGCCGGCCCGAGCGGCGGGGTGTAGGGGCCGGCTTCAGCCGGCCCGACAGGGTCGCTCATCTCTCCCTGCGCAGCGCCTGCAGCGTGAAGTCCTCGTCGTGCATGGGCAGGTTGTACTGGAGCTTCTCGAGCGTGAGCACGGTCGTGCTGTTCCGCCGGACGTCGTGCATCTCGAGCACGCGCGCCGTCCAGATGCCCTGCACCTGCTCGATCCGCTGGTAGTTCAGCCGCCGGACCAGCTGGTCGCCGTCGTAGTTCTCCACGCGCGCGTAGGCGTAGTTGTCCTCGCGAACCCAGATCACCGACCGCGTGTACTGCGAGACCTTCCGGCCCGTGGGGGTCGCCTCGATCTTCCAGCACGCCGCGCCGTCCACCGGCTCCTCGCCGAGCAGGCGGTACCGGTACTGGTCGATGTCCCGCTCCTCCAGGTCCTCGAAGCTGAAGTCCGTGCCGAAGAAGCGCGTGGAGCGGTCCTGGAGCGCGATGCGGCGGTCGCGCTGGATGGCCGGCGTCCACATCCACTGGTCGGACGATCGGTCGGGATGGTTGACGATGAGCAGGGCCACACCCTTCACCTCGGCGGGCTCGGTGAACCGCAGCACCGCCTTGCTGCGGCCGTGCGACCCGAGGCGATCGTAGGTCCACCGCTTGTCGGACACCCGGCCTCGGGCGTCGATCACCTTCAAGGTGCCCTCGTAGTGCTGCGACGTGGCTTCGGTGCGGTCCTGCGCCGTCTGGACGATCTCGCGGGCGTCGGCGGCGGAAAAGGGGACGGGAGCTATTTCCGGCAGCGAAGGACGGAAATAGCTCCCGTCCCCTTTTCCGCTTCCGGCGATTAGCATCAACGCAATCAGCAGCTCACTCATATTCCAACGCTTCCACCAGCGATCCCCGCACGGCCGACTCGCCCGGCCCGAGGGCCGACACGAACGCCGCCGCGAGCATCGTCGGCACGATGCCGAGGGCGATCGACACCGGGTACATGTAGGCGAGGTTCATGCCGCCGACGTCGCGCCGCGTGATTTCCAGGATGTAGTGCAGATTGACGGCGCCGAACGCGAGGCCGAGCGCGAGGCCGATCACGCTGATGGCCACGGCCTCCATCCAGATCGTGCGGCGGATCTGGCCGCGCAGGCCGCCCACCGCCTGCAGCACGCCCAGCTCGCGCCGGCGGTCGAGAATCGAGACGGTCAGCGTGTTGACGATGCCGAGGATGGCCACGATCACCGCGACGGCGAGCTGCGCGTTGGTCATGCCCACCCACTGGTCGGTCAGGCGCATGATGTAGCCGCGCACCTCGCGGTTGGTCAGGACGTAGAGGCGGCGCGAGCCGGCGAACTTGTCGAAGATGCGCGCCTTCACGGCGGCCTCGGAGGCGCCCGGCTTCAGGTAGATCCGGAAGATGTTGACCGAGTCGTCGTGCCACTGGCGGATGAACACCTGCCGGTCGATGAGGATGGTCCCGAGCTGATCGGACCAGTCCTTCACGATGCCCACGATGGGCAGGTGGAGCAGGCCGCCCGGCGTCGGCAGGTCGATCGTCTCGCCGAGCGCGAGCCCGCGCAGGTCCGCCAGGTTCTCCGACACCATCACGCCCTTGCCCTCGCCCGCGAGGCGGTACATCGTCTCGGCGTCGCCGGCGACGGGCTCCCGCCGGGCCCGCTCCTGGAGGCCGCCGATCTCCACCGAGACGACGAGTACCGGGCCGCCGCGGAACGGCACGCGCACGCTGCGCACCTGCTGGATCGCCTCGATGCCCTCGATCGACCGGAGCTCGGGCCCCATCGCGGCGGGGAAGCGGAACGTCCGCACGGCGAGGCTCGGGTCCGCCGTGACGAACAGGTCGGGGTTGAGCGCCGTGTCGACCCAGTCGGTGATGCCGGCGTAGCTGGCGAGCGAGATGCCGCCGAGGGCGATCACCTGCGCGAGCGCCAGCATCAGCGCGGCGACCGTCCCCGACGTGCGGCGCGGCGCCTGGATCAGGCTGTCGGCCGCGAGCGTGCCCTCGACGGGCCGGAGCCACCGCAGCACCGGCCGGAGCGCCTCGGCGAGCAGCAGCGCCAGCGTCGGGGTCAGCAGGAGCGCGGCCAGAATGGCCAGCACGTAGCCGGTGTAGAACGGCACGCTCGACCGGCCCAGCCACAGCAGCGCCGCCGAGGCGAGCGCCATGACGAGGGCGACGCGGCGCCGCGCGCGGTTCTGGCCGGCCGTCAGCACCTGGTAGCGCCCCTTCTGCAGCGCCTGCACGGGGTCGACGCGCGCCGCCTGCCGCGCGGGGAGGTAGGCGGCCACGACGCTCGTCGCCACGCCGACGACGAGCGCGAAGAGGAGCAGGCCGGGCGTGAGCGTGATCTCGGCGGGCTGCTGGACGATGCCGAACACGCCCTCCAGCATCGTGGCGACTTCGCCGACCAGCGCGCGCCCCATGCCCAGACCCGCCACGCAGCCGACGGCCGACCCGACCAGCCCCGCGACCCCGCCCTCCACGAGGAACAGCGTGCGGATCTGCGAGCGGAACGCGCCGAGCGCCCGCAGGATGCCGATGTCGGCGCGGCGCTGCGTCACGGCGATCGCGAACGAGTTGTAGATGATGAACATCCCGATGAAGAGCGCGAAGAGGCTCGAGATGTTCATCGAGATCGAGTAGACCTGCACGATCGACTCGAACTGCTGGCCGCGCGACGAGGGCGGCGCCACCTCGAAGCCGGGGCTCAGCGCGCGCTCGATGGCCGCGCGGCCCTGGTCGAGCGCCACGCCGTCCCGGAGCGCCAGGTCGACGCGATCGAAGGTGCGGCCGCGCCCGAAGACCTGCTGCGCGGCGTAGATGTCCATGATCGCGAGGTTGCCGCCGAAGGCGCTCCCGAGCCCGGTCGGCTTCATGATCCCGCGGATCGTGAAGGTCTGGTCGCCGAGCATCGTGCCGAGGACGATCTTGCTGTCGGCGTGCAGGCCGTTCCGCTTCGCGAACTCCTCGGTCACCATCAGCGAGTCGGGCTGCGCCAGGAACACGAGCGGGTCGTCGATCATCGCCTCGTCGCCGCTCTCGAGGTCGTAGTCGCGCAGGCTGCGGTCGCCCGTCATGTCCACCGCGAGCACGAGCAGGTTGCCCTGGCCGGTGAGGCCCGTCTCGAGCGTGGCCTCGATGACCGGCACCGCGACCTTCACCTCGGGCACCGCCTGCACGCGCTCGAGGACGTCCTCGGGAAAACCGGCGTCGCCGGCCGTCACCTGGAGCTGGGTCTTGCCGGCCACGCGATCCACCGTGTGCTCGAGGCCGCGCAGCACCGCCTGGTTGGCCGTGTACATGGCCACGAACACCGCGACGCCCAGCACGATGCCGAGCGTCGTCAGCGACGCGCGGGCCAGATGGCGGCGCACGTACGGCCACGTGATGAGGCGCAGCAGGATCACCGGCGTTCGTCTCCGACGATGAGGCCGTCGCGTAGCGTGATGGTGCGCGCGCAGCTCTCGGCCACCGTGGGATCGTGGGTGACCACGACCACCGTGGCGCCGAGCCGCTCGTGCAGGTCGCGCACGAGGGCGAGGATGTCGGCGCCGGTCGCGCTGTCGAGGTTGCCGGTCGGCTCGTCGGCGAGCAGCAGCGGC
Source organism: Acidobacteriota bacterium (assembly GCA_024641665.1). Taxonomy (GTDB): domain Bacteria; phylum Acidobacteriota; class Vicinamibacteria; order Vicinamibacterales; family JAHECP01; genus JAHECP01. Next base: position 14,337 of record JAHECP010000090.1, read on the forward strand.
GGGTAGACCGAGAGCGCCCGCGCGATGGCGACCCGTTGGCGCTCGCCGCCCGAGAGCTCGTCCGGCCGGTGCTCGAGGCGGTGGCCGAGCTGGACGAGGTCGAGCAGCTCGCGCGCGCGCTCGAGCGTCCTTCGGCGCGACCAGCCGCGCAGGTGCAGCGGCAGCGCCACGTTCTCGAGGCAGGTGAGCGTGGGCAGCAGGTTGAAGAACTGGAAGATGAAGCCGATCTTGTCGCGCCGGACGCGCGTCAGCCCGTCGTCGGTGAGGCCGGCGAGCGCCTGGCCGTCGATGACGACCTCGCCCGCCGAGGGGCGGTCGAGGCCGCCGATCAGGTTGAGCAGGGTGGACTTGCCCGAGCCCGACGGCCCGACGATCGACACCATCTCGCCCCGCGGCACGACCAGGTCCACCCCGTGGAGCGCCGTGACCTGCCGCTTGCCGTCGAAGCGCTTGGTGACGCCGCGCAGCTCGACCATCGCGGAGTCCGTCATGCGATCGCAGCCTCTCCCCGAAACGCGCCTCTGCCGGCCGTCTCAGCCCAGGCTGGTACTCTAGTGGATCAAACACCAGGAGGGGAACGGGGTGTCACCGGGCCGACGATCGCGACCGGCGACACGGCCCCCCTCGTGTCCAGAAGCGGCACTGGGCCTGCCCGCGTCCGGACACCCGCGATCGCCGGGTTTCCGCCGGCGCCCGAAGCCGCCGGGATCCGGCCTGGGGCTGGCACCTGGCCGCCCCGGTCTCCGGCGCACGGTTTGCAGCACGGCTCCGACGGATGTCTGGCGGCTGGCGCCGAGAGCGCGCCCGCCGACCGTGCCGGCGAGGAGGGGCGGGATGCACGTCGACAACGTCGCGGCCGATCTTCGTCTGGCCCTCGCGGCGCTGCGTCGGCGGCGCGGCTTCACCGTGACGGCCGTCCTCGTGCTGGCGCTCGGCGTCGGTGCGAACACCGCGCTCTTCAGCGTCACCGACGCCCTGCTCCTCCGGCCGCTTCCCTTCCCATCGGCCGAGCGCCTGGTCCGTCTCGGCACCATCAACGATCGCGAGGGACGCTTGGACGGCGTGTCGTACGCCGACTTCACGGACTGGCAATCCGGGACCGACTGTCTCGAGCGTGGAGGGCTCTTCGCGAGTCGGGACGTCAACCTCGGAGGAGACGGCGAGCCGCAGCGGGTCACGGCCGGAGCCGTCTCGGCGGGACTGCTGGAGATGTTCGGCGTGCGCCCGATCGCCGGCCGCTCGGTCGCCGAGGCCGACACGACGCCCGGGCATGGCGGTGTCGTCTTCCTGTCCGCGCACGTGTGGCACCGGCGCTATGCGGCGAACCACGAGGCGCTGGGGCGCACGCTCGTCCTGGACGGTCGGCCGGTCGAGATTGCCGGCGTGCTGCCGGAGATTCCGATCTTCCGCTACGTGGACGTGTGGGTGCCGCTCACGCCCGATCCCGAGACGCTGGGCCGCGACCGGCGGACCCTGGCGGCCTATGGACGGCTGCGCGCGGGCGTGACGCTCGAGCGGGCCTCGGCTGAGCTGACGACCGTCGCGCGGACGCTCGAGCGCGAGTACCCGGGCACGAACCGCGGCTGGCGGCCCACCGTTCGATCGCTGCACGACAACCTGGCGAACGGGCCGCGGCTGGCCCTGGTGGCCCTGACCGGGACCGGGGCACTCGTGCTGCTGGTCGCGTGCGCCAACGTGGCGAGCCTCCTCACGGCGAGAGGGGATCAACGGCGGCGCGAGCTGGCGATTCGCCGTGCCCTGGGCGCGGGCCTGGGGCGATTGATGCGTCTGCTGCTCGCCGAGAGTCTGCTCCTTGGGCTGCTGGGGGCGGTCGCGGCTGTCCTCATGTCGTTCTGGACGGTCGATGCGCTCGCGGCGGTGTTCGAGAGCCTCGGGCCGGTCTGGAATCCCATCGAGGTCAACGCGCGCGTGCTGGCCTTCGCGCTGGGCATCTCGATTGGATCCGTCGGCCTGTTCGGGCTCGCGCCGGCGTGGCTCACGGCGCGCGCCGCGCAGCCCGCCCTCCTCCGGACCGGCAGTCTCGGCGCGCCGCACGCCCGGCTGCGCACGCTGTTCACGGCGGCGCAGTTCGCCCTTGCCACCGTGCTGCTGACCGGCTCGTGCTTCATGCGCGCCAGCGTCTATCGCTCGGCGGTCGACGACCGCGGCTTCGACCCGGCCGGCGTGCTGACCTTCGAGGTCAGCCTGCCGCGCGCGACCTATCCGACCGACGCGTCGGTCGTCGCCGGGTTCGGCCGCCTCGTGGCGAGCCTCGCGCGCGCGGCCGGCGTCAGGTCGGTGGGCGTCACCTCGGACGCGCCGATCGTCGGGGATCCGCCGCTGGCGCGCTACACGGACGGTGACCGCGCGCTGGAGGACGCAGCCGCCGGCCAGGCGGCGCTCCGGGTCGTCGGTCCGGGGTATCTGGCCGCGCTCGGCATTCCGGTGCGCGCCGGTCGCGACGTCGACGCGCGCGATAGCCCGTCGAGCGAGCCCGTCGTCGTCGTCAACGACGCGCTCGCGGGCACGCTCTGGCCCGGCGCGAGCGCCATCGGCCGGCGCGTGCGGCTCGCCGGGGGCGAAGGGCCCGCGCGGCTGGTGATTGGCGTGATCCCCAACGTGCGCCAGGAGTCGGGCGACATCGTGCGTCCGGAGTCCTACGTGCCGCTCGCGCAAGCGCCGCGTCGCGGCATGACCGTCGTCGCGCGGACGCGGAGCGACGCCGGCGCGGGTCTCGACGCCATCCGGGCGGCCGTTGCGGCCGTCGACGCCAACCTGCCCGTGTACTTCGTTCGATCGCTCGACGAGGTGCTCCGCGCCGGCGTCGCGGAACGCGGGCTGGCGGCCGGCATCGTGGGGGCGTTCGCCGCGGTGGCCACCGGCCTGGCCGCCGTGGGGCTCGGCGGATTGCTGTTCTCGCTGGTCGCCGTGCGCACGCAGGAGATCGGCGTCCGCCTCGCGCTGGGCGCCGGAGTGCTGGACGTCTTCCGGTTGATGCTGAACGCGGTCCTGCCCGCGGCCTTCGCCGCGTCCGGCGTCGGCCTGCTCGCGTCCGTCGGGCTCGCGCGGATGTTCCAGTCCGCCTTCTACGGCGTGAGCGCGACGGACTTCTCGATCTTCGCCAGCGTCGGCGCCGCCGAGATCGCGGTCGTGCTGCTCATCAGCGCGCTGCCGGCGTACCGCGCGGCACGCATCGATCCGGTCACGGCGTTGCACGCCGAGTAGCGGAGGCGCGGCGTGCCCGGCCGGTGTCCGACCGACCGCGACGACACACTATTCGGTCCTGAGCGCCACGACCGGATCCACGCGCGCGGCCCGCAGCGCCGGGAAGAGCGTGGCGGCCAGCGCCGCCAGCAGCAGCACGCCCGCCACGGCGCCGAAGGTGACCGGGTCGAACGGGCTCACGCCGAACAGGAACCGGGCCAGACCTCTCGTCACCGCGAGGGTAACGCCGACGCCGATCACGACCCCGAGCAGGGCCGTGGCCATGCCCTGGCGCATCACCATCGACACGAGATTCACGCGCCGGGCGCCGAGCGAGGTGCGGATGCCCAGCTCCCGGGTGCGCTGCGACACGCTGTGCGCCATGACGCCGTAGACGCCGCCGAGCGCGAGCACAAGCGCGATGGCCGCGAGCGCGCCCATGATCTTCGCCATGATGGTGTCGCCGCCCATGCGTTGGTCGATGAGGGCGCCGAGCGGCATCAGGTCGTACGCGGGGATGGTGGGATCCTGCGCGCGCAGCTGCGCTCTCACCGGCTCGATCAGCGTGTCGAGTGGCACCGTGGCTTCGACCGTGAACGCCATGAATCGCAGCAAGGTCTGGCTGGCGGGGAAGTACGCCAGGGCCTGATCCCCGCTGGCCGTTGGCTGATCCCGGGTGTCGGCGACGACGCCGACGATCTCCCACGGCCCCCTGGACGTGACGATGCGCTGCCCGATTGGATTGCCGTTGGGCCAGTTCCGGCGCGCGAACGTCTGGTTGACGACCGCCACCCGCAGCGAGTTGGCCTGGTCGCCGGCCTCGATGCTCCGTCCGCGCAGGACGGGAATGTCCATCGACTCGAAATACCCCGGCAGGACGTAGCGGAAGCCGGTCAGCTTGCGGTGGCTCTGATCGGCGAAATCCTCGCCCTCCCGCACGTAGTAGGTCATGCTGCTCCCCTGCGTGGGGAGGAGGCTCGTCCCGCCGACCGCCGTGACCCCGGGCAGGCTCGCGAGGCGGTCGGACAGGCGGGCGTAGAAGTCCGTGACCGTGGCGGCGTCGGGGTACTGGTCTTCGGGCAGCAGCGTCTCCAGGGTCAACACGTCCGACCGGTCGAAGCCGAGGTTGGCCACCCGGATCTTGACGAAGCCCTGGACCAGGAGCGTGGACGACACCAGGAGCACGAGCGCCAGTGCCACCTCGGCCACCACCATCGCCTTGCGGAACCGTCCTCCGCGGCTGCTCCCGCCCCGTCCGCCTTCCTTGAGCATGGCGGTCAGGTCGGGCTTGCTGGCCTGCAGGGCCGGCGCGAGACCGAACAGCAGTCCGGTGAGCATGGTGACGGCGGCGGCATAGAGCAGCACGCGCGGGCTCAGGCCGATCTCCTGCACGCGGGGAAACCACGGCGGCATGATGGAGACGAGGCCCCGGATGCCCACCACGGCGAAGCCGAGACCCAGCAGGCCGCCGAGACCGGCGACGATCGCGGCCTCGGTGAACAGCTGGCCGACGATCCGCGATCGGCGCGCGCCGAGCGCGCTGCGCACGGCGACGTCGCGCTCGCGGCCGGCGGCGTGTGTCAAGAGCAGGCTCGCCACGTTCGCGCACGCGATGAGGAGCACGAGCGCCACCGCCACCGTCGAGATCGCGGTGCCCGCCTGGAAGCCTTCATCGAACACGTCCTCGTGCAGCCCGACCATCACGGCGCTGTGACCCGCGCTGGTGTCCGGGAAGTCCCGGGCGATCTGCCCCATGATGCGCTTCGCCTCGTCCAGGGCCTGGGTCGCGGACACGCCGTCGTTCAGCCGTCCCAGCACCGCGAGGAAGTGACTGTCCCGGCGCTCGTCGCCGGCGAACGCGAGCGGCGCCCAGACGTCCCGGCCCGGGACGCGAAACCAGAAGTCGGGCGGCATGATCCCGACGACCGTGTGCGGGATGCCGTCGAGCGTGATCGTGGAGCCGATGACGGCCGGATTGCCGCCGAAGCGCCGCTTCCAGAGCCCGTTGCCGATGATGGCCACCCGTTCGCGCCCGGGACGACCCTCGTCCGGCGTGAACGCCCGGCCGACCGCCGGCTGCACGCCGAGCACCTGGAAGAACCCTGGCGTGACATAGCCGCCGTCGAGCCGCTCGGCGTCGGCGTCGCCCGAGAGGTTGAAGGTCCCGCCGCGGTACGCGGCGAGCCGCATCGTGCGGCTGTGCGCACGCAGATCCCGGAAGTCCGGCACGCTGAAGGAGGCCTGCCCCCAGCCCCGCTCCTGGTTGCTGGTCCACACCATGTACAGGCGGTCGGAGTGGGGATACGGCAGCGGGCGCAGCATGAACACGTCCACCGCGCTGAACACGGCCGTGTTGGCGCCGATGCCGACGGCCAGGGAGAACACCGCGATGGCGATGAGCCCCCAGCTCCGGCGGAGCGTGCGGAGGCTGTACTTCACGTCCTGGACGATTCCGGCCGGGAGACGCGCCGCGCCTGTGAGGGTGGCCATGATGGAGGTTCCATTCTGCGAAGGCGCCGGTTCGTGCCGCTCCGGCCGCGATACCGGCCGCGCGCGCTTACGCGCTTGGACGGATGAGGCGGCTCGGAAGTTGCCTCGAACCGAGATCCGGAGACCGAGACGTGATGACGCCCCCGGCGCGGGTGCCCGGGTTCCTGCGGTGGCTCGTCGCGCTCTCCCGCCGCGCGGCGTCGCGCCGCTCACTCGCGCAGCGCGACGACGGGATCGACGCGCGCGGCGCGGCGCGCGGGGACGTAGGCGGCGACGACCGCCACCGCGAGCAGGAACGCGGCGACGAGCGCATAGGTGGGCGGGTCGGTGGGCGGGACGCCGACGAGC
>JAHECP010000091.1 GCA_024641665.1 Acidobacteriota bacterium
CCGCGCGCGCGCGCGACGCGCCGAGCTGCGCCAGCACCAGCGCGAGGTCGGCGTCGTCGCGCGCGAGCGCCACGGCGATCCGCAGCGCGCGGTCGAGCGCGCCGTCGACGAGGCGCGGAACCTCCGTCTCGTCGGCCATCTCGAAGCCCGGATCCAGGTCCGCCTCGAGCGGGAACTCACGGACGAGCGAGAGGCAGAACGCGTCGATCGTCTCGACGGCGATCTCGCCGAGCCGGTCGCGCAGCTCGAGCCAGCGCGCGCGGTCGGCCGCCGAGCGCGTGGCGGCGTCGCGGAGGCCGGCCACGACCCGCTCGTGCATCTCGGCGGCGGCCTTGCGCGTGAACGTGATCGCGAGGATGTTGGCCGGGTCGACGCCGGCGCGCAGCAGGTTCAGGTACCGCTCCACGAGCACCGAGGTCTTGCCGGTGCCGGCCGACGCCTCGAGCACGACGTTCTCGCGCGGATCGACCGCGAAGGCGCGCGCCGCCCGGTCCTTCGCCGCGGCGCCGTCGACGGGCTTCGCACCGGCGCCCGCCGGGTCACGGTCGAAGAGGTCCGGCTGCTCACTCATCGCCGACGTAGTCCTTGCGGCATACCGAGGGGTACGCGCAGTAGGTGCACAGGAACGGCTCGTCGGGCCGCACGGGGAACTCGCCGCGCTCGATGCCGTCCACCGCGCCGGCGAGGCGTGCGATCCCCTCGGCGACGGCGGCGGCGAACGGCTTGCGCGGCCCCGCCAGCGAAACGAACGGCTGGCGCTCGCCGAACGCCAGGTAGCCGGCCGCGCCGAAGGTCCAGTCCAGACCGTGCCGGCCGCGCAGCCGCTGCTCGGCGCACACGCCGTAGACCGGGAGCTGGAGGGCGCGCGCGGCCTTCGGCGCACGCCCCAGCTTGTAGTCCACGAGCCGCAACGTGGCGTCCGCGAGCAGATCGATGCGGTCGGCCTTGCCGCGCAACTCGACGCTGCGCGGCCCGCCGGGACCCTCGACGGTGAAGATCCCCTCGAGCGTGTGCTCGAGGAGGCGCTCGACGACCGCCTGATCCGATTCGACCTCGAACTCAAAGGCGCGCGCGCCGAGGCCCGAGGCCACCGCCGAGCCGAGCAACCGCGCGCGCTCGAGGGCGCGGTCGGCCTCGGGCAGCGCGCCAAGACGCGCTTCCGCCACGCGCGTGAACGCGTCGAGCGCCTCGGACAGGTTGGCCGGCGTGATTGCGCCGCGGCCCTCGGCCTGCCACCCGGTGAAGAACGTCTCGAACACCTCGTGCACCAGCCGTCCGCGCTCGAGCGCCGACAGGCCGGGCTCCTCGCCGCGCTCCTCCTCGATCCGCAGCACGTGCCCGGCGAAGTACTTGAACGGGCAGTCGAGATAGCGCTCCAGCGCGCTGACGCGGTACGCGGCCGGGGCGCGCGGGCCGGTGGCGCCGCGGAAGCGCCCGTCCTCGCCATCCGCCCGCGACAGTCGCAGCGCGAGCCAGCCCGCCGCCAGGCCCTCGACGACGGCGGGCGCGACCGGAACCTCCATGAGCGCCTCGTGGACGAAGATCCGCGGCGGTGGTGCCGCGTCGTCGACCCTCGCCAGCGCGAGTCCCGCGTCCTCCACCTCCTCGAGGAGGGGCGAGGGGCGCACGACCGCGTCGTCCTCGAGCGTGAAGGTGGAGAGCGCGAGCCGCGAGGCGGCGAGCCCCAGCAGGTCGCGGAACGCCGCGCGCGCCGCGCTCGCGCGATCGGGCTCGGCGGGCCAGCCGAGCTGCACGAGGAGCGAGGCCGGGTAGAAGATGTTGCGCGGCGCCGCCTCCGGCCAGTCGCGCTCGACGAGGCCCACGAGGTGCACCTCGTCGAAGTCGCCGTAGCGCGCCGCGGTTGCGTCCACCAGGTGGGGTCCGGCGTCGCCGGTGCGCGGCGAGAACGTCTGCCCTTCGATCCAGCGCCGGAGCGCCGCGGCCACGTCGTCGAAGGGACCGGGCTCGTCGTCCTGGTCCGCGTGGGCGCGCGCGAGCGCGGCGATCGCGTCGCGAACCGCCGCGTGCGCCCGCAGGTGGCGCTCATGCCACCACGCGGAGCCGTCGCAGGGCCGGCCGTGCCGCTCGAGGAACGCCTCGAGCGCCGCCAGATGGACGGTGGGCGCGGCCGGCTCGAGGAGCGGTGCGAGCGCCCGCGCCGCGGCGGCGGCCGCCCGCGCCGCGCGCGACGCCAGGCGCCGGTCGCCACGATCGAGCGGCAGGGCGCCGGCCTCGATCTCGCCGGCCAGATCCGCCAGCCGCCCGGCGTCGCCGAAGTACCGGACCTGCCGCAGCACGCGGTCGAAGGCCGCCGTCTCCTCGGGCTCGAGGGGCGCGCCGTCGGGCGCCAGCAGGAAGTGCGGCGATCGCAGGAGCGCGACCGTGTCGCCGCGCGTGAACCCGGACGTGGCCGCCGAGATCACCAGATCGAGCGCGGCGGCGTACGGCTCGGCCGCGAGCGGCAGCGCGTCGAGGGTCTGGTACGGCAGCCGCGCCGCGCCGAACACCTGCCGGGCGAGATACACGTACGGCAGCGGCCGCTGGAAGACGATCGCGCGCCGGTCGCTCGCGTCCGCGTCACCGCCGCGCGCGCGCATCCGGCGGACGGCCTCGACGAGCTCCTCTTCGCGGTCCCGCGCCAGGAAGAACGGCCGCTCGAGGTCCGCCGGCGGCGCCACGAGCAGCGGGCGCCCGGATCCCTCCCCGCCGGACCGCACCGGCTCGATCCCCGGCAGCAGATCGTGAACCCGCTCGAGGAACCCGGTGGCGAGCGTCTCCTCGGTCGCGACGACGTCCACGCGCTCGAGGCCCGGGAGGCGCGCCAGCAGGTCGTAGTCGGCGGGCCACAGGCCGTGCGGATCCGCGTTCTGGTCGGGCACGGTCACGACGACGTGGCCGAGCGGCGGCGTGCCCTGGCGGGCGAGCAGCCGGGCGCGCAGCGCGTGCTCGTCGAGCCGGCCGGACGCCTCGATGAGCCCCGCCTGGGCCCGGAACGCCGCCACGAGGAACCGTGTCTGCGCGAGCAGCCGGCTGGCGCCCCGGTCGAGCTCGGCACTCGGCTCGAGCGAGCCGACGAGCAGCCGCTCGAACGCGTCGATCGTACGGTGACGGCGATGCAGCTCGTCGTAGAGCGCGAGCATCTCGACGACGAGACCGGGGCGCAGCGGAAACGGCGGCGGCGCGCCCGCCGCGGCGGCCTGCCGTGCCGCGCGGCCGAAGAGCACCTCGCGCTCGAACTCGGAGGCAACCGGCGGCGCCTCGCCGAGCCGCCGGTGCAGCAGGCGGTACCAGTCGTCGCGCGTCACCAGATCGGGCAGCGCCAGCGCCGTCGGGCCGCCCGCCCCGGCGCCGGTACGGTGGTTCTCAATCGTGCGCCGCAGCTCGCCTGCCGCCGCGCGGGTGGGCACGATCACCGCGCGTCGGCGGCAGGCCAGGAGCCCGCCGTCGCAGGCGAGCGCGGCGATCGCCGCGTGGAACGCCCGCAGGTCGGGTGTCCGGACGAGTCGGGTCCGTCGGGGCGTGATCACTGGAGCTCGGGCGGTTTCAGCGACTGCGCGAGATCGTGGCTCGCGCGCTCGAAGAGCATCAGCGCGCCAGCGGCGGCGGCCGAGGCGTTCCACGCGGCGCGCATGTCGCCCTTCCCGATGGCCTGACGCCGCATCCGCGACGCGCTGCCGGCGAGCTGATACGCGCTGGCGAGCATCGCGTGCACGCGACGAAGCCCGTCCGGCGCCACGACGGCGGCCAGCGCGTTCTGGGCCTCGCCCACGCGCACCTCCACGCGCGCGAGCGCGCTCGGCCCGGGTCCGGCGAGCGCCCGCACGTCCTCGAGCGCGGGCCGCACCTTCGACCAGGCGCGCAGCAGCTTGTCCACCCGCTTGCGATAGGCGCGGTAGGCGTCGGCCCGGAGCGCCCACTGGTCGCGCGCCAGGCGCAGCCGGCGCGCGGCGTCGAGCCTGCGATCGAGCGTCGCCAGGAGCGCTGCGGTCGCGTTGGGCCGCCGGCGTCCAAGCCGATCGTCGGCAGTCAGGACGGTGCGGATGAGATCCTGCAGGCCCCGCACATCGGCCGTGCGCGTGCGATCGGCGGCGGCCTTGAGGACGCGCGCGCGCAGGCCGTCGTACGCGCGCTCGGTCTGCACCTCCGACGCCAGCTCCGCCGCCGCGCGCCCGCGGGTGGCCGCAACGAAGGAAGACGGCAGCGCCGCGGCGTGGGCGTCGAGCAGCGCAACCGCCGAGCGCAGGAGCTCGAGCCGCCCGGTGGGCTCGCTCGTGAGCCGTGCGGCGGCGAGCGTCTGTTCGACGAGCTCGCGCGCCGACGGCGGCGGCATCAAGGGCATCGACGGCGGCAGCGCGACGTTGGCCACGAAGTTCAGCTGGAACTGGGCCGCACCGCCCGCGGCGCGCAGCCCGGAGACGACCTCGTCGACGAGCGCCGTCAGCTCGGCGACGTCCTTGGCCCGGTAGCCGTAGCTCGCGCGGTTCCAGTCGTTGAGCACCGCCTGCGCCTGGCGCGCCAGCTCCAGGCGCTTCGCGGGATCCTGGGTATGCGACATCCCGTTGAGCGCCCAGGCCACCTGCCCCGTCAGCTTCGCGAAATCGGCAGGTCCGCGCGTGGCGGCGTAGTGCGCGGCCCGCGCCGAGGCCGCGTACCGATCGGTCGTGGGCCAGTCCACCGACGCCGCCGGAATCGTGACCAGCTTCAGCGGCGGCACGGCGCCGCTCACCACCTCGCCGAACGGCATCGAGAACACCACATGATCGCCCACGCGCGCGTAGTCGCCGTAGCTCACGAGCGACGTGCCGTCCTCGAGGAAGACCCGGTAGAGCACGGCGTCCGACGGCTGCGGCGGCGGCGCGGCCGCGGCGGGCGACGCCAGGCACAGCGCGATCGCCAGCAGCGTCGCGAACGACGGAACGAGACGCGGGCGATCGATCATGGCGAGCCGAGTGGCCCGAGGGCGACGAGTCGCGCTGTCGGACACGCGTGAACGCGGGAATCCGGACACGAGGAGCAGCTTCAAGTACTAGTTTGGTACATCGCGCGCGTCAAGTGCGGATCGCGCCGCGGCGTCGTCCAGACGCGTCTGTGCAAAAACTGTGGAACCCGCGTGGATTTGGTGTGGACGCACCGACAGCGGATTCTTTTTCGTCTTCGTTCCCGCCGATCCACGGCCGCGCGCGGCGTGTGGATCGAGCTTCGATGGTTCTTTCGCTTGACGTCTGCGTGAACTCCACTAGAATGCATCATCGTCTTGCTTTGATCATCGTCACTCTGCCGAACTGCGCGAACGTCGTGACGGTCCATCACTTCGAAGAACTCATCAACGGCCGGGAGTACCTGATCGAGGTCTCCGAGGTGAGCGCCGACCGATGGCGCGCCCAGATCGTGCGCCTGCCGGGCGGCTCCTCGGCGCTCATGCCCTTCTACGGCACCACGCCGGCCGACGCGGCGCAGCAGCTCGCCGCCTGGCTGTCCCGCGCGCACCGCCACGCGGCGAATCCAGTATAGTGAGGGCCACGAGGCCGCAGCGGGCTCGCGGCCGCTCGACCGCGTCCCGTGGGACGCGCGTTCCGCCCGTGCCGCGTCCGGCGGCCGGAAAGGCCCCACACATGCGTCTTCGATCCGCGTTGAGGCTGACATTGCTCGCCGCCGCGGTCCTCGCGACCGCGACGGCTGTCTCGTTCGCTCAGGATACCGCGCCCCTTCCGAAGGTCCGGCTCATCGCCACCGGCGGCACCATCTCGAACCGCGACGGCGGCCGCCTCACGGCCGAGGAGCTCATCAAGTCGATGCCCGGGCTCGACCGGTACGTGCGGCCCGAGTACGAGCAGTTCGCCAACGTGGCGAGCGGCTCGCTCACGCTCGAACAATGGCTCGAGCTCTCGCGCCGGATCAACCAGCTCTTCAAGGACGACGCCGATCTTGCGGGCGTCGTCGTCACGAGCGGCACCGACACCCTGGAGGAGACCGCCTATTTCCTCGATCTCACGGTGAAGTTCGACCGGCCCGTCGTCGTGGTGGGGTCGATGCGCAACCCGAGCACGCTCGGCTATGAGGGCGCGGCGAACCTGCTCGAGGGCTTCCGCGTGGCGGCCGACCCGGCGTCGCGCGGCAAGGGCGTGCTCGTCGTGCTGAACGACGAGATCAACGCGGCGCGCGAGGTGACCAAGACCGACGCGCTGCGCCTGCAGACCTTCCAGACGCGCGGCTACGGTGTACTGGGGGTCGTGGACCGCGACCGCGTCGTGTACTACCGCGACGTGATCAGGCGGCACACCGCGGCGAGCGAGTTCGACGTGTTCGCCATCAAGGAGCTGCCGCGCGTGGACGTGATCCTGGCCTACCAGGGCGCGCCGGGCGATCTCATCGAGTCGGCCGTGGACCACGGCGCGAAGGGCATCGTCATCGCCGGGGCCGGCGCCGGGGCGACGAGCGGCACGCAGAGCGAAGGCATCAACTACGCGCTCGACAAGGGCGCGATCGTCGTGATCGGCACCCGCACGGGCAGTGGCCGCGTCGCCGCGCGCCGCGGGCCCGTACCCGCCCGATTCGGCGGCCAGACGCTGACCGACGAGCAGCGCGCGCGCTTCGCGCGCCGGCTGTCGGCCGAGGACCTCGCGCCCGTCAAGGCGCGCATCCTGCTGATGCTGGCGCTCACGAAGACCCAGGACCCGGCCGAGATTCAGCGGATGTTCGAGGAGTACTGAGGGAACACCACGCGCTGGATGGTATCACGCAGATCTGGTGGGCCTGAACACTCACTCGGTCAACGCAAGTGCCGCTTCGCGAACGCGACGCCGGAGCCGGATTTCAGGTACCGCTCGAAAGCGACGACGGGCATGCACCGTGCCTCGCTCGGAGAACCGCGCGGCGTCTCGACGTCCTGAACTCCGATCTTTGCCAGGCAGCGTCGTGAGCGGGACTCGTCAACCGAAGTGGCGCTTCGCGAACGCCCGCCCGGAGCCGGACTTGAGGTACTTCTCAAACGTCAGCGCCCGGTGTTCGTCGGCGAACTCAATCGTTACCACGATCTCCCACGGCCGATGCCGGGCAGTGTGAGGACACCGTCCTGCGTTATGCCAAGCGAGTCGTCTCCGAGGGTCCGCTCTCAGGCCGACATAGTAGCGGCCGGGCTCACTCAGGCTTCGCAGGCCGTAAACGGTGCACTTGACCGCTGACATGAACAGCCGCGGCTGCAAACCCGCTGCCGTCTCGGTCGTGTTGATGATTCGTTGCGTGCTAAGGCCGCAACAGCGAACCCGTTGCAGAGAACGCGGAGCCCACGGTGGCAGAATCTGCCCGCCTCAGCGGCAGGACTACGGAAAGAAACAGCGTTCACCGCTCAAACGACGGTCTGCGCTGGTGGCTCGCTATGTCTTGAGGGGTTGGCTTGCAGCCTTCGCCTGTCCGTTAGCTCGCTCGGCTTGCCTAGCCGTAGCTCGCCCGCTGGGCGAGCGAAGGCAAGGGGTCCACGTCCGCCTCCGCCGCTTCGCGGCTACGGCGAGACAGCCTTCGCCTGTCCGTTAGCTCGCTCGGCTTGCCTAGCCGTAGCTCGCCCGCTGGGCGAGCGAAGGCTGGTGGACCAGACCGGGATCGAACCGGTGACCTCGTGAATGCCATTCACGCGCGCTCCCAGCTGCGCCACTGGCCCACATCGAACGCGACAAACAGTAATTCTAGCTCAACTCCCGGCTTCCGCACCACCATCCGGCAGCGGCCGTCCGAACACCCGCGTGTAGTCCTCGGCCGTATCGACGTCCAGGAACGCGCCCGTGTCGTCCACGGGCACGTCCACCACCTGGCCGATGCGGGCCTGCACGACCGCCTTCGCGCCCGCCGCGGGGTCGGCGTGGCGCAGCGCCTCGAACACCTCGCGGTCGAAGATCACCGGGTGCCCGTGGCGGCCGCCGCGCGCCGGCCGGACCACCGGCGCCCGCGTGCGGTAGTACGTCGCGAGCAGCACCTCGACCGTCGCGGGCGACACCAGCGGCACGTCCACGAGCGTGACGAGCACGCCCATGACGCCGGGCCGGTCCACGACCGCGAGGCCGGTGAGCAGCGACGACAGCTGGCCGCGCGACGGATCCGGGTTCACCACCGGCCGGACCAGCCCCGGCAGCGCGTCGAGCGCGCGCACCAGCGCCGGCGGCACCTCCCCCACCACCACGACGAGGTCGTCGAGGCCCCCGGCCTGCAGCGTGCCGACGATGCGAGACAGGAACGTCTCACCGGGTACGCCGGTCGGCAGCAGCGCCTTCGGCCGGCCCATGCGCGACGACGCGCCCGCCGCGAGGACGACGCCCGGCACCATACAGGTGATTGTACGCCGGACCGGGCGTTGGACTAGAATCTCCCTCATGGCCGACGTGGAGATCCGGATCCGATGTCAGCGGTGCGGTACCCAGATGGACCTTCGGGACCCGGCGCCAGGGACCCCGTGGACTCCCGACCAGTTCTGGGTGTGTCCGCAGTGCGGGCGACACTTCTGGAGCACCTACCCGCCGCCGAAGAAGGAGGAGCCGAAGGCGACCGACGCCAAGGCCCCCGCAGCCGGCGCCGCCCCGGCCGCAACCGGGAGCCCTGGCTAGGTCTGTCGTGGGTCCCCGGCCCTCCGCGCACACCTGTGGCAGCGCCGTGGCGGATTTGCGGGACGTCCTGACTGCCGGGTTCTTGGCCACGGACGGCCAGCGACTCTAACTTGCACCGCTAGCTTGACTTCCCTAGTGGAAGCTCCTACACTGCCCCTACCTCTTGGCGCCCGCGGGGTGTGAGGCGATAGGCCTGTCCCCGCGTTGCGGCTCTTCCCGGGCATTTTCGTCGGTTTGGGGGCGTCGCGGCGGTACGGAGAGCAGCCACCGAGCCGGCTCGACCGGAGGGGGCAGCCGGTGGGACACAACTTGACGGGCCGGTAAGCGGCGCTCGCGTCGCGTCCCGGCCGCAAGGCTCGAGGCTGACTCGGGCACCGGGAAGTATCGGAAGGTCGTCGGCGTCTCGTTCTCTTCTCGAAAACGGGGCCGCGCACGCCTCCCGGCCCTGTCCCCTGTCCAACCAGCCTCACATGTCCCTCGGAATGCGCCTGGGGACGTTCGTTCAGCAGAGGAGACGGGTATGCCAACCGGAACAATCGCGCGGCTCCTGATCGACAAGGGATTCGGCTTCATCCGTGACGAGGGAGGGATCGAGCACTTCTTCCATCGCAGCGCGGTGCGGGGTGCGGTCTTCGAGCTGCTCCGTGAAGGGCAGCGCGTCGAGTTCACCCCCGAAGAGTCGAGCAAGGGTCCCCGCGCCGGCGAAGTGCGTCTGATCGAAGGCTGAGCCGGCTTCAGTTCCGCGGACGAAACCCGGAGGGCGGCGGCCGAGCCGCCCTGCCTGGTTGCTTCCGAGTACCGATCGTCCGTCCGTCCGTCCCGCAGCCATGCCCTCGCGCGCTGTGCCGATGGATTCACGCTCTCGGCTCAGCCGCCGTCTCCGGACGGCGCTCGTCGTCGCCCTCGTCCTGCTGCCCGTCGCCGCCTTCCCCTATCTCGGCCGCGCGCTCGTCGTCCAGGATCCGCTCCAGCACGCCGACGCCATCGTGGTTCTGGCAGGTGCCCGGGCCGCGCGCTGGCTCGAGGCCGTGGATCTCCTGAAGGCCGGCGAGGCCCCACGCATCGTGCTCAGTCAGGGAGCGGTCGAGGACGGCGACGACTACCTCGCGAAGCGCGGCATCACGCTGCCGACCGACGCCGACCTCGCGCGCGACGCGATGGTGAAGCTCGGCGTGGCGGCTGGTTCAATCGCCATGCTCCCTGGCCGCCCGGACAACACGGCGGCCGAAGCAGAGTTCGCCCGGGAGCTGGCCCAACGGTCCGGCTGGTCGCGAATCATCGTCGTCACCTCGAAGGAGCACACACGACGGGCCCGGCTCGCGTTCCGGCGTGAGCTGGCGGGCACCGGGATCGCGCCGATCGTCCGCGCCAGCCACTACGACGACACCGACCCCGACCACTGGTGGCGTTCCCGCAGCACGCTGCGCAACACGCTGTTCGAGTGGATCAAGCTCATCGCGTACGCGGGCGGTCTCGGCGCATAATGGACGTCCCGCCGGCGTCGGATGGAAGCGAATGGGGCCCGGTGGCCTTCCCGGTCTTCAAAACCGGTCGCCCCCCGCTCTGCGGGGGGGCTGGGTTCGACTCCCAGGCGCTTCCGCCAGCTCGCTCACGTCTAGAGAGGCGAGTTTCAGGGAAAATGTAGCAAGTCCAAGGGCAATGGTCGCAGAATTCCGTTGCCAACGCGTCCACAATCAACACGCAGAATACCCAGCAAACTGACATGTTCTAGCGTCGTAGGTGGGCACCGCGATGAGGGCACCGCTGCAGACCTGTTGCAGTCGCGGCAGGGCGATTACTTGCCGGCCCGCCGCACCGCGCGTGATGCTACGATTGCGCCGGCTCAGCCGGCCGCCGGGTTCACGTCGAGAGCGTTCGTCAGATCGGCCAACCGGCTGATCAACTCGGAAAGAGGGGCGATGTCGCTTGATCCGCCGGGTGCGGATTGACTGCGAGCACTCAGACAAGCGTAGATCATGGATCTTCCGAGCAAGGCCATTATCGACGTGCTGACGTACTTGCTCCCGGGCTTCATTACCGCTGCGCTCGTGTACACCCTTACTCCAGCCCCTCGCCAGATTCCATTCGAACGAGTAGTACAGGCGCTTATCTTCACATTCTTGGTGCAGGTAATTGTCGTCGCCACGAAGGTCACGCTGCTCTGGGCCGGAGCATTCGTTGTGCCGTTTGCCCCATGGACCGAGGACGTCGCCTTGACGTGGTCGTTCGTGTGGGCCGTAGTCCTTGGTCTGTTCGTCGCTTGGTCCGCCAACACCGACAGGATTCATCGTTTGCTGCGAAGGATCGGCATAACTCTTCAGACTTCGTACTCCTCAGAGTGGTACGGCGCATTCTGCCAAAACAGAGGTTTCGTTGTGCTGCATCTCAAGGGCGAGCGGAGGCTGTTCGGTTGGGCTGAGGAGTGGCCCAGCACCCCGGGCACGGGACACTTCGTCGTAGTTCAGGGTGAGTGGCTCGATGACGATCGTCGCATTGAGATGAAGGGCGTGCAGCGCGTCTTGGTTAGGGCTGAAGACGTCGAAATGGTCGAATTGATGCAACCTGTCACGGAGGAAGTGTGCAATGGGAGATCGCAAAGCACCGACTCCACCGCCGCCGCCGCCGCAGCGACCGCGGGCGGGTCGCCTAGATGAAGGGCGAGGGATGACGCCAGCGCCACCTCCGCAAGTCAAGCCCTCGCCACCGCCACCCCCACCACCGAAGAAGTAGGGGGTTGGGAGTCTCAGATGCTGAGTGCGACATGAGCCTGATCGATAACCTCAAGGACGTCGCGGAGGTGGTGAGAAAGGCTGGCAATATCGATCTGTATCGTCGCATCACAGCTCTGGAGGGTGAGGTCATCGATGTCACCCGAGAGAACCGCCACCTGCAGCTCGAGAATGAAGAACTGAAGACCAAGCTGTCACTGCGAGCCCTGATGGTGTTCAGGAGTCCTTTCTGGTACTCAGAGGGCGATGACGTGCCGAATTGCCCAAGGTGCTGGGAGTCTGATCAGAAGGCAATTCACCTTCAAGGGCCGTTTAGGGTGGTGGCGGGAAACCGGTTCGATTGCCCAGAGTGCAAGGAGTGTTTCATCGCTGAGCGAACAGGTCGCTTGGAATTGACGTGAGTGTGGAACGGCAGATTCCCAACTCTACCATGCCCATCACTAGTATCCGACTCCGCAACTTCAGGTGCTTCGCCGACACCGGTGTAGTGCCTATTCGACCACTTACCGTGATCTTCGGACGCAACAATGCGGGCAAGTCGTCCATCCTCCAGAGTCTTCTCCTGCTGCGTCAAACGATAGACAACCCGGACTACGGGGAGCACCTCAACATGCGAGGCCCCTTGTTTCCGGCTGGTTCGTACGCCGACGTCGTTCACGGTCATCAGTCAAGACAGAGCTTTACGATGCGGTTCGACGTTGCGCCCAGCCCAGTTGAAGTGGTGCCATTCAGGCGCTTGGATCGGAACGCACACATCGAGCTCGAATTTGTTGCGGACGAGCCTCAGCCTCCAAAGCTGGCTCGCTTGCGAGTCGACCTTGACGATCTCCCTACAGTCGAGATCCGTCGCGGGCGCGGACGAGGAGGGCCGCTCAGGCTCCACGTAGGGGAGGAATCGTTAGGCGGGGAGAAGCGAGCGAACTTCTCGTTCGTTGCAGGCCGGTTCTTGCCGATAATCGGGCGTGACGTTCGGTCAGACAGGCGTCCGCTTCCGCAACAAGTGATCGCGCGGCTGCAAGCTAGCCTTGCCCTTCATGAGTTGGAACGGACGCTTGCGGGCATCCGGGCGGTCGGCCCGTTTAGAACCCCACCCATACGGCGGTACGACTATCAAGGTAAGCCTGCTGATCGTGTAGATCTGACCGGAGTAGGCATCGTGGATGCGCTGATTGAAGACAGCCTCCGGAGAGGTCGCCAGAGAGGGCAGTTGCTTGTCGCCGTGAATCGATGGCTGAAGCTCCTGGGCAACCTCCGTCTCATGCCGCTCCGACGAATCTCCAGGACGGCTCGGCTGTATGAAATCCGACTGCGCGACATGGGCTCGGGCCGATGGGCGAACTTCGCTGATGTGGGCTTCGGTATCGGCCAAGCCCTTCCGGTACTCGTAGAAGGTCTGCGCACTGCACCTAGAGGGCTCTTCATCGTGGAGGAGCCTGAGATTCACCTGCATCCGGACGCTCAGCTCGCGATGGCGGACTACCTGATAGAGCTCTGCGCTTCGGGTCGGACGGTTATCGTGGAAACGCACAGCGAGGCTGTCCTCTTGCGGGTTCGGAGGGCCGTGGCACGCTCCCGCCGCGGACGCCCCAAGATCCTGAAGCCAGACCAGGTGAGCGTCATCTACATTCAGAGCGTCGGTGATGCCAGTTCCGCCGTTACGTTCGACGTTGACGCCTACGGCCAGATCGGCCAGTGGCCAAAAGGATTCATGGAGGAGGTCACCAGCGAGCGGTTGGAGCT
Source organism: Acidobacteriota bacterium (assembly GCA_024641665.1). GTDB lineage: Bacteria > Acidobacteriota > Vicinamibacteria > Vicinamibacterales > JAHECP01 > JAHECP01. The sequence continues at coordinate 13,061 of JAHECP010000091.1, forward strand.
GCTGCAAGCCATGGCGAATGGAAAGCGCCCACGCTGACGATGCCTGAAGCGGCCATAGATACGACCGTGCTTTTCAGAGCAAACGTCGCTCTTGCCGCAGCGGCTCGAGTGGACGCCAAGCGCCTTGCCAGACGTCTTGAACTGCTTCGACGGATCCAGCGACACGAGATCGTGGTGCTGGTCAGCCACCAGCTTGTTCAAGAGTACCTCCGCCAGCGGACAAGAAATGATGTAACGAGGGCTTTCTTGGAGCTTGTGACGCGTCCTGATGGACGGAACGTTGTCGAGAATTGGAAGGATCGGTGGTCCGGCGGAGAGCGGAGCCGGGCTCGTAGGTGCAGGTACCCCGAGCATGACGACCATGTTTTGCGAACAGCGATCCGCGATGAACCCACAACGATCTACACCGAGGACCGCCGCATGCTGGAAGCCAATCGCTGCATCTACAGGGAGTTTCGAGTCCACATCAACGAGCCCTAGACCGCGGGATCAGCGCCTCCCCTGGACTGCTTTGCCCGGCCCGCCCGTGGCCACCGCGAGCGGGTTCTTGGTCTTCCCCTCCATGAGCGCCGTAAGGCCATTGATGGTGCGCTCGCCCTGTTTCGCGGGAAAGTGCAAGATGATGCCTCCCGTCTCGACCGCCGCTCGCTCCAGCGCCTGGTCGGCCTCCCCTTGGGAGATTTGCTGGACCAGGCGCGAGGCGCTTGCGAAGACGCGCGCGCCCGCTGGCCCCTCGTAGCCCCCACGGTAGCCGGCCCAGGCACTGGCTCCCTCGCGCAACAGGAGCATCGTCCCCATCAGATAGCTCGCCGACTCCCGGGCGAGAATCCATGCCCAGCCGGCGTCGTCGTCATCCGCCCCGCCCGGCTTCATCGCCTGGTGCAGGTAGTACCCGAGCACGGCGGGCACCGTGATGTACATGAGGTAGTCGACGCCGAGGTGCGCCACGTCACCCGGGGACTTCAGGTGGCCAAAGCGCTTCGTGCTCTCCACCGTGAGGTTGTACGTCGTGTTCCAGAACGAGTAGAAGTTCGTCCAGAGCTTCTGGAAGGCGCTCCCGCGCTGCACGCGGGACAGGTCCTTGATCTGGCCACCGCCCTGGGTGTCGAGCACGGCTTGGTCCGCCAAGGCGATCGCCGTGGCTTCGTCGTGGCCGCCGGCCATGGCTTTCTCGTACTGGCCGAGCCAGATGGGGATGTCCGCGACGCGCTGCATGACCTGAATCAGCCAGAAGAAGGAGTCCGTGATGGCCTGGCGCGTGACGAGATCGAACGTCGTCTTAGAGAGCGCGACGTCGAACCACGCGGATGCCTTCCCGGGTGCGGCGATCCGGTTCCGGATCTCGGCAATCTCGCGCTGCTGCGTGTTGAACCGCGTGCGCATGAACGACGAGCGGTCCGTCACCCAGTGGGCGGTATTCTCCATCGCCGCGGCATCCCGGAGCCAGCGCCCCATCCCGCGCGCCACCCACCGTGCGCCGACCCGGCTGCCCATGGCCTGGGTCAGTCCGAGCGGCTGGAAGAACGCCGTCGTCAGGTTCCACCCGAGGAAGGCCACCGTCGTGCCCACACGGAAGTGATTCAGCGCCTTCTCGAGCCGATTGGCCGCGGGTAGATCCCCGAACGCGAGGTCGCGGACGCCGTCCTTCAGCTCCTTGAAGACGAGATCGCCGTACGTGTCGTAGATCGCCCGCTGTACCTCCCGGTGCCCCAGGACGCGCGTCACGTCGATGAGCGCCTCGTGGTGGCTCAGGTCGTGGACGACCTGCTGCAGGTGCTCCGTGATGACGCCGAAGTCGAGCCGAACGGGGAGCTTCACGCTCTGCCGGCGGGCCTCGAGGTGTCCGCGCCGGGTCGTGGCCTTGACGTAGGCCGCCTGCTGCTGCAGCTTGGCGGTCTCGAGGTCCAGGTGCGCCGCGGCGGTCGGCGAGATCCGGTCGTCGTACTTGAGCGGGAAGTACCCGCCGCGGAACGTGCCGAAGGCGGTCTCGATCGGGGCGGCCTCGACCTTCTCCGGCGCCACGCCAACCACCCGCTTCTGCTTCTCGGCGATCGCCGGCCAGTAGGAATCGAGTAGGTCCCAGATGCCCTGCACGAAGTCCCAGTCGCGCCGGTCGAGCGTGTTGAGGACGGCCTGCACCTGGTCGTCGGTCCACTCCTCTGCCCGTCGAATGCGGTCGCGGTTACCCTCGTTGCCCCAGTTGAGCGCGACCATCAGGCGCTCCATCTTCGACAGCGAGCGGCCGACAGCTGGCACCTCGAGCTTGGTGTAGAGGCTCGGCTTCTCCCCCTTCGGGTAGGCGGTCTCCACGAGCTCGCCGAGCCGCTTCGCCGCGTCCTGGATCAGCGCCGCCTCGCGGTCGCCGGCCTCGTTCAACGGCCGCAGAAAGTGCTCCCACAGCGGCCCGGCATCCTCGAAGCCGTCCAGCTCGCGCACCAGACTCGAGAGCTTGCGATGGTTCGCGAACCACTCGGCTACGCCGCGCGCTCGCTCCACCGAGGGCCGCCGATCCCGAGCTTGCTGAGCAACCCGCGGCGCTTTGTGCTCTCGGATCGACGTGCCCACCTGCGAGGCGACGTCGTCGAGTTCCCGCTGCCGCACGGCGCGCAGGAGCCGGTTCTTGAGCCGCGCCAGGTGGGCGATCTGCTGCAGGCCGTCCGTCACGCCCACCAGGGCCTCGACGCTTAGCTCTCGGTAGTTGACCCGGCGCGTCTCCTCGAGCAGCTCCTCCGGCAGATCGATCGGCAGCCCCTCGCCCTCAACGGCCGCCACCCACTTCCGCAGCGTAGCCCGGCGCTCGAGCGCCTGCTGTGAGACCCGGGCGAACTCGAAGCGGTCTAGGACGCCGTCAATCTGATCGAGGTAGCTCTCGCCGGCCAGGCCGAGGCGCTTCCGCGCCGCCGGGGTGGCCAGGTCACGCGCGCGGCGGACGCGCGCCTCCACGTCCTCTTGCGCGCGCTGGGCCTCGCGGAACAGCGCCAGGTTGGTCAGCTCCTGCTGCTTCGCGGTGATCGCCGTCTCGAAGTCCTGCCGCGCCGCGGCCTCGATGGCCCGTTGTGCCGCGCGGCGCGACGCGGACCAGTACCACTGAGGCTGCAGGTTGCGGATCCGCGTCTGGCCGACCTGCGCCCGCGCCATCTCGCGCAGAACCGCCCCCGGCGGAATGGCCGCGCGGATCGTCGCCGGCCCGCCCCGGGCCTTCTGCCGGAGGTTCCGAACCTCGGCGTGGAGCGCGTCGATGCTCGCCTGCTTCCGACCCTCGGCGATGGCGATCCGGAGCTTGGCCTCGGCCTCGAACCACCGGCGCTCGTACGCGCGCTCGCGCCGTTCGGCGCGAAGCGCCTCGGCCGCCCGGACCTGCTCCGCGGTGGGCGGCGCCGTGCGACGCAGATTCGAGAGCGCGCGCAGCTCGGAGCGGACCACGATCTCGCGGTCCGTGTTGGACAGCGCCGCCTTGGCCTTGCCGGCCAGGGCGGGGTCGGCCGCCGGCGTGGGGCCCCGCTCGGCCGCCAGGCGTTCGGCGGTCTGCTGGTCAACGGCCCGCCGGAACGGGACGACGGCCTCGACCGCCTGCAGGAGCGCGTCGCCGGAGTCGAAGCCGAACAGCTCGGCGACGACGTTCGGATCGAGTCCGCCGTCGACGCGGTAGATGTACGGACGCGGCAGGCGCTTGAGCCGCTCGGGCCCGTACCGCGAGATGAGGATGGTCCGCGACAGCCGCAGGGGCTCCGCCGGTGTGTCGGCCTCGTGGCCGGCGAGCGGCCTGCCGTCCGGCTCCGTGCCGGCCTGCATGGCCGACAACGCGCGATAGACGGGCTGCGAGGCCAGCTCCTGCTCGACCTGGGCGCGGATCTCGCGGCGCCGCGCTTCCCAGTCCGTCTGCTGGGCCTGCTGGACGTCGGCGAGCAGCTTGCGGTCCAGGTCCTGCCGAGCGGTCTGCGAGGCGCGGGCCACCTGGTCGCGGTAGGCGGCGAACTCGGTCTCGGTCATGCCCGCCTGCTCGGCGCTCGAGAACATCGGCTCGACGTGCCCGGCGGCTTCGGCCTCGCGGATCGCGGTCTCGCTCGCCAACATGCGGTCGAACACGCGGCGAACGTCGTCGGTGAGATTGGCGCCGACGTTTCGGAGCGAGCGGTACAGGCCGATCAGCCAGGCGCGGAACCGCGCGAAGGTTCCGCTCAGGGCCAGGGACGGGGCCTTCCCCTCCATCAGGTAGCCCTCGAACGCCTGGGCGATCTGCTCGTGCTGGGCCTCGGTCAGTGCGGCGCCGGGCTCCGCGCCGGCGAAGCGCCACAGGCTCTCGTGGTCCGCCAGCAGTCGTCGCTGCTCCTCGGTCAGCGCGGCGGGGTCCAGCCCGCGGACTTGGCCCGCCAGCTCGTCGAGCACCTCCGCGAAGAAGTGCCCGGACTCGTGTAGGAACGTCGACAGGTCGGCGCCCTCGAACAGGTTGATCCGCACGGCGCGACCGGGCCCGAACATGATCGAGCCGCGGCGCTCTTGGGCGAATTCGCCCTGGAGTTGGTAGCCGAACCCCTGGGTGCCGAGCGCCTCGCGGTACGATCGGACGCCGCCCTCTGGCCGTGCCACGGTGATGTCGAGGACCTGGACCCCGATGTGGTGGAACGCGCGGGCCACGTTCAGGGCCGCCGGCACTTGGTCGGCGGCCGGCGCATTCAGAATGACGGACGTTGGGTTCGCCTCCGAGACCGCGCGGTACAGCGCGTCGAGTCGGCCTTCGGTCCGCAGTTCCGACGCCGCGCGCGGGTCCATCGGCACGAAGGCGACTGGCCGGAGCTGCGTGTCGACCATCAGCGCGCCGAACTCCCCATGCGCAAGCTGCGGCACGACCTCAGCGGCGTGGCCGGGTCCGCTGACGGGTGCGGCGAGCTTGCCGGTGGCCACGTACTCCCGCTCGAGGATCGGCACGGCAGCTGAGACCTCGCTCGGCGGCACCCGCGCTGAGATTTCGTTCTCGCGTGTCCCGTCAGTCCAGGTGAACCACCGCTGTTCTTCCTCGGAGGCGCCGATGGCGAGGATCCCCTCGGATCGAATGCTCGTGCCGCGGAAGGCCTCGCCGAGCCGCCGGGCGACGGCCCGATCCTCCTCGCTCAGAGCCCAGGATCCGGAGGGGTGGTTATGGACAAACCAGATGGCGGCGGCGCCGGGTATCCGGAAGGCTTCGCCGACGATGACGGCTGGGATGACGAGGGTCTGATCGGCCTTGCCCTTGAAGGCCCCGACGACGCCCAGTGGGCGGCCCTGGTCGTCCGTGACGATCCCGTCGAAGCGTTCCTCGGTGCCGCGTGCGAGACTGCTGGCGGCGGTGGCGGCCTCGGCCGGGCTTAGGATCGACGTCGCGCCGAGTTGGCGGTTGGCGTGGGTGACGAGTTGTGTGCGGGTCGCGAAGCGGCCCTCGGCTTCGGGTCCTCGTAGGGGACCTCCGCCCGGTTGCTCACGAGCCTGATCCGGCAGCCCTTCACCGGGTACCGGTTCGCCGAACAGGTCGAGCTGGTACGCTTCATCGGGACCCAGTTTACCACGCTGGTAGTACTCGAGGACGTGGACCAACTTGTCATCGAAGACCACGTAGTTGGCCGTGCCCTCGCCGGCGGCCCGAGAGAGGCCGTCGAGGTACCGGATGCCGGCGACGCCGTGCGCACCGAGCGCCTTGCTCGCGTACTCCTGTCGGGTGGACGCGCCGAACCCGCGGTCCGTGTCCCCCAGTCGGAAGAATCGATCGCCGAGCGCGCGGTACGCGTCCTCGCCCGTCTGCCAGATCTGCACGTTGGCACCCTGGGTGACGAGCCCCGCGTGCTGCACCCACCATTTCCGGAAGGCGGCCTCGTTGCCTGAGTTCGCGTAGAAGTAACCCTCCGTGAGCTGCTCGCGCTCCTCGACGTCGGTGCTTTCCTCTGTCAGGGGGCCAAGCGCCTGTAGCCGCTGATCGACTAGGCGGCGGGCCTCGTCGAGCGTGGGGTACCGGGTTGGCTTGATCTCGAAGTCCAGGTTGGCGAGAGCGGCCTTCACCTTGGGACTCTGCTCGTCGAGCGTCTTGTCCCAGTCGAGGAAGTCCTGATCTTCGGGGATGTCGACCTTGTAGATCCGGCCTCGTCTCAGCTCGCCGGCCAGGCGATGCCGATATTGATCGGCGACTTCCCGCTTGCTCGCAAAGTACAGACCCCAGCCGTAGCTCTGCGCGCCTTCCCCGCTCCCGATGGCGTGCAACGAGAAGCGCTCGAACACGTGCGGCGACCCGTGGTACGCGGGCTGCCCGAACTCGGTCACGTCGAAGCCGGGCTCGCCGGCGGCCGCGCCTTCGCCGGTGATAGCCTGGCGCTCCGCCTCCGTCTCGCGGGCCTGGCGCTCCTCGGCCGTGAGCCACCAGTCGGTGCCAGGTTCCACGCCGGTGGCCTGCAGCTCGTGGGTGCCCGGCAGCGTGACGCCAGCCGCGCCCGTCTCGCCGAGGCGCGCGGCGTCCTCGAGCGCCGCCAGCAGATCGCCGACGTCCTCCAGGTGTTGGAACTCGGGGTCCTGCCGGAGCTGGCCGAGCATGTCATCGAGCGACTTGCCCCGGCGGACCGTGCCCGTCATCTGCCGGACGTCCATCGCCCGGAACACCCCGGCGACACCGGCGAACGCGCCGAAGGGGCCGAAGGCCGGCGACTCTCGAAGCCAGCGCAGCTCGCCGGCGTAGCCGCCTTCCTCGGCTTGGAGGCTGATCCCGCCGTACGCGGCGATCTGCTCGAGCAGGTGGCGCGGGTTCTGGCCGCTCTCGCGCCACTCGGCGTCCAGTTCCTCGAGCGCCTGCACGCGGTTGTCGAACTCGGCGCGCAACCGGTCGACGTCGACGGTGGGGTCTACCTGGCGGGCGTCGTCGAGAACGCTGGCAAAGACGTCGGCGTAGTGGGCGTCGCGCCGGCGGGCGAACTGGCGGGAGGATTCTCGACGGGCTGGCGGAGGACTCGCCTCAACGCGACGGAAGGCAGCCACCCCGCCTTCACCAGTTGCTTCGCGCGGTCGAACTGCTCCTGCGAGATCATGGGTTGCAGTCTCCTCTCCGGTGGCCGTCGTGTCAACGGCCGCCTCCACGGGTGGTTCTCCGGGCCGCGCTCGGCGCCCCGTTGCCGCGGCCATCGCCCGCTCGGCGCCCGGCGCGACGGGCTCGACGGCGCGCGCGCGAAGGGTCGCGCGCTCCTCCTCGGTGAGCGATCGCCCCTGCGCCGCGGCGATCCGCTCGGCCTCGGCCGTCGCGGACGCGAG
>JAHECP010000092.1 GCA_024641665.1 Acidobacteriota bacterium
CGGCGCGCAGCGCGCGCCCGGCCGGTTCACGCCGGGCGACGTGCGGCAGTTCCGGCGCGAGCTGCGCGAGCGCGCGGGCGAGGCGCAGCAGTTGCGGCGCAACCTCGACGGGCTGAACGTGGACACCGGCGACCTCGACCGGCTGATCCGCCAGCTGCGCGACCTCGACAACCCCGGCGCCTACCGCGACCCGCAGGGGATCGTCGAACTGCAGTCGAGCGTGGTGGAGGGCCTGAAGCGGTTCGAGTACGGCCTGCTGCGGCAGCTGCGCGGCGCCGAGGGCAACGAGCTGTTCCTGTCGGGCTCCGAGCCCGTGCCGCCCGGCTACCGCAAGCTGATCGAGGAGTACTACCGGGAGCTGGCCCGAAAGAGAAAGAAGTAGGGGCCGGCCGCCTCCGCTCTTCGAGCTGCGGCGAGCCCGCCGGCCTTCGCGCGTTGGCGCTTCGGCGCGGGCAGGCCGTAGCCTTGGCGAAGACGGGAGGCCGGAGGCCAGGGCCCGGGCAGTGGTAGCCTTGACCTCCATCCGGCGGGTAGACTCTGCGCGCAGACGCGACGCGCGTCACCGGAGGAAGAAGGCAGGGTCAGATGTCGGACGACGATCGCCCGCCGGAGATCCGGATCGACCGCATTCCGGTCGGCAAGGGGTTCGGCGCGCTGCTCGTCATCATCGTCATCATCGGCGCCATGCTCGTGGAGCTGCCGGAGCTGCGCGCGCCGGTCGTGGCCGGCCTCGTCGGCGGCTTGGTGATGGCCGGCGCGATGATCTGGTGGCGCCGGCGGCGGGGGTGACAAACGCCTCGCCTCTCCCGTAGCGCACGCCTTCAGGCGTGCGCCCGCTGGTGCCGGGCGACTGCGCTGGCGCGTCCCGGTCCGGGGGCGCGGAAAAACGCGTCTCCGGCTGCCCCCCGGTCCGACGCGCCGGGTGAATTGCGGCTCTGTCCTGGCTGGTACGCGGGAGCGGGATGATCCGAGGCGGCGTTTCCCCGGGCCTGCGACGCGTTTTTCGGCAATCGTGAATCGCGCCTCCTCACGGGCCGTGCCACCGCACCCGCCCGGCGCGGCACATAGCCGCGCGTCGTGGCTGGGCTCGCTCAGGGCCCAAAGCAGGATCCCGTCACGTGACTAGCTCATAGTGCTGGCCTTCCGCCTTCGCCAAGGCTACGGCGGACTCGCCGAAGCTCGAAGAGCGGAGGCGGTCAGGCCAGCCAATCAGCGCGCTCCCGCCGGCTCGTCGTTGCATCGATGAAACGCGATGTTCGGTAACGGCACAGTGAGCGTGCACGTCGGAATCACCGAAGTCCGCCCACCTCTTCCGTGCTACGATTCGACCGCGTACGGCGATAGGGACTACTGGCGCCCCGACGCATTGCACCGGAGGAATTGCCATGCGTGGAGGTATTCCTATGTCCGGACAAGAGTCGAAGGCGTTCGGAACAGTGCAGCGAGTGGCGGTGGCGTTGCTCCTCTCGCTAAGTCTGACCGCCGTCGTCTTGGCCGTCGGCGGCGACAAGGCCATGTACGTGGGCGGCACGATTACTGGCCTGCAGGAGAAAGCCGAAGGGCGGATCGTTACGACATCCGACGAGCAATTCGCATTCAACGGGGGCGGCAAGGGGTCGGTGTCGATTCCCTACGCGTCGATTGTGTCGCTCGAGTACGGCCAAAAGGCCGGCCGCCGCGTCGCGGTGGCGATCCTCGTGACTCCGTGGGCGCTTTTTTCCAAGAAGCGCAAGCACTACCTCACCATCACCTACAACGACCGGGCCGGCAAGGAGCAGGCAGGCGTATTCGAGCTCGGAAAGAACATCGTCCGGACCACGCTGAAGATCCTAGAGGTCCGAACGGGCAAGGAGATCGAGTTCCAGGACGCTGAGGCGTGCAAGCAGTACAAGACCCCGAAGGAATGCGGAAGTTAGAGAAGGCACGGATTGAGACCGCGGCCCCGGGCGACGGCTGACGCCGCCTGGGGGCCACGCTGGCCTCACCGGGGACCAACCCGCCGCACATCGCGCGTGCCGGTCCGGCTGAAGCCGGACCCTACAAGGCGGGCGTCGTCGCCGCCATTCCGTGTCCCATTCCGTCGTTCCATTCCGTGGCCATTCCGTCGCGATTTCCGTGGCGGTTTCCGTGGCGATTTCCGTGGTCGTTCCGTGGTCGTTCCGTGGTCGTTTCCAGCCCCCAGCCCTTGGCCCGCCGAAGCTCGAAGAGCGAAGGCGGCCCCAGTCCCCGCGCCTGCCCTGAGCGAGCCGGTCGCGGCGTCACGACCGGCGAGTCGAAGGGTGTTAGACTCCCCCCATTCGGGAGGTCCCTCATGACATCGATTCGCCGTTTCGGCCTTCTGTTCGCCGTTCTGATTGCCGCCGCCTCGCTCTCGCTGGCCGCCACCGCTGCGGCCGCCGACACGGGCACGCGGCTGCTGCGCACGCCCACGGTCAGCGCCACGGAGATCGCGTTCGCCTACGCCCAGAACATCTGGGTCGTGCCGCGCGCGGGCGGGATGGCCCGGCGCCTCACGAGCTTCCAGGGCCTGACGACGAACCCGCACTTCTCGCCCGACGGCAAGTGGATCGCCTTCAGCGGCGAGTACGCCGGCAACCTCGACGTCTACGTCGTGCCGGCCCAGGGCGGCGAGCCGACGCGGCTCACGTGGCATCCCGGCGCCGACCTCGTCCAGGGCTGGACGCCCGACGGGACGGCCGTGATGTTCTCGTCCACGCGCGCCACGTGGGCGCCGAGCGGCGCGCCGCGCTTCTGGACGGTGCCGCTCGCCGGCGGCGTCGAGTCGCCCATGCCGCTGCCGCGCGCCTACCAGGGCAAGATCTCGCCCGACGGCACGCACGTCGCCTACCGCATGAACAACTCGTGGGACGAGGAGCGCCGCAACTACCGCGGCGGCCAGAACCGGCCGATCTGGATCGTCGACCTGAAGACGTACGACCTGGTGTCGCCGCCGTGGACCGACTCGAAGGACATGGACCCGGCGTGGGTGGGGAGCGCGGTCTACTTCATCTCCGACCGCGACGGCGTCGCCAACGTGTGGGCGTACGACACGGCGACGAAGAAGCTCGACCAGGTGACCAGGTTCACCGACTTCGACGTGAAGGCGCTCGACACCGGCGCCGGCGCCGTCGTCTTCGAGCAGGCGGGCTACGTGCACGAGCTCGACCCGAAGACGGGACGCGAGCACGTGATGAACATCACGGCGGCGGGCGACTTCCCGTGGATGATGCCCCGCTGGCAGGACGTGACCGATCGGATGACGAACATCGCGCTCTCGCCGACCGGCAAGCGGGTCGTGGCCGAGGCGCGCGGCGAGATCTTCACGATCCCCGCCGAGAAGGGCGACGTGCGGAACCTGACGCAGTCGAGCGCGTCCGCCGACCGCGACCCGGCCTGGTCGCCCGACGGGAAGTACGTGTCGTACTTCAGCGACAGGTCCGGCGAGTACCAGCTGGTCGTCGAGGCGCAGGACGGCCTGACCCCGCCGCGCGCGATTGCGCTCGAGCACCCGACGCACGACTACACGCCGTCGTGGTCGCCCGACTCGAAGAAGCTGGTCTACACCGACACGGGCCTGCACGTGTGGGTGATGGACGTCGAGACCGGCCGGGCGAAGATCGTCGGCGACGATCCGTGGATGGTGCCGCAGCGCACGCTCAACCCGGTGTGGAGCCCCGACTCGAAGTGGGTGGCCTTCTCGAGCCGATTGCGCTCGCTCTACCACGCCATCTTCGTCGCCAACGTCGAGACGGGCGAGTCGCACCAGGTGACCGACGGCCTCGCCGACGCGGTGTGGCCGGCGTGGGACGCGAGCGGCAAGTACCTCTGGTTCTTCGCGTCCACCGACTTCGGCCTGCGATCACAGTGGCTCGACATGACGTCGTACGACCACCAGGAGAACTTCGGCCTCTACCTGGCCGTGCTGAAGAAGGGCGAGGCCAGCCCGCTCCTGCCCGAGAGCGACGAGGACAAGGGCGTCGGCAGCGAGAGCGCGCGGCCGGCCCGTCCCGGCCGGGGCGGAGAGGAAGGCCAGGAGCCCGCGGCGCCGGCGGCTCGCACGACGCAGGCGCCGGTGAGCGTGCAGATCGACTTCGACGGCCTCGCGCAGCGCATCCTGGCCGTCCCTGGCATCCCCGAGCGTCAGTACTCGTTGCTCAAGACGGGCGTCGCCGGCACCATCTACTACCTCGAGGCGCCGGCGGGCGGCGGCCCGGGCGCCGGGAGCACCTTGCACCGCTACCGGTTGAGCGAGCGGAAGGCGGCCGTCTTCATGAACGGCGTAGCCACCTACGACGTGAGCGCCGACGGCCACAAGCTGGTGTACCGGACGCCGGGCCGTGGCGGCTTCGGCCGCGCGCCGGCGCGCGGCGCCGACGAAGGGCCGCGGCTCTTCCTCGTGGACGCGGACCGCAACCCGCCGCAGGCCGGCCAGGGCCGTCTCACCGCGAAGCTCGAGATGCACCTGGATCCAAAGGCGGAGTTCCGCCAGATCTTCGACGAGGGCTGGCGCAACCAGCGCGACTACCTCTACGTGCCGAACATGCACGGCACCGACTGGGTCAAAGACAAGGCGATGTACGGGCAGCTCTTGCCGTACGTCATGCACCGCGCCGACCTCAACTACCTGCTCGACAACATGGGCGCCGAGATCGCCATCGGCCACTCCTACGTGCGCGGCGGCGACATGCCGGACGTGCCCGACGTCCTTGGCGGTCTGCTCGGCGCCGACTTCACGATCGAGAACGGCCGCTACCGGATCGCGCGGATCTACGACGGCGAGAGCTGGAACCCCGACCTGCGCGCGCCCCTCGCCGCGCCGGGCGTCGACGTGTCGGTGGGCGACTACCTCCTCGCCATCAACGGCGTCGACCTCCAGGGGTCCGACAACATCTACCGCCTGCTCGACGGCACGGCCAACAAGCAGACCGTGCTCACCGTGAACGGCACGCCGTCGATGGACGGCGCGCGGCAGGTGACCGTCGTGCCGGTGCCGAACGAGCAGGGGCTGCGCACGCGCGCGTGGGTGGAGTCGAACCGGCGGCTGGTGGAGAAGCTGTCGGACGGGAAGCTCGCCTACGTCTACCTGCCGAACACCGGGCAGCCCGGCTACACGAGCTTCAACCGCTACTACTTCGCCCAGCAGGACAAGCAGGGCGCGATCGTGGACGAGCGCTTCAACGGCGGCGGCTCGGCCGCCGACTACATCGTGGACGTGCTGCAGCGCGACTTCGACGGCTACTTCAACAACGTGGCCGGCGACCGCTACCCGTTCACCAGCCCGTCGGCCGGCATCTGGGGCCCGAAGGTGATGATCATCAACGAGATGGCCGGCTCGGGCGGCGACCTGATGCCCTACATGTTCAAGCACCGCAAGATCGGCCTGCTCGTCGGCAAGCGCACCTGGGGCGGCCTGGTCCACACGGCCGACACGCCGCCGTTCATCGACGGCGGCTCGATGATCGCGCCGCGCGGCGGCTTCTTCGATCGCACCGGCCACTGGGCCGTCGAGAACGAGGGCGTGGCGCCCGACGTGGACGTCGAGAACTGGCCCAAGGACGTGACTGCCGGCCACGACCCGCAGCTCGAGCGCGCCGTCGCCGAAGCGCTGCGGATGCTGAAGGAGAACCCGCCGAACCGCCTGACGCACGAGCCTCCGCCGCCGACGTGGGGAAAGCGAAGGGGTGGCTTCTAGATAATGACCACGGAATGACCACGGAATGACCACGGAAATCGCTACGGAATGGGACACGGAGAGCGAGGAAGCGGAGCGGGGCGGAGGGGTTCCCGCGAGCGACGAGCCAGGCGGGGTGCAGGGGGCCCCGCCGATTCAAGAAATGCCCACGGAATGGGACACGGAATGGGGCACGGAATGGACTGACGGAAGGCGACACGGAACAGGATGACGGGCTGATGGCAGGGTGGCCCAGGTCTTCGACCTGGGCTGCGTCCATGAGCCCTGAGTCGTGAGCCCTGAGCCGTTTCACACAACCAAACCTCTCACGGCGTCGTCCTACCGTCGGGAGGCCACCATGCTGGCTGTGCTGTTGCTCGCGCCCGTCGGTTTGCTGTCGCCGGCACAGGCGGGACCGGCGGCCGCCGTGGGTCCCGCGCTGGACGCCCGGACCGCCGCCGTCGCGCAGGAGCGCGGCGACGATCGGGGGTGGCAGGCGGGCTCGGCGAAGAAGCCCGACGGGACGCTGTTCGCGCCGCAGGCGCCGGGGGCGCCCCCGCCTGATTCCGGCGCGCCCGGTCCCCGCGGGTCGAAGACGGTGATCATCTGCGGGATGACCGTCTACCAGGTCGACATCCCGTATCCGCCCCCGAAGGGGATCATCGTCGTGCAGGACCCGACGCGTTTCCCGATCGGGCGCATCCCGCCGCCGGCCTGCCACCCGGAACCGGGGAAGTGAGCGCGGAGGTCCCCTACTTCGGCTGCTTCGCCACGCGCAGGTAGGGCTTCTTCGCGACGAACCCCGGGAACTTCCTCTTCGCCTCTTCGTTCGACACGTTCCCGCCGATGATCACGTCGTCACCGTGCTTCCAGTCGGCCGGCGTCGAGACGGAGTGCCTCGCCGTGAGCTGCAGCGAGTCGATCACGCGCAGCAGCTCCTGGAAGTTGCGGCCCGTGCTGGCCGGGTAGGTCAGCGTCAGCTTCACCTTGTTGTCGGGCGCGATGACGAACACCGAGCGCACGGTCAGCGTGTCGCTCGCGTTCGGGTGGATCATGTCGTAGAGGGCGGCCACCTTCCTGTCGGGGTCGCCGATCATCGGGAAGTTCACCTTGTGGCCCGTCACGTCGTTGATGTCGTCCTCCCACCGCAGGTGCGAGTCCACCGGGTCGACCGAGAGGCCGATCACCTTGGTGTTGCGCTTCTCGAACTCGGGCTTGAGCGCGGCCACCGCGCCGAGCTCCGTCGTGCAGACCGGCGTGAAGTCCTTGGGGTGCGAAAAGAGCACCGCCCAGCTGTTCCCCTTCCACTTGCAAAAGCGGATCGTGCCGTGGGTGGTTTCCGCGGTGAAGTCCGGCGCGTCGTGCCCGAGACGGACAGCCATGGGGTCTTCCCTCCTGAGTCAGGATTGGTGCGAAGACCCTGATTCTACTCCGATCGCAGCGCCTGGATGGGGTCGATCCGGCTGGCGCGGAGCGCCGGCAGGGCGGTGGCCGCCAGGGCGACGAGGGCCAGCACCAGCGGCACGGCCAGGAAGGTCGGCAGGTCCCCCGGGGTGGTCCGGTAGAGCAGCGACGAGAGCAGGCGGGCCGCGCCGACCGCCGCGACCAGGCCGAGCGCGAGGCCGGCGGCCGTCAGGCGCATGCCGCGCTTTACGATCAGCCCGACCACCTGGCCGCGCGGCGCGCCGAGTGCCATGCGCACGCCGATCTCCGCGCGGCGCTGCGCCACGGCGAGCGCCAGCACGCCGTAGAGGCCCACGGCGGCCAGCAGGAGCGCGACGATCGCGAAGCCCGCCAGCAGCGACGCCATCAGGCGCTGGGCGGCGACGCTCGCGCTCACCCGCTCGCGCATCGTCCGCACGTCGGTCACTGGCAGCGACGGGTCGAGCCGCCGGATGGCGCCGAGCGCCGCCGGGGCGAGCGCGGCCGGGTCGCTCACGGTCCGGAACGCGACGCTCAGCGTCCGGTAGAAGTTGGTCACGCGGTCCTCGATCGCGGCGTCCGCGGCCTGGTCGTACGGCACGTAGACGTGCATGGCCGGCTCGGCGGCGAGCGACGCGTCGTGCACGTCGGCGACGACGCCCACCACCGTCATCCACGGCATCTGCGAGGCCGGAATGCCCCACTTGATCCGCTTGCCGATCGGATCCTGTCCGCGCCAGTAGCGCCGCGCCAGGGCCTCGTTGACGACCGCCACGCGCTGGGCGTCCTGGCTGTCGCCGGCGCCGAGCGGCCGTCCGCGCACCACGTGGATGCCGAACGTCGTGAAATAGTCGCCGTCCACCCAGGTGGCCGCCGTGCTGGTCGGCGCCGTGTCGGACCCCTCGGCGGTGAACGCCCGGTGCTCGTTCCCGGCGAGCGGCAGCGCGGTGGACAGGCTGGCCGTGGCGACGCCGGGCAGCGCCGCCATCGCGTCGTGCACCTCGGCGACGAACGCGCGCACGCGGTCCGCCTTGTCGTACGCCTGCGGCGGCAGGACGAGCGACATCGTCAGCACGCCGTTCGGATCGAACCCCGCGTCGGTGGCCGTCAGCCGCGCGAAGCTCCGCATCAGCAGGCCCGCGCCGACGAGCAGGACGACGGCCAGCGCGACGGTCGAGACGACGAGGCCGGCCTGCACCCGCTGTCGCCGGCGTCCGGCGGTGGTGCGCCCGCCGCCCTCGCGGAGCGTCTCGCTGATCTGCGTGGCACGCGTCGTGACGAGCGGCGCGAAGCCGAACACAAGTGCGGTGGCGAGCGACAGGCCGACGGTGAACGCCAGCACGCGCGCGTCGAGGCCCACGTCGCCGGCGCCCGGCAGGTTCGCCGGCAGGAACGACCGTGCGGCACCCAGGCTCCAGCGGGCCAGCAGGAGCCCGAGACCGCCGCCGAGCCCCGCGAGGATCGCGCTCTCGGCGACGAGCACCTGGAGCAGCCGCCGTCTGCTCGCGCCGAGCGCCACGCGCAGGCCCATCTCACGCGCGCGCCCGGCGGCGCGGCTCAGCACGAGGTTGGCGACGTTGGCGCACGCGACCAGCAGCACGAGCCCGACGGCGCCGAGCAGGACGAGCAGCGGGCGCCGGGCGTCGCCCGTGAGGTCGTCGCGGAACGGCGACAGCGTGAACGCGAGATGGAACCCGGTCGCCCGGATCTCGGGTGGGTAGTTGGCCTCGACGCGCGGCGCGATCAGGCCGAACTCGGTCCGGGCGGCGGCGAGCGTGACGCCCGGCTTCAGCCGCCCGAGCAGGCTCAGGTTGAACATCATGCCCCGCGCCTGCCGCTCGAACGGCGTGAACGCCATCGGTACAAAGAGGTCGGCCGGCTCATTGTTCTCGAGGGGACCTCGAAGCGGGAACCGGAAGAACGCCGGCATGACGCCCACGATCTCGAGCGGCTCGCGGTCGACGATGATCTTCCGGCCGAGCACGTCGGCGGCGCCGCCGAAGCGCCGCTGCCAGAGGCCGTAGCTGATGATCGCCACCGCCGCGCCCGGCTGGTCCTCGGCCGGTGTGAAGTTCCGGCCGACCGCGGGCCCGACGCCGAGGAGCGGCAGCAGCGACGCCGAGATGCGCGCGCTCATGACCCGCTCGGACTCACCGCGCCCGGACAGCTCGACCTCTCTGTTGCGGAAGGCGGCCAGGCCGTCGAACGATCTCTGCATCGCCTCGAAGTCGAGGACGTCCGGCGCCGACGCGCCGATCTTCGGGAGGCCGACCTGCGGGATGCCCTCGTAGATGGCGACCAGGCGGTCGGGATCGGCGACCGGCAGCGGCCGGAAGAGCGCGGCGTCCACCAGGCTGAAGATCGCCGTGTTCGCGCCGATGCCGAGCGCGAGGATGACGACCGTGACGGCGACGTAGCCGGGCGTGCGCGCCAGCGCGCGCGCGGCGTAGCGGAGGTCCATCAGGAGTGCGGGCACGGGCCACCTTCTCTCGGGCACGATCACGCGCGGCGAACGCCGCGCCAGCCGCTGGTCGCGCCGCGTCGCCAGGAGGTCGGCGAGCGCGCGGCGCCAGCACGCGAGACGGCCACGCACCGGGCGCCCCGCCGCACGCGGGGCGAGCATCTCGCGGAAATCCTCGGTCATGTCGTCGCCGAAGCGGCCGCGGAAGTCGGCGGGCAGGACGGCCAGCAGCCGCCGGTAGACCGCGCACGACCAGCGAAAGGTCGAGGGTTCCATGGCCGTCATGCCTCGCCGGTCACCAGCTTCTTCGCCCGCACGATCCGGGCGAGACGGGCGACGCGCCCCGCCTCGGTCTCGAGCGCCTTGCGCCCCCGCGGCAGCAGCGCGTACGCGCGCCGGCGCCGGGCGTCGGCGGTCTCGACCGCGCGCACGAAGCCCGATTCCTCCATCCGCTGGAGACAGCCGTAGATCGTGCCCGGGCCGACGCTGAGCGATGAGCCGGCCGATCGCTCGACGGCCTGCATGATGGCGTAGCCGTGCAGCGGGCCGTCCACGAGCGCCAGCAGGATGTGGAAGACGGCGGGAGTCAGGGCGCCGGTGTCCTCGGTCATTGCTGCCTTTGACGAGGGGTGGGCCCCGAATGTTTCCGTGACGGTAGTAACGAGATTATGACGGGAGTGGGGTCTGGGGACTGGGGGCTCGGGACTCGGGACTCGGGACTGGGGTTGGGGACTGCCTTACCCCTACTGCTCACGCAGCGCGGCGGTGGGATCGAGCCGGGCGGCACGACGGGCGGGGAGGAGGCTCGCCGCGAGGGCGACCGCGCCCAGCGCCACGACCGCCACGGCCAGCGTGGCGGCGTCGCCGGGCGTGACGCCGTACAGCAGCGACGCGGCGGCGTGACCCGCCGCGATGGCGAGGGCGAGCCCGACCGCCACGAGCCAGGCGGTCTCGCGCACGATCAGCCGGGCGATCCGGCCGCGGCCGGCGCCGAGGGCGAGCCGGATGCCGATCTCGGTCCTCCGGCGCGCGACGGAGTACGACATGACGCCGTAGAGGCCGACCATCGCGAGCAGCACCGCGAGTGTGGCGAAGAAGCCCGACAGCGCCGCCATCAGCCGCTCGCGGACGAGCGAGTCGCGGATCTGGGCGTCGAGCATCTGGAAATTGATCAAGATGCGCGGATCGATCCCGGCGACCGCCTGCGTCACCGGTGCCACGAGCCTGGCCGTGTCGTTCCGCGCGTGGAGCAGGACGGTCAGGCTCCCGGGATCGGGGTCCTGCGTGCTCGCGAGGTAGATGATCGGCTCGAATGGGTCGCGCAGGTCGGCGTACTTCGTGTTCTTCACGACGCCTACGATCTCGTAGGACGGATTCGGCTCGCCCGGCCCGACGGCGAACTGGAAGGTACGGCCGAGCGGGACCTTGCCGCCGAAGTACTTCCGGACGAACGCCTCGTCGACTACGGCGACGCGCGGCGCGGCCAGCGTGTCCCGGCCGTCGAAGTTCCGCCCCGCGACGAACCCGACTCCCATCGTCTCGAAGAACCCGGCGCTCACGCGATTCAACAGCGGGAAGTCCTGCTGGGTGACGCCGTCGACCACGAGCGTCTGGTTCCAGAAGCTCCTGCCGATCGGGACGACGTCGGCGGACCCGGCGGCGGCCGTGTCCGGCAGCGCCCGCAGGCGCTCGAGGATGCGCCGGTGCAGGGCGGCTACCTGCGCGTCCGGCACGCCCGTCCGGCGCAGGTCGAGGGTGGCCACCAAGACGTCCTGCCGGAAGCCGGGGTCGAGCGTGGCGAGGTTGTGGAACGTGCGCGCGAAGAGCAGCGCGCCGACGACCAGCACCATCGACACGGCCATCTGCGTGACGACCAGCGCGCGGCGCAGGCTCAGGCGGTCGCGGCCTTCGGTAAGGCCCGGGCCCATCGCGCGCACCATCGTCGCCGGCGAGGTCCGCGTGGCGCGCAGCGCGGGCGTCAGGCCGAAGATGACGCACGTCACGACGGCCAGGCCGACCGTGAAGGCCAGCACCCGCCAGTCGAGGTGCAGCGCGACGAACACCTGCTCCTGGTCCGTCGCGATGAACGCGACGAGCGCGCGGCTCAGCCACTGCGCGAGCCAGACGCCCGCGGCGGCGCCCAGGCCGGTGAGCAGGAGGCTCTCGGCCATCAGCTGCCGGACGATGCGCGTCCGGGAGGCGCCGATAGCGAGGCGGATGGCGATCTCGCGGCCGCGCGCGCTCGCGCGCGCGAGCATGAGGTTCGCGAGATTCGCGCACGCGATGAGCAGCACCAGGCCCGCGATCGAGAGCAGCAACCAGAGCGACGTGCCGTACTCCGTGCGCAAGCTCGACACGCCCGTGCTCGCCGGGAACGCCTGAAGCTGGAAGGCGAGGTAGCCCTTCACGTCCTGCGGCCGGTAGGTCGGTGGCACGGTCGCCTCGAAGATGCCCGGCGAGAGGGCGGTGAGGTGCGCCGTTGCGCGATCGATCGTCCAGCCCGGCTTCAACCGGCCGAACGCCGCGAGCCACCAGACGTCCCGCCGGTCGAGCGCGCGCTCCCCGGGTCGAATGGCCGCCTGCGCGCACAGGGGCACGGCGACGTCGAAGCTGCGCCCGACGTCGAGGCCGAAGAACCCGCGCGGGGCCACGCCCGCAATGGTGACCAGGTGCCCGTCGAGCCGCAGAGCGCGGCCGACCGCCGACGCGTCGCCGCCGAACTCGGCCTGCCAGAAAGGATAGCTGATGACGGCGGCCGGCGGGTCGCAGGCCCGGGGGTCGTCGTCGGCGGACGTCAGCAGACGTCCCACCGCCGGCTGCACGCCGAGGGTGGAGAAGTAGTCGCCGCTCACCCACAAGCCACGCGCGAACCGGGATTCCCCGCCCTCGGCCAGGTTGAACTCCGTCGTGCCCCAGGCGAAGAGGCTCGCGAACGCCTGCTGGCTGGCGCGGATTTCCTGCCACTGCGCGTAGGTGAGCCGCGGATAGTTGCCGGTGAAACTGCCGGTCCGGCCGCCCTTGGCCACGCCAATGCGCACGGCGACGAGGCCATTCGGATCCTTGACCGGGAGCGTGCGCAGCCGCACGGCGTCCACGGCCTGGAAGATCGCGGTGTTGGCGCCGATGCCCAACGCGAGCGAGAGGAGCGCCACGAGGGCGAAGCCCGGGTTGAGGCGCAGCAGCCGCGCGCCGTAGCGCAGGTCCTGCCAGAGGGTCTCGACGAAGGTGAGCGAGTTCATCCGGTAGATTTCCTCGCGGACGAGCGTGACGTTGTCGAGCTTGCGGTGCGCGGCGGCGCGCGCGTCGGCCGGTGTCATGCCGCGCGCGAGGTTGGCGTCGGTTTCGATCTCGAGGTACGACTCCAGCTCGCGGGCCCGCTCGTCGTCCCACCGGGCGCGGCGCAGGAACCGGGTCCAGCCCATGGCGCTCCTCGGATCGTCAGCCGGTCGTCGGCCGCAGGATGCGGTTGATGGCCGCGACGAGCTCGTCCCAGCGGGAGGTCTGCTGGACGAGCTGGCGACGGCCCGCCGGCGTCAGCCGGTAGTAGCGGGCGCGGCGGTTGTTCTCGGACGTGCCCCAGAACGAGGCGATCCAGCCGCGGTCCTCGAGGCGATGGAGCGCAGGGTAGAGCGAGCCGTGCTCGACCTGCAGCACGTCGTCCGAGCCGCGCTCGATGGCATAGGCGATCGTGTGGCCGTGCGCGGGCCCGAGGGCCAGCGTCTTGAGGATGAGCAGGTCGAGCGTGCCCTGGAGCAGCTCGCCCTGAAGCGGCGCGGTGCCTCGACTCGGCATGACGCGAGTCTACCAGTAGATCATCTATCTGAACAGCCACTTTCCGCTTCGCCCCTGTGCGATTTCGAACCAACAGTTGGGAGATCGAGTCCATCCGACTCACAAAGATGATCTCTTGGTCAGGCCGCCGACCCTCGCGGCACGGGCGAGACCGGCGCGGCCGGTTTCCGGTCCCGGGGGTCTGTAACGTGCGCCCGGTGCGGGTCGTAAGTCATACTTGATCGCATGATGTTGCCGCTGTTGCTGTCTCTGCTGTTCACATCCTCGCCCGGCGCGCCGGCGCCGCAATTCGGGGCGCCCGAGGCCCCCGTCCACGCGCAGCTGAGCCTGCTCGCCGAGCGGACCGTCCTGCGCCCGGGTCACGGGGCGGTGGTCGGCCTGCGCTTCCGGATGGACCCGGGCTGGCACATCTACTGGCGCAACCCGGGGGACTCGGGCGCGGCCCCGACGGTCACGTGGGACCTGCCGGCCGGGTACACGGCGGGCGCCTTCGAGTGGCCCGTGCCGCAGCGGATCGAGGCGTCCGGCCTGGTGAACTACGGCTACGAAGGGAGCGTCCTGCTGCCGGTGACGGTGCAGGTGCCCTCGGACGCGGCGCCCGGGAAGATCGTGACCCTGGCCGCCGCGGTGAAGTACCTCATCTGCAAGGACGTGTGCATGCCGGGCCGGGCCCGTGTGTCGCTGGCGCTGCCCGTGGCCGTCGATCGCGGCGAGGCCTCCGGCGACGCGCCGCTCTTCGACGCCGCGCGGGCGCGCCTGCCGCAGCCGGCGCCTTCGTCCTGGAAGGCGCACGCGACGCTCGCGGGGCGCGAGTTCCGCGTGACGATCGAGACCGGCCGCCGCGAGGCGACGGGGACGTTCTTCCCGATCGACGAGAGCCGCATCGACGACTCGGCGCCGCAGACGGTGACGCCGCTCGCCTCGGGCATCGAGTTCCGGCTGCGGGCCTCCGACCAGATGGCGAAGCCGCCCGCCGTGCTGAACGCGGTCGTCGTGCTGCCGCCCGATCGCGCCTATACCGTGCGCGTGCCGGTGTCGCCGGCCGCGCGCTGACGCGGAGGGGGGAAGCCCCCCGGGAGAGAACACCAAGGCCCGAGCGTGAGCGAGGGCCCCACGCGAACGGCGCGGGGCTCAAGGGGTCCCCGCAAGTGAGCGTGTAGGGGGGCCCGGCGGGGCGAAGCCCCCCGGGAGAGGAAGGAGTCACCGATGCGAACGAGAGCCTGGACGTTCATCATCGCCGCGGCCCTCGCCACCGGCGCGCTGACCGCGTACGCCGCGGCCATCGTGGGCGAGCCGGCGCCGGCCTTCACCGCCACCGACGACCGCGGCGTGACCCACAGCCTGGCCGACTACGCGGGCAAGTTCGTGGTGCTCGAATGGCACAACAACGGCTGCCCCTACGTGAAGAAGTACTACGACAGCGGGCACATGCAGCAGCTGCAGAAGGAGTGGACCGCGAAGGGCGTGGTCTGGCTGACCGTGATCTCGTCGGCCCCCGGCAAGCAGGGCTACGTGACCCCCGAGGAGTCGCAGGCGTACATGAAGGAGAAGGGCGGCGCCCCGACGGCGGTGCTGCTCGACCCGAAGGGCGACCTCGGCCACCTCTACGAGGCCAAGACGTCGCCGCAGATGTTCATCATCGACCCGAAGGGCGTTCTCATCTACAACGGGGCGATCGACGACAAGCCGACGGCCGACCTGGCCGACATCGCGGGCGCGACCAACTACGTGTCGCAGGCGCTGACCGAGGCGATGGCGGGCAAGCCCGTCACGACGCCCACCTCGCGCCCCTACGGCTGCTCGGTCAAGTACGCCGACGGGGGACGGTAGACAGGGGTCAGCCGCCTTCGCGCTGCGCGCTTCGGCGGGCCAAGGCGGTCAGGGGGCAGCGGTCAGTGAGCCCGCAGCCTGACGGCTGACGCCTGACCTCTGACCGCTTGACTACGTCCTCCTTCTGACACAGGATGCGCCATCCGATGCAGAAGGAGGCCTCCTTGCCGTCCATGCCGTTCCGTCTTCGATCCCCACTGGTCGCCGGCCTGGCGAGCGCCGTCGCGCTGGCCGCGCTCTTTGCGGCGTGCGCGCCGTCGCGTCCCGGCGTGCGCTTCGAGATCTCGTATCCCGCGTCGCTCGACGCCGGCCCGCTCGACGGCCGCCTGCTGCTGGTCGTGACGAAGCACACGGACCGGGAGCCCCGGCTCCAGGTGGGCGCGAGCCCGGCGTCGCAGCCGCTCTTCGGCGTCGATGTCGAGGGCCTGCGCCCCGACCAGCCGGCCACCATCGACGGGACGACGCGCGGGTGGCCGGTGGAGAGCGCCGACCAGCTGCCGGCGGGCGACTACACGGTGCAGGTCGTCCTCAACGTCTACACGACCTTCCACCGCGCCGACGGCCACACCATCAAGGCGCACATGGACCGGTGGGAGGGCCAGCACTGGAACCGATCGCCGGGCAACCTGATGAGCGCGCCCCGGCAGGTGCACATCGACCCGGCCGCCTCGGCGCCGATCCGGATCAGCCTGACCGAGAAGATCCCGCCGATCGAGGCGCCGAAGGACACGAAGTACGTCAAGCACGTCAAGTTCAGGAGCGAGATCCTCAGCAAGTGGTGGGGTACCGACATCGAGCTCGGCGCCATCGTCGTGCTGCCCGAGGGGTTCGACGAGCACCCGGGCGCGCGCTACCCGATCGCGTACGACCAGGGGCACTTCCCGCGCACGTTCTCCGGCTTCCGCGAGACGCCGCCCGGGCCCGAGCTGCCCGGGCGGGACCGCGACTACGCCGAGGCCGGGTATCGCTTCTACCAGGACTGGACGTCGGGCAAGCTCCCGCGCTTCATCCTCGTGCTGATCCAGCATCCCACGCCGTTCTACGACGACTCGTACGCCGTGAACTCGGAGAACAACGGACCGTATGGCGACGCGTTGACGCAGGAGTTCATCCCGCGCATCGAGAAGCAGTTCCGGGCGATCGGCGAGCCGTGGGCGCGCGTGGTGTACGGCGGGTCGACCGGCGGGTGGGAGTCGCTGGCCTGGCAGGTGTTCTACCCGGACCTCTTCAACGGCACGTGGACGTTCTGCCCCGACCCGGTGGACTTCCGCCACTTCCAGCTCGTGAACATCTATGAGGACGACAACGCCTTCCACCCGAACAGCGAGTGGAAGAGGTCGGCGGTGCGGCCGTGGGCGAGGCAGACCGACGACCAGGTGATGATGTCGCAGCGGGACGCGAGCCACTACGAGGCGGTGCTGGGCTCGCACGGCCGGTCCGGCGACCAGATGGACATCTTCATGGCCACCTTCGGGCCGGTCGGCGACGACAGCTATCCGAAGCTGCTGTACGACAAGTGGACCGGCGTCATCGACAAGAGCGTGACGAGCTACTGGCGCGACCACTACGACCTGCGCTACATCCTCGAGCGCGACTGGAAGACGCTCGGGCCGAAGTTGGTCGGGAAGCTGCACCTCTACGTCGGCGACACCGACACGTACTACCTGGAGGAAGCGGCGTTCCAGCTGCAGGCGTTCCTCGAGAGCACGAAGGACCCGTACTACGCCGGGACGTTCGACATCGGGAAGCGCGAGCCGCACTGCTACGCGGGGATGCCGGAGTATCCGGGGCAGCGCGTCGAGGAGCGCGTGCTGCCCGAGATGGCGAAGCGCATCCTGGCGACGGCGCCGAAGGGCGCGGACGTCAGGAGCTGGCGCTACTGATCGTTCCGAATGTCGAATTTGGAATGTCGAATGTCGAAGTGAACCGGACCCTTCGACATTCAGCATTCGACATTCAGCATTCCGGAGTTCTGCTCACTCACCCCTGAGCACGCGCGCCGGGTCGACCGACGCTGCCCGGCGCGCGGGCAGCGCGGCGGCCAGCATCGCGCTCGCGACGAGGACCGAGACCGCGGCGCCGAGGATCACCGGGTCGTAGCCGCCGACGCCGTACAGTTGTGCGCCGAGGGCGCGGCCGGCCGCGAGCGTCAGCGGTATGCCGATCGCGAGACCGAGGCCGGTCTGCGCGAGCGGGCCCGCGATCATCGTCCGCACGATGCGCGCGCGGTCGGCGCCGAGCGCCATGCGCACGCCGATCTCGCGCGCGCGCCGGGCCACCGCGTGTGCGGTGACGCCGTAGAGCCCGAGCGACGCGAGGGCCAGCGCGAGCAGGCCGTAGAACGACATGAGGCGCGCCATCAGCCGGTCGAGGCTGAAGTTCTCGCTCACCTGGCTCGCCAGCGTCACCACCCTGATCACGGTCAGGTCCGGGTCCACGGCGGCGAGGGCCTGGCGGATCGCCTCCTCCAGGTTACGGGCGCCGGGTGCGGTGCGCACGACGAGTGTCCCCAGCAGCATGGATCGCGCCTGCACGGTGCGCATCCCGGCGGTCTCGTAGGCCACGGTCTGGAAGGCCGGCAGGAAGAGCATCGGCCGCACGGGCCGGTTGGCGCCGCTGTACTTCACGTCCTCGGTCACGCCCACGATCTCGAAGTCGCCGCTGTGGTCGGGGCCGCCGATGCCGAGCCGCTGCCCGATGGGGTCGGCCGACTCGAAGAACCGCCGCACGAACGCCTCGTTGACGACCGCCACGTGCCTGGCCGCCGCCGTGTCGTGCTCGTCGATCGGCCGGCCCCGCACCACGCGCGTGCCCAGCGTGTCGAAGTACTCCGGGCCGACCCGGTTCCAGGACGACCCGTCGCGTCGCTCCGGGTCGGCCGGCCGGCCGCTGATGCTGATGCCCGACGACCAGTTGTTGCCCTCCATCGGGCTGTAGAGGGCGTAGCTGGCGCGGTCGATGCCGGGAACCCGCAGCAGGCGCTCCCGGACCCGCGCGTACAGGCTCGCCAGCGCCTCCGGCTCGCCCGCGAGAGCCGGCGGCTCGATGTGGACCACCAGGCGACGGGCCGGCTCGAAGCCGAGCGGCTGCCGCTGCAGGTTGCCCAGGCTGGTGGCGAGCAGACCCGCGCTCGCCAGGAGGACGAGCGACAGCGCCACCTGCACCACGACGAGCGTGCGCGCGGGGACGAAGGACCGCTGCTGCCCGTCGCGGCCGACGCCGTGCAGCGCCGCGAGCGGCCGGGTGCGCGCCATCGCCCAGGCCGGCGCCGCCGTGAAGACGGCTCCCGTGACGACGGCCAGCGCCAGCGCGAAGAGCAGGACCGCGGGTGACGGCGCCGCGTCGACGGGCACGAAGGTCGCGCCCGGGAACGCGAGCGCGATGAGCCCGCGCGTGCCCGCGGTGGCCACGGCGAGGCCCGCGAGCCCGCCGACGAGCGCCAGCAGGATGCCTTCGGTCAGCGACTGGCGCATCAACCGGACGGCCGGCGCGCCGAGCGCGACGCGAATCGCCGCCTGGCCGCGGTCGGCGCGCGCGAGGAGCAGGTTCGCCAGGTTGGCGCACGCGACGAGCAGGACGAGTGCCGAGGTCACGAACAGGATGGCCAGCGACCGCGAGAACTCGATCCGCATCAGCGCGACGCCGCCGCCGGCCGGCGCCACCGGGATCCGCTGCCGCGCGATGTCGCCGCGGTCGGCCTCGCGCACGAACGCCTGGGCCGTCAGCCACTGCCGCAGCACCGTCGTGGCGCGCGCGGACACCTCCTCGGGCCGGGCATCCGGCGCGAGCCGGCCGATGGCGTACAGCCAGTCCGTGTCCGGCCGATTGACGAGCGAGCCGGCGCCCTGCATCGACGGCTCCTGGCCGATCGGGATCCAGATCGCCGGCGGGTCGGGGCGCACGGTGTCACCGAAGAAGCCCTCGGCGGCGACGCCGACGATGGTCATGGGCCGTCCGTTGATGATGAAGGTCGCGCCGACGACCGATGGATCCCGCGCGTAGCGCAGCGCCCACGCGCGCGCGCTCATCACAGCCACCGGCGCCGCGCCCGGGTCGTCGTCCCCCGGTCGCAGCAGGCGCCCAACCGCCGGCTGGACGCCGAACATCGTGAAGTAGTTGGCCGTGACGAACTGGCCGGGCAGCGAATCGGGCAGAGCGGCGCCGCTTCGCCGGACGCCGAGGGGCATCGTGCGGGCCTGGAACCCCGCCAGCTCGGAGAACTCGGGCAGCGCGTCGCGCAGGTGCTCGTACAGGCGGTACGAGAACAGCGAGTAGTCGCCCTGCAGGCCGGAGTTCACGCAGCAGTTGTTGTCGTCGCCGAGCCGGTAGAGCGCCTCGGGGTGCGCGACCGGCAGCGACCGCAGCATGAGCGCGTGGACCAGCGTGAAGACGGCCGTGTTGGCGCCCAGCCCCAGGGCCAGCGTGAGGATGGTGACCGCGGCGAAGCCCGGCTGCTGCACCAGACGCCGGATCGCAAAGCGGAGATCGTCCCGAAGCGTGGTCATGCCGCCCTCCCGGGTCGTTAGACGGAGGACGCGCCGCAGCGGTTGCTCAGCCCAGAGCCCCCAGTCCCCAGCCCCCAGTCCCGTCCGCCGTGAGCCGTGAGCCGCTACCCTTAAGCCGTGAGCCGTGAGCCATGGGTCGGATCGCCTGCTTCAGCCACTCGATGAACGCGCGCTGGGGCGGCGGGGCTCGGGTAGAATCAGGGCACGAGCGCGAGCCACGACGTGCCACCCGATCCGCCTCCCTCGAGACCCGCGACCGAAGACGAGGCGTCGGCCCTGTACCGCGCACGCGAGGCGGCCTCGGCCGCGCGCCGCGACGAGGAGGCCGCGCGCTCGCGCGCCGTCTCCAACCTGCGCCTGATCACGTTCCTCGCCGGGGCGGCGCTGGCGGCCACGGCGATCGGCGGCCGGCTCACGGACTCGGCGCTCTTGTGGACGGGCGCGGCCGCGGGGTTCGCCGCGTTCGGCTGGCTCGTCGTGCGCCACGCGCGGATCGAGGACCGCCGCGCGTGGTACGCC